>JAGBCX010000054.1 GCA_017937805.1 Alistipes sp. | reverse complement strand
TTGCACGAGTTCGTTCCTCACACAGAGAAGGAGCAGAAGGAGTTGGCAGCAGAGATGGGTATCTCGTACGAGAAGGTAGCTGCTAAGGTTGAGTCGTTGCATGAGGTTAACCCTATGCTCGGTCACCGTGGTTGCCGTCTTGGTAACACCTACCCAGAGATTACCGAGATGCAGGCACGCGCTATTATCGAGGCTGCAATGAATGTTAAGGCTTCGGGTACCCCTGTTAAGGTTGAGATTATGGTTCCACTCGTAGGTAACCACAAGGAGTTGCGCTACCAGAAGAACGTTATCGACCAGACCGCTAACGAGGTATTCGCAGAGCGTAACGACAAGATTGACTACCTCGTAGGTACAATGATTGAGGTTCCTCGTGCAGCTGTAACTGCAAATCAGATTGCAGAGGTTGCAGAGTTCTTCTCGTTCGGTACTAACGACCTTACTCAGATGACACTCGGATTCTCGCGTGACGATATCGCTAAGTTCTTGCCTGTATATCTCGACAAGAACATCATCAAGGCAGACCCATTCAAGGTTCTCGACCGCAATGGTGTAGGTCAGTTGGTTCGCGAGGCTGTTATGAAGGGCCGTTCTACTCGTCTTGACTTGAAGTGCGGTATCTGTGGTGAGCATGGTGGTGAGCCATCTTCGGTAGAGTTCTGCCACTACGCAGGTTTGAACTACGTAAGTTGCTCTCCATTCCGTGTGCCTATCGCACGCTTGGCAGCGGCTCACGCAGCATTGAAGGAGAAGTAGGATACCTATTTTATATGACAAAACCGACTGGAAGAGATTCTGGTCGGTTTTTCTTTTTTTGAGCCGATTTAGGGGTTTTGGCTCCCGCAAACATTGTAAAAAGTTCCTCTATTTGCGCAACTTTCGCCCATTTTTTCGAGAAGTAGAACAATTTTTTTGTAACTTCGCAGTTAGTAAAAACAAAAAACTAACCGTATTATGATAACCTTCCTCTGTTGTCTTGTATTGCTCGTTGTGGCTTATTTCACCTACGGCAAATACCTCGAAAAGGTCTGCAAGATTGATGCAAAAGCCGAAGTGCCAAGCGCAAAACTCTATGATGGTGTCGATTATGTGCCGATGCCACGTTGGCGCACGTTCCTTATCCAACTGCTCAACATAGCAGGTACGGGACCCATCTTCGGTGCTATTCTCGGAGCGTGTTATGGTCCTGTGGCGTTCCTTTGGATTACCTTTGGCGGAATCTTTATGGGGGCGATGCACGACTACCTCTCGGGCGTAATTCTTGTGCGCAACGAAGGTTTGAGCATCACCGAGATAGTCGCTCGCTACCTCGGCAAAGGCGCAGGCGCTTTTATGCGTATCTTCTCGGTGTTGTTGCTGATATTGGTGGGTGTGGTCTTTGTTGTGAGTCCTGCCGATATCCTCTCGGCAAAATTCGATATTTTGTCGAAGAATTGGTGGCTCGCAATAATCATCGCCTACTACTTTATCGCAACACTTTTGCCGGTCGATAAACTTATCGGTAAAATATATCCGCTCTTTGGTGTAGCGTTGGTCGCTATGGCACTTGGCCTGCTCGGTGTGCTTATCTTTGGAGATTACACCATACCGCAGATGACGCTCGAAAACCTCCATGTGAACAAGGAGAATCTGCCACTTGTGCCAACGCTCTTTATCACCATCGCCTGCGGTGCGATTTCGGGCTTCCACGCCACACAATCGCCGCTGATGGCTCGATGCGTGAACAATGAGCGAGAGTGCCGCTTCGTATTCTACGGCTCGATGATTTCCGAGTCGGTCATTGCTCTGATTTGGGCGGCTATTTCGATGGCATTCTTCTATGAAGATGGCGGTGTTTCGGCAGTTATGGCTGGTCACACCCCTGCGTGGGCGGTGAACGAGATATCGAACACCACGCTTGGCGTTGTAGGTGGCATTTTGGCGGTTTTAGGCGTTGTGGCAGCCCCTATCACCTCTGGTGATACGGCGTTCCGTTCGGCACGACTCATTATTGCCGATGTCTTCCATATCGAGCAGAAGACCAAGTGGAAGCGACTCGCCATCGCGTTGCCTCTATTTTCGGCAGGTGTTGCCCTCACTTTTGTTGATTTTGATGTCGTTTGGCGCTACTTCGCTTGGACAAATCAGGCATTGGCATCGGTTGTTTTGTGGTGTATTGTGGTCTATCTTCACCTCGAAAAGAGCAACTATTGGGTTGCCCTAATTCCTGCGGTGTTTATGACCTATATTTGCTCGTCATTTGTCTTTGTGTCGAAGCAGTTTATCGGCATGGGCGCAGTGCCTATGGCTTATGTTTGGGGTGGCGTGGCGACTGTTGCCCTGACCGGTGTGATGGTCTATATGATGGTTCGCAACAACAAATCAACACAACTCAAAAAGTAAAAACGATGAGAAAGATAACTCTTAAACCTACCGAAAATCAAAATTTTATCCTCCTTGGTGGAGATTTCTCGACAACCCTCGAAACGACTCTTCGCTTGGAGTCGGAGGGCGATTTCGAGGGGGCTTGCGACACTCGCTACAAGGCTTTTCAGCAGATTGTTGAGGTGTTGCCCGAAGACGATGCTGTGGAGTTGGATTTCTCTCACCCGAACACACGCGCCGCGATAGAGATTATCTACGGCTCGGCGGTGGATAACTTCCTTGCAGGCGATGTGGAGCTCTCGGCGGCACAGCTCGAACTCCTTTTGGAGTGCGATAGCGAGGACCATATCGAAGCGACACCGCAGTTGGCATTGTGTTATATCGCCTTGGAGGAGTGGGAGTGTTTGGAGGATATTCTGCCCGATTTGGGCGAGAAGAGCGCGTTTAAGCCGCTTGTTGAGGCGTTGGCAGAGTATGCTCGTACGGGCAAGGTTTCGCCCGAAAAACTAACGGCTTTGCGTCGTCATCGCCAACTTTGCGAGGAGTTGTGTGCGGCGGAGCATGTGGCAGATGAGGCCTATCTGAAAGATATCTCCTCGGAGCGACCAACACAACAGGCTCTTGCCCGAGAGATGTATCTGCGTTGTGAGCCGTTGATTCTTAAATACGAGGGATTTGTTGATGCGGTGAAATAACAACCATACAAATACAAAAACGAACTACTTGCGTAAGTAGTTCGTTTTTTCTATCCGAAACGACTCTCGATTAGAGTGCGTTTACATGCAACTGAGCTGCGCTCTTGAGGTTAGCAGCCTTGTTCTTGTGGATAATGTTGGTCTTTGCCAACTTATCGAGCATAGCTGTTACCTTTGGAAGCAAAGCCTCAGCAGCGCCCTTCTCGGTAGTGTTGCGAAGAGCCTTGATAGCGTTGCGAGTAGTCTTGTGATAAAGACGGTTGTGTGCACGCTTAGTTGCTGTCTGACGGATTCTCTTCTCTGATGACTTGTGATTTGCCATAGTTTTTAGTTTTATTCGTTTGTTTTATTAATTTTCAAATTTACCGAGACAATTTCTATTTGAGGTTGCCCCCCCTCTTAATACGGCCTTGACCGCTTGCGGATAGGCTTAAAGCCCTCTCCTAAAATGTTTTTGTTTGCCCGAAGGTCAGACACCTATTGCGCCCTCCCCGTCGTTTGTAGCCCGTACGAGAGTCGAACTCGTCTTTCAAGAATGAAAATCTTGCGTCCTAGCCGATAGACGAACGGGCCTTACCGCTATAACCCTATGAGGGTATTTAGCGGTGCAAAGGTACGAATAAAATTCAAAATGCAAAATTCAAAATGCAAAATTGTTACAAAAAATGAGGAAAAGCGGTGAATTTTCACCGCTTTTCCTCTAATTCTCAATAAATAAGGTCTATTATAGACTATTTTGTTGCTGGGTTTTTGCCGAAGATAGCCTTCAAACGAGCTGCATCATATTTTGGTGTGCGGTCGTAGAGATAGATACCGTTCTCCTCCTGCTCAACATCGGTGAGTTGGGTGTAGCAGTAGCCCCAAACCTTATCACTAATTGAGAGCAACGCATCAACCTGCGCCTCCAAACGCTTGTAGAAATCCTCCTTTGTTACAGCCGACTTGCCATAGCCCCACGAAGCCTTGCGGTCGGTATCCTTCTTAGGGTTTGCTTCCAAACACTTAATACCTCCGAACTCATCGAGGAAGTAAGGCTTCTTGCCATCATACTCAGCCTGCTTGAATGGCGCCTTGGTTGAGATATCTCCAACAGTTGGCATACCGCTTGAATCCTTCGATTTCGGGATATATTTAGCACTATAATGGTAGAACTTACCGGTCTCAGGGTTATAAACCTTCGCTTTGAGTTTTTCACCGTCCTGCTCGTAGTTGTGCATAGCGCAGATATCGTAATCTTTGGTAATGATACCGCCACTTACTGTATTTACAGGTCGAGTAGGGTCGGTAATATGGGTAACAGTGTAGAGGTCCTCCACAAGACGAGGATACTGAACATTGTCCGGATACCACGCCTCGTTGAGAGGTGTCCAAGTTACGATTGATGGGTGGTTGCGGTCGCGAACAATAATGTTCTGCCACTCGGTGAGATAGTTGCGAGCCGTCTCAGGCAGGCTAACATCTACGCCCCAACTTGCATATTCGCCCCATACGAGGTAGCCGAGTACGTCTGCCCAATAGAGGAAACGCTCCTCGAACACCTTTTGGTGCAAGCGTGCGCCATTGAAACCTACAGCTATCGACATCTCGATATCGTGCTTCAACGCTGCATCGCTCGGAGCGGTCCAAATGCCGTCTGGATAGAAGCCCTGGTCGAGCACCAAACGCTGGTAGTAAGGTTGGTTGTTGAGATATACCTTGTTGCCGTCAGTGTGCACCTTGCGCATACCGAGGTATGAGGAGATGCGGTCAAGCACCTTACCATCTTTGTCGCTGATGATATACTCCACATCGTAGAGTTTAGGATTTTCTGGCGACCAAGTCTGGTACTTCTTAAACGGAATAACGATTGGCAAACCCTCTACCTGAGCCACCTGCTTCTTTGCAACAACCTTTGCGCCATCTTTGATGTTGATAGTAAGGGTGTTCGATGCAGTGGTGGTGTAGTAGCGAGGTGTAACGATAACCTGATGATTGTCAATGTCGGTGATAACCTGAACGTGGTCGAGTGAGTAGTTGTCGGTAGCCTCCATCCAAACGGTCTGCCATATACCTGTTGTACGGGTATAAACACAACCATACGAATAGTTGCGCAACGACTGCTTGCCCGAACCCTGAGTGCGGGCGCGGAGGTCGCTCAATGCGCGTACTATGAGGTTGTGAGCCTTGCCGTCAGCGAGATACTTTGTAACATCGAGAGCAAATGGTGATGAGCCTCCGAAGTGGCGACCCACGAAGTTACCATCAACATATACCTCTGCCTCATAATATACTGCACCGAAGTGTAACATAATCTTCTTGCCACTCCAAGCGGCAGGAGCCTGAATGGTGCGGTGGTACCAAATGCCCGTGATGATATCCTTGTGCTCAACACCCGAAAGTTTACTTTCAGGGCAGAATGGAACAATGATTTTGTCGCCAAAACCTTGGCTATTGAACAGCTTGCGGTCGAAACCGGTGTTTACAAGGTCCAATTCGTAGGTCCACTCGCCATTGAGGTTTACCCATTCGCTACGCTCGAACTGTGGGCGCGGATACTCGGCACGTGGTTGTGCTGCAAATGCGGTTACGAAGGCAACCAGCATAATTGCGAAAGTAAAGATTCTCTTCATAATTAGTAAGTATTAGTGTATGTTTGAGTACAAAGTTAAGAAAAAATTTGAAACTACCTCTTAAAAAGTCGCTCAATTTCCGAGGTCGCTTCTTTGGTTGGGAGTTTTTGCAGTCCCTCATTTTCGATAATGGCGAAGGAGTCGCAAACCGGAAGTGCTGCATCGACATCGTGCGTAGAGAAGAGGATACATTTACCCTCTTTATGCGCCAAGTCGGCAAGCAGACGGCACACCTCGAAGCGGGTTGGGATATCGAGGAATGCGGTAGGCTCATCGAGCAGAATTATGGGTGTCTGCTGCGCTATGGCTCGGGCAATCATCACTCGTTGCAACTCTCCGTCAGAGAGCGAGGAGGTGTCACGCCCCACAAAATTCGCCATTCCAACCGCTTTTATCGCTTTGCCAACAATCTCACGGTCGATATCTTGCATGTGTCCTACCCAATTGGTGTATGGCGCACGTCCCATAGCGACCAAATCTTCGACTAAGAGATTTTCGATGCGGATACGCTCGGTTGTAACTATCGCAATGCTCTGTGCCAACTGCTCTGCCGATAGATTGTGTTGCGGGGTGCCGTTGATAATGGTGTTTTGGTGCGAAGTCAGCGCTCGAAGAAGGGTACTTTTGCCTGCTCCGTTACGGCCAATGAGGGCACACAACTCGCCCGAGTGGAGATGCAATGATACATCTCGCAAAATGGTACGAGAGCCATACGATAGCGATATATTTTCGAGGCGTATCATCGTTTTCGGGTTACAATATATACAACAATCGGAATACCCATCAATGCGGTGATGGTATTTATCGGCAATACAAAATATTTAGCTAAAATATCCCCCACAAGCATCATCGCCACTCCGGACAAAATCGTTGCAGGAAGGAGTGTGCGGTGGTCTGCCGAACGGAATAACATTCGGGCGATGTGCGGTACAGCGATACCGACAAAACCGACAGGACCACAAAATGCCGTGATTGTTCCCGCAAGCAGAGTTGTCGATGTGAGTATAAGAGTTCGTGAGCGAGATATATTCAAACCCATCGAAGCGGCATATCGCTCACCGGCAAGGAGCATATTCATCGGCTTGATGGTTGCCACTGCCATCATTAAACCCACAACGACAATTGGAGTAAGAACGGCGAGTTGTGTGGCGGTTACATCGCCAAGTGAACCCATTGTCCATACGACATAGGATTTGAGCGATGCCTCGTTGCTGAAATATTGCATTATCTCGACTACGGCACCCACGCCCGACGAGAGCATCATTCCGAGTATAAGCATCACCATTATATCTTTGATGCGGCGAGAGAGTGCAACGACCATCATCAGCACCACTGCTGCACCAATCCATGCTGCACCTGCCGTACCGATAGATTGAAGTGTTGGCGATATTACAATGCCGAGAATTGGCGCACCAAGTAGAAACAGAGCCACACCGAAACTTGCGCCTGCCGAGACACCCAAGACATAAGGCCCTGCCAATGGGTTGCGGAATAGTACCTGCATCTCCAAACCGCTGACAGCCAATGCTGCACCTGCCAAAACGGCAACTACGGCTCGCACAAGACGAATATCCAAAACAATACTGCGCACCTCCTCCGAGCCACTGCCAAACAGAGCCGACACCACCTCTCTCAGTGGTATCGCTACCGAGCCTACGGCAATATCCACCACAAAGAGTACCGCACAAAGTACAGCAAGCAGGGTGAATAGTATGGTCGAGTGGTTGCGCATTACTCCATCTTTTTGTAGTAGTATAGTGAGTCTGTTGGGGCTTCGTAGTGCAGAATTTTTATAAGGTCTGCGAGTATCAAGTCGGGGCGCACACAGCCCGACTCCCAGAAGTCGCTACCACGACTCTCGTTTGTTCGTTTTGTGTTGTTGTAGAGGCGACCAAATTTTACGGCATCAACCTCTGCAAAGCGAGGTGCTACGGCGCATAACTCCTCCTTCGAGGATATTTGACCGAGATTTATCCAAAAGTCAGCCTTCATCGCCAACACCAACGCCTCCTCCAAAGAGATTGGCTTTGAGATATTGGAATCTTCGCCTTCGCTCTCTGGTAACAGACAGCGACCTCCTGCATCCTCGATAAGTTGCACCATATAGCTGTTGTGCGGAGGCATAAACCATGTATCACGATAGGGCAGGTTAAGCATTACACGAGGGCGATATGCCGAACAGTGTTTTTGGTTGCGGAGAGTGTTGTATCGCTCCTCAACCCCTTTGAAAAACTCTTTGCCCTGCTCGCCAACACCGCAGATATAGGCGAGTGCCACAACCCACTCCGCCTTGCCGAGAGGGTTGTTTTCAAGATACTCGCCTATATATATATAAGGTATGTGCAGTTCGTTGAGTTTGTCGGTTATCATCTTTGCTTCGCCCGACACGCCATAAAGCAATACGGCATCGGTGCGGAGCGAACGAATCTTCTCAAAATCGAAATTGGAGTCGTAGCCAACTTCGCCGATTTTACCCTCTGCAATATTTTTGCATAGGTCCAAGTTGTATACAAATCGGCACCCCGACAATCCTACAATGCGGTCGGAACACCCCACAGCATCGAGCATGGCGGCATGGCTCGAAGACATTGTGGTAATTCGTTTTGCGGGAGCGAGGGTGTCGATAGGGTAGTAGTAGCGGATATTCTCAGCCCCCTGCCAAGGGTTTTTAACACACAACAACACCTCGCCATTTGCCTTGTCGCGTTCAATCGAAAAGCCCGTGGCATAGCGAGGGGTGTAGATTGGTTCGGTTTGGCGCATAGCAGCACTGTTTTCACACGAAATAAATAGTGTGGATACAATAAACAGTACTATTTGTGCCAAGACTCCCATCTTTGGTATAAGATTTAGAGTGATAACAGATGTTTTGCTTGCGCCAATGCTGCATCGGTGATGGTGTCGCCCGAGAGCATTTTGGCAATCTCCTCTATGCGCTCTTCGTCTGCAAGAGGTTTGATATGGGTGCGGCTCTGCTCCTTGTAGACAAGGAAGTGGCGAGAGCCCTTCGATGCCACCTGTGGCGAATGGGTGATGTCGATAACCTGCATCGACTCGGCAAGGCAGGCAATGATATCGCCCACATCGTTTGCGGTGCGACCTGAAATGCCCGTATCAATCTCATCGAAGATGATTGTCGGCAGAGCCAGATGTCGTGCAAGGATTGTTTTCAGTGCCAACATCACGCGCGACAGCTCGCCGCCCGAGGCAATCTTCTCGATTGGTCGAGCCTCGACCGAAGCGTTCGCCGAGAAGAGAAAATCGACCGTATCTGCGCCCGAAGAGGTCGGGGTGCATGGTGTTACGGCAATCTTGAATTTGGCATCTGCCATGCCCACTTTTTGCAGAATTTCAACCACTGCATTTGCAAAGGCCGGCGAGGCCTTCACACGACTGTCGTGCAACTTTACGGCGAGTGCCGTTGCCACTTTTTCGCACTCGGCAACCTTCGCCTCTGCTTCGGCAAGCAGTTCGTCGCTATGCTCGATGGCAGATAGTTGTTCGGTATATTTATCACGCAGAGCAATCAGTTCGGAAATGCCCTCGCAACGATGTTTTCTTTGTAGTGTATAGATAAGGTCAAGACGACCGTTTACCGCATCGAGGCGTTCAGGATTTGCCTCTATGCGCTCTAAGTCATTAGCTGTTGTTGATGATATATCTTTCAACTCGACCGATGCGGAGTGTAGTCGCTCGATAAGTTCGTTTGCCGAAGCGTAGTTTTCGGATATTCGGCGCAGAGCATTTTCACTCTCGCGGAGAGTTGTCAGAACACCTGTTACCTCCTCGTCTAACGATTGTGTTACGCGCTGTAACGCTTCGCTTATGCTGTCGGCATTTTCGAGCGTGCGCAACTCCTGCTCTAACTCCTCCACTTCGCCAACCCGAAGGTTTGCTCCACGCAACTCCTCTGCCTGATGGCGCAACCAATCCTCCTCATCGGCATTGCGCTTTGCGCTATCTTGCAAATTTGTCAGTACCCTGCGAGCAATTTGCAACGACTCAAAAGCATCTGCATACTCCGCCAGCAACTCTCTATTGCCCGCAATGGTATCAATGGCACGAATGCGGAATTGTGGCGATGAGAGAATAAGATTTTGGTGTTGCGAATGGATATCTATCAGATAGGCTCCGAGTTGTTTCAAGTCGGTAAGTTGTACCGGCTGGTCATTTACAAAAGCGCGACTCTTGCCGCTTGGCGATATTGTTCGGCGGATAATGGTTTCGTGGTCGTACTCGATATCCAACTCCTCAAAAGCCTCCTCCAAACCGAGCCCAGCAACATCAAACTCGCCCTCTACTACGCATGCACGAGTGTTATCCTTTATGGTTGTGCTGTCGTTCTTGGCTCCGAGTAGTAACGCCAAAGCACCCATCAAAATCGACTTTCCGGCTCCCGTTTCGCCCGTGATAATGTTGAGCGAGGAGTCGAACTCGATTTCGAGATGCTCGATAAGAGCGTAGTTCTCAACAACCAATCTGCGTAGCATTCGCTTCTCTATTTTAAAAGTTTTTCGATACGGTCTGCAATTCGCTCGGCAACCTCACTCTTTGCAAGGAGTGGCAACTCCTCGCGGTGCGAAGCATCAATGAAGGTTACTTTGTTGGTGTCGCAACCAAAGCCCGCACCCTTATCTTGCAACGAGTTTAAGACGATAAGGTCGAGGTTTTTCTTGCGCAATTTCTCCTCGGCATTCGACTGCTCGTTGTCTGTTTCGAGGGCAAAACCCACAATTTTGCGTGAGCCCTTCACCTTTCCCAACTCGTAGGCTATATCCTTTGTCTTGCGCAGTTCGAGCGAGAACGAATTGTCACTCTTTTTGATTTTGCTGGTCGCAACCTCCGCAGGAGTATAGTCCGCAACCGCGGCGCACATCACTGCGCAGTCGGCCTGCTCGAACTCCGCCACCGCGGCGTTGTACATATCCTCAGCCGAGCAGACATCTACACGGCGCACGCCCTGCGGCGCAGCCAATGTGGTCTTACCGCTTACCAAAACCACCTCTGCACCGCGCTTTGCGAGCGCATCGGCAATGGCGTAACCCATCTTTCCGGTTGAGTGGTTCGATATATAACGCACAGGGTCAATCGCCTCGATTGTCGCACCTGCGGTAACCATTACTCGCTTACCCGACAAGGTCTGTTTTGCGGTGAAAAGTCTGCTTATCTCCTCGACAATCTGCTCAGGCTCCATCATACGCCCCTTGCCCATAAGTCCGCTTGCCAACTCGCCTTCAGGCGACTCCAAGATGACAACACCGCGCTCACGCAACTTCGCAAGATTCTCCTGCGTAGCCTCGTGGCAGAACATGTCGCAATCCATAGCAGGTGCAACTACCGTCTGGCAACGAGCCGAAAGATAGGTCGTAAGCAGAAGGTTGTCCGCTATGCCGTACGCCATTTTTGCGATGGTGTTGGCGGTAGCCGGTGCTATGAGGTAGCAATCCGCCCACTCGCCCATCGAGATATGTGAGTGCCAATCGCCATTTTCGGGGTTGTAGAACTCTACGGCGATAGGATTTTTCGACAATGTAGCCATCGTTACGGGTGTTATAAACTCCTTGGCTGTCGGAGTCATCACCACCTTGACCTCTGCTCCTGCTACGCGCAAAAGACGACAAAGCATAGCCGCCTTATACGCAGCTATGCTACCTGTCACACCGAGCAGAATATGTTTGCCCTGCAACATATTAACTACTCTTTTCCGTCACGGAAGTAGATCTCGTCATCGAGGAACTCCTCGGTAGCGATAATCGCAGGCTTTGGAAGACGCTCATAGTAGCGCGAAATCTCAATCTGCTCACGATTCTCGAAAGTCTCCTCCATGGTGTCGGTTGGCGACGAGAAATCCGCAAGTTTGCGATTCAATTCACTCTTCAACTCTGATGCAATCTGGTTTGCACGACGAGCGATAACATTGATGCTCTTGTAGACATTGCCTGTCTCGTGGTCGAAATCTACAAGCTTACGGGTTACCGTGTTGTTCGGAATATTCTTCTTAATCTCCATAACTTTATTTTTGTTTTTCTATATTGTTTTTGTCTAAATAATCTTTTGCCTCCTTGATGTATCGCTCCAACTCCTTGCGATGCTTCGACTCGGGGAACTCGTTGATAAACGAGTAGTACGAATCAAGAACATTCAGATATCGTTCTCCCTGCTTGTCTGCTATGGAGTTGTGAGCCAACTTATAGTTCGACACCGCAATAAGGTAGAGTATCTCTTCGCGATG
The DNA here is from genome assembly GCA_017937805.1 of Alistipes sp. Classification (GTDB taxonomy): domain Bacteria; phylum Bacteroidota; class Bacteroidia; order Bacteroidales; family Rikenellaceae; genus Alistipes. The sequence goes on along the minus strand of JAGBCX010000054.1, from coordinate 21,330 downwards.
AGGCGTGTCGGGATACAGTTTCAGCGCATTACGCAGAGCCACCACAGCCGACTTGTAGCGTTGCACCTTGAAGTAGGTGTAGGCATTGAGGTATGCCTTCTTTTTCAGTCGCATAGTCAGCTCCTCAATCAAACTCTTAAAGGTCTCTACACGTTTTGAATTAGGGTATCGCTCGATAAACTCCGAGAACGAAACGATAGCCTCTCCGGTAACGGTTTGGTCGCGTGTAGGGTCCGGAGCAAGGTAGTAGTAACACATCGACAACATCGCATCAGCGTCCTCAACGAATATACTGCGTCCAAACTTACGACGAAACTCGTCAAGCTGTGTTGTTGCCTCGGAGTAGTCGCGATTTTTGAACTTGCTTCGAGCCGAGAAGAATGCAACCGAGTCCTCGCGAGCATCACCAACATAGTATGCCATGCAGGCATCGAACAAATCTCCTGCCTGACGCCATTTTTGGCGATTGTAGTACTTTAAGCCCTCCGAATAAATCAGGTCGGGATCGGCACTCTTGATGATTTTGTGAATGGCCACTCTTTTGCCCAATTCCACCCTCTCGCGGGCGCTCTTCTTTCCATCTTTCTTCTCGTCAGACTTCGCAAAAGAGGTGTTGACGGCAAATGCCGACAACAACACGAAAAGGCCTATTTTAACAATCCACTTAACCATAAAAGCTCAAGTTCTCTCACGCGCGTATGCGTGCTAAATCGTGCAAAGTTACTGCAAATATATCAAACTGCAAAATTTATGTGATATTTTATCGTAAAACACCTTTTGCAATCAACCACTCGGCAATCTGCACAGCGTTCAGTGCCGCACCCTTCTTGATCTGGTCGGCTACGCACCAGAACGACAAACCATTCTCGCAAGTTATATCCTTGCGGATACGACCAACATATACAGGCTCCTTACCGGCGATAAACAACGGCATTGGGTACTCCTTTTCCGAAGGATTATCCACAACAACTACGCCCTCAGCCTCGGCAAATGCCTTGCGGGCCTCCTCTGGCGAGATTGGTCGCTCGGTCTCAACCCAGATGCTCTCCGAGTGGGCGCGCATAACGGGCACACGCACACATGTTGCCGACACTGAGCAGTCCGAGTGCATAATCTTGCGAGTTTCGTTATGCATCTTCATCTCCTCCTTGGTATAGTCATTATCGGTAAAGACATCAATATGCGGTATCACGTTGAAAGCCAACTGATAAGCAAATTTCTCAACCTTTGGCTCCTCGCCCTTTACGAGCGATGCGTGTTGCTCCTCCAACTCCGCCATAGCCTGCGCACCTGCGCCACTTGCCGACTGATAGGTTGAAACATGCACACGCTTGATGTGCGACAACTTCTCGATAGCATTCAACGCAACGACCATCTGAATTGTTGTGCAGTTTGGGTTTGCGATAATGCGGCGTGGAGCATTCAATGCGTCTTCGGCATTAACCTCAGGCACTACCAACGGCACATCGTTGTCCATACGGTAGCACGATGAGTTGTCAATCATCAAACAACCATATTTTGTGATTGTTTCGGCATAATCGCGCGAAATAGCTCCACCTGCCGACACCAAAGCCAAATCAATATCCTTGAAGTCGTCATTGTGTTGCAACTCCTTGATTACAATCTCCTTGCCACGAAAAGTTCGTGTTTGTCCTGCACTGCGCGATGAGCCAAATAGTACCAACTCATCGAGTGGAAAGTTATGCTCGTCTAAAATTTTCAGGAACTCTTGTCCTACGGCGCCACTTGCGCCAACTACGGCTACCTTCATAATTCGTTGTTGTTTAAGTTATTTTTTTGTGTATTGTTTGTATTTCAAATTACCGCTTTGCGAGATGGCAGAATTATGAAGGTGCAACACCTTTACATTCCCCCTAAATCCCCCTTTGCCAAAGGGGGACTTGTCGCTACGCTCCACTAAAATTCGTTGTTGTTTAAGTTATTTTTTTGTGTATTGTTTGTATTTCAAATTACTGCTTTGCGTTTTGCGTTTTCCGCTTTAATCCCACTGCGTGGGCTTTTCACTGCTCCGTCTCGGCATAGTCTGCAAGCAGCCTCTGCTCTCGACTTAATCGCAGCGGTCCGTTTTCCGTTATTCAAAGAATTCGTCTTGTGTCATTGCTGCGGCGGCAGCGGGGCTCTCGGCATCTTCGCACTCCACCGCCTGCCACGATGCCGGGCACACAAACTTATCCTCCCTATCGACATTTATGTTAGGGTCACTGTGTACTCGGCGGAGGAACTCTCCCACTATTGGCAACGCCATAACCGAGCCTTCTCCTCGGCTCGAAGTGAGGTGAATGGATTGGTCTTCGCCACCAACCCACGCTCCGGCAACAAGTTTTGGCGTTATACCCATAAACCAAGCATCACGATTTTCGTTTGTTGTACCCGTCTTGCCGGCAATCTCCACGCCGTGCATATTGAATGCCCAACCCATACGACGGCCCGTGCCATGAGTGATAACCCTCTGCATCATCGTAAGCATCGTATATGCCGACTCCTTGCTGATTGCATCTTGCGATGAGGTGGTGAACGAGGAGATAAGATTGCCCTGTCTATCCTCGATGTGTGTTACAAAAATCGGAGTGTTATATACGCCCTCATTTGCAAAGGTCGAATAGGCGCTAACCATCTCATATACATTCGACTCGAACGAGCCTACACACAGAGCATATACGGGGTCTATAAAGCTCAAAATACCCATATTGTGGATAAAGTCGGCTACGGCTTCGGGTTGTTTAGCCTGCTTCATAATCCAAGCCGAGTAGTTGTTGCGAGAGTGCGCCAAGCCCCAACGCAATGGGTGCAGAACACCGTCATACTCCACATTTCCCGACTCCTTTGGCGACCACGCTGCACCCACCGCTGTTTCGATTGTTACGGGGAGGTTTGGCACCATCGTACAAGGCGTCAAGCCAAGGTGGTCGATAGCAAAGGTGTAGATAAATGGCTTGACCGTAGAGCCAATCTGTCGCTTGCCCTGCTTTGCCATATCGTACTTGAAGTATTGGAACGAAGGACCTCCGACATACGCCTTGACATGACCTGTCTGCGGCTCCATCGCTACGAAGGCTGCTCGCATAATGCGCTTGTGGTGCAAAATAGAGTCGCGAGGAGTGAGCAGTGTGTCGCGCTCACCTTCGTAGGTAAAGACCTTCATCTCGCACCTCTTCGAGAAGCTTGCGTATATCTCCTTGTCGCTCAATCCGGCCGATTTCATATTGCGGAAGCGGTCGGAGTTGCGCATTGCTCGTTTGATGATTGCCTCTTCCTCCTCAGAGGAGATGTTTTGGAAGAGTTTTTTGGTTTCGCGCACCTGCTTATCCATTGTCGGCTGAATGACGGTTTGTAGCTGCTTCTGCACCGATGCCTCGGCATACTCCTGCATCGAGGCATTGATGGTGGTGTAAATCTTCAAACCATCACGGTATATATCGTATGAGGAGCCATCAGCTTTGCGGTTTTTGTGGCACCAGCCGATAAGTGGATTTTCGTCATACTCCTTGCACGCCTGCTCGTAGTCCCATGTTGTGTAGAAGTTACGGCGTTTTGGTCGTTGAGCATTCATCGTCAGACGCAACATTTCGCGGAAGTAGGTTGCACGACCATAGTTGTGCGATACGGGGCGATAGTTCAGTGTGATAGGCAGTGCCGACAACGAGTCGTATTGAGCTGAGGTGATTCCTCCTGCCGCTTCGATTCGTTTCAATACGGTGTTGCGGCGGCGCAGTGCATTTTCGGGGTTGCGCACAGGTGAGTAGCGCGTTGGAGCATTTACTACTCCTACCAAAACCGCCGCCTCCTGCAAGTTCAACTCCGCAGGTGTTTTGCCAAAGAAGGTTGCTGCGGCCGACTTGATGCCGAAGGCGTTGGAGCCATACTCAACGGTGTTGAGGTACATGGCCACAATCTCCTCTTTGGTGTAGTTGTATTCGAGTTTCAGGGCTGTAATCCACTCTTTGAACTTCGACACCACAAGTTTTGCTGTGCGGACAATCTTGTTCTCGCCTCGCTTGCCACGAGGGAAGAGATTTTTCGCCAACTGTTGCGTAATGGTACTACCGCCACCCTGCGATGAGCGTTGCAAGGCGATGGTCTTGACTCCCACACGTGCCAACGACACGAGGTCTATACCCGAATGGGTATAGAATCGAGCGTCCTCCGTAGCGACAAGAGCCGCAGCGAGTGGTGGTAATTGATGCCCTGCGATGTTGAGTAACGCGGTCGAATCCTGCGGAAAGAGGTCGGCATACTGCACATAGGAGCGATTTTGCACGAAGAAACTGCCGATAACCTGCCCATTGTCGGCATATATCTCGGTTGCGAGGTTGCTCTTTGGATTCTCCAACTCCTCGAATGACGGCATACGACCAAATGCGCCCATTGCTGTAAGCGAGAGCATTAACACCAGCACAGCGACAGGTGTCATGGCCACAATCCACAGCCACTTTACAAGCTGTTTTGTCTTGTTGTTTCTCTTTGTTGCACCTCTCTTTGGGGTGCTTCGGCGAATAGTATTCTTTTTTGTTTGCATAGTTCGTGTTGAGTTAGAATGGTAATCCGAAACCTACAGTTACAAATGGTTTTCTTCTCTCTTGATCGCCCTTGTGTTTGGTTAAAACAGTTGGTTGATATATTGAAAGCGTAAGAGAGGTCGTTGCTGCTGCAGGCATGCGGAAGAGGTTAAAGTCAATGGAAATATCACCTCCATAGGAGATTATCTGGTGTCGTTCAAGCTTCGAGAAGACGGAACTATCTGCCTCATTCACATACATCTGCTTGTGGTCAAACGAGGCATAATCAAATCCGAGATTTAGGCGCACACGCTTGAAGTGGATAAACGAACAGCCGAGGTCCGGATACCAAATTGGTAATGCGTAGTTTGTTGATGTTGCCACATAGTTGCGGTTTTCAATATCTGACGAGTAGAAGCCGCGTGGCACCAATCGGCCCGAATGAAACGCGAGGTTGGATATCGCTTTTTCGTGGTCAAAACCCTTTAATGAGGTTTGATATACCGCCGCAAATGACAGGGAGTGGTGTTTTGCAACACCCGGAAAGTATGCTTTGCCATAGACCGATACGAGATGTCCGAAGTTTTCGTCTTCGGGGTTGAGGGCGTAGTTAAGGGAGATGATTTGTCCCCATTTTGGCAGAAAATCTTTGTGAGCCAACCTTACCTGGTCTTGATAACCCCAACCAAATTGCAACAGATGCACACCCTCCTTATAGCCAATTTTTGCAAGGTTGCTAACACTTCCTTTGCCGATGTTTACCGCGAGCCTGTTAACCTTTGCAACAAGGCCGTTCGAGTAGTTGTAGCCGGCAGATACCTGCACAAGGCGAGTGTGGTAACCCGATTGGAAGTAGAGTGGCAACGATGCCATCATTCCGACATTGTAGTATCGTCCCAAATCGGGAACTTCGCTTAGAACAACCTCCTCTTTGCCCGTAATAGGGTTTGTGACATACTCCTCCTTGCCTCCCGGCAAAACCGCCTCGTAGCGACCACTAAGCGGGTTGTAGAGGAAGGTGTACGCAGAGTAGAGTTGTTGCGTACCGCCATACGTGGCATTTATGCTCAGATTTACGCCTAGGCCGTAATATCGAAAAGCACCCTTGAAGACGTTTCCCTCTCTTGCATTCCAACCCCAGGTGAGATAACCGCTGGCTGTGGAGAGAATATTCTGCGACATAATGGTTGCTCCGAGGTTGAAGTCCAACGCACCCTCCTCGCTCAACGCAAACGGATCGTACGACACCGGTGCCCACGAGTGAACGTTAAAGAGGTGTGCCGCACCATTATATCGCTTATCACGCAGAGGTTTTATGCCCCCCTTGCGCTTCACCTTACCAAACTCCTTTGCTTGCGCCAGCATCGAATCGGCACCGATAAATCGCACCGTGTCGAGATTTATGGTGTTCCACTTTTTGCGTTGTGGATTTACCAAGTTTTTAGGCAATTTCGAGTACCCTATTTTCGGTAGGGTGTCGCGTACAATTTTCTGCTCGGCAATATGGTAGCCATAGCGGTCGTAGGTGGTCATCACAACCTTCTCTTCGTCGGTAGGCATTGGCGAGAATGAGCCGTAGGTCGAGGCCGATATGCGATACTCGGTCGAGGTGCGAAGGTCGTAGCAATGTACCTCATCTTTGCCCGACTGAATTGAGCCAAAGTACAACACTCCGTCCTTGGCGCGGAGGTCGCTGATGGTGATATATGCCCCTTGCGTAATGTGTTCTATATCTCTGTTTCTGCCGACTTTGCCGAGCCACATACCGCTATCGTCCGTGGCGATAAAGTAGAGCGCACGGGTGTAGTTGTCGTATGCCAAGCCATGTACCTCAATATCCGAAGGGATTTCCACACGCAAATACTCCTCTTCGTGGCGAGGTTGAGGGTTTCCCCTTACGATGCTATACACTCCACTCGGCGCATACTCTACCCATGCCAACTCATATTCGGAAATTGGGGTTGGATATAAGACCTTCTGCATGCGGTTGAGCGTTCGGGTACGACCTCGCTCCAAATCCATGTAGCAGAGTTTTGAATTTACACGCTCGGCAAAGAGGGTACTGCGGCGATACTCGGTCCACCATACGCGACCTCCGACAACCTCGCTTGGGCGGCTCGATACGGCTCCCGTATAGGCGATATGGCGACTCTTGCCCGTCTTGCTGTCCGTTACGACAAAGGCATCGGGCTTATCAAGCGTTTCGCAGAGCGACAAGACCATATCTTGGTCAATATATTGTGGATAGCGGAATGTTGTATAGCCCTTTTTGCGCTCGGCAGAGAGTTGTGTCGAGGTGTTTGGTTGGTATGGCAGGGAGTTCCAATAGTCGTTCAAATCGGCAAATGTTTCGCGGAAGAGCTTTGTTGTCGATGTACCGTAGTACTTCTTCATCGCAACATAGGTTGTGGCGAATGTGTAGGGGTTACGCACGGCATAATGCACTATCTTATCCCAAATATTTTCGTTATATTTGGTGTTGGCGTATGCCGTTATCTGATATCCAAGTTGGTAATGGTCGGGGATATACTCTCGGTAAGAGCCACAGAACCATTTATTAAAACCTCGCTCTTTTGTTGGGTTGCCGATGGCTCGGTAATGCATCGTAAATGAGGGTTGCAGCGCACGACCAAACGAAGACATTTGTGTTTCGGAGAGTGTTGCATCGCCCTCCAAGCCCCACAATGGCATAAAGAGCAGTCCGATGGTAGAACTCTGCTGACCGAGAATATAGCTGAACGCTCGGACAAAACCTCGGTTGATGTTGTTGTACTGCACGGCGTGGCGATATTCATGCGCAGCAAGTTGTTTCAACCACGGCATCGAGTAGCCATTTACTGCCGGCGAGGAGAGAATCTCGACACGCTTCGGTAGCCACATCACCAAGCCGTTTGACGAGAAGTTTTCGGGGTGAATAACAAACGGTATCTTCATCGGACCGTGACGATAGCCAAAGTCGATGGTTGGCTGCACGGCACGGGCATAGTACATCATTTTGTAGCCCTGTGTACGTGCTGTGTCGGGGTAGATAACATCAATCTTGTCGCCTTTGAGTTTGCGCCAGCGCATATAGGTCGGGTCGGCACCCCACGAGTAGTATTGTGCCGATGCCGAATATGCACCCAAGAGCGCAACAATGGCGATAACGATATGTTTAATAAACCCCTTCACCCGTTGTTGTTAGACCTTTTTTGTCTGCGAATACCCTTTTTGTACGAGAAGTGTTGTGATGCGGTCGCGGTGGTCGCCTTGAATGATAATCTCACCCTCTTTGACCGAGCCACCAACACCGCAAGCCTGCTTTAAGGTGCGCCCCAAGCTATTCAAGTCCCTCTCCGAGCCGACAAAACCTCGCACTATTGTTGCAACCTTTCCGCCACGACCTTTTGTGTCACGCCAAATGCGCAACTTCTGCTGTGAGGGTGCAAGCGTTTCCGCCTCTTGCTCCTCACCGTAGTCGAATGTAAAGTCCGGATTTGTCGAATAGACCATTCCGAGTCGCTCTTTCCAATCTGCCATAGAATCAGCTTTTAGCCATTAGCCTTCGGCTTTTTTAATATCACAATATCCCAATTAACGATGCAAAAGTAACAAATATTTTGGCAACTCTTGCGATTTTTGTATATTTGTTAGACAAATATGACAAAACCACCTCAATTATGACCAAACGCGAAGAGAATAAACTGCGCAAACGCGAGGAGATGCTCGAAAAGATACGGGCAAAGGCTTTGGCGCGAGGCAAAGTCGACTTGGCAAATCTGCCAACACCCCTCTCTGTTGATGATGGAAAACGACTTGTGCGAGTTTTTGTCGAGGGGTACGAAGATGTAGCCTTTTGGCGTGGAATCTTCGACCACTTCTCAAACCCCTACCTCCGATTTGAAATCTCGGTGCCAACACGCAAAGATTTGCCAAAAGGCAAGAAGGTGCTTCTTTCGATGGCGGAGCAGGCGAACGAGGAGTTGTTGCTCTGCATGGACTCGGATTTCGACTACCTCTTTGATGACGAGGACGAGGTGTCGCGCCAGATTGTCGAATCGCCCTATATGTTCCACACCTACACCTACGCCACCGAGAACTATTTGTGCTATGCACCTTCGTTGCACAACGTCTGCGTCAAGGCGGTGAAGAATGATGCTCATATCTTTGATTTCGAGCGTTTTATGGCGGACTATTCGCGCACAATTTATCCACTGTTTTTGTGGTATGCCTACTCCGCTTCTCGCAAAACCGAGAGTGTCTTGCCACTCGTTGATTTCAAGGCAGCAGTCCGCATCGGCTACCTCGATATTGAGCAGAATGGAGCGAATACGATAGCGTGGTTGCAGCGCAATATCGAACGCCGAGTCGCTTCGTTAGAAGCCGACAATCCCGATATGGCACGAGAAATTCCAGCCTTCGCTGAACGGTTGCGCAAAAAGGGGGTAGAGCCCGACTTGACATACCTCTTTATGCACGGTCATACGCTGATGGATAATGTTGTTTTGACGGTGTTGAGTGGCGTGTGCGAGAAGTTGCGACAACTCTCACTTTCGCAGATTATATGCTCCTCAAAGGAGGGCGTTGCTCTGAAAAATGAGATGAGTAATTATACCAATACTTTGCGCTCGATTCGAGATGTGTTGCTCGATAATGAGAACTACACAACCTCACCTCTTTACAAGCGGTTAAAGTCTGATATTCAGCGATATATAGATGCTACGATAGCAAAAATGGGAGTGTAAATCACCCCCATTTTTTGATGCTGTTTTTTGTATTACAATGGTCTTACATAGCGCACCGTATCAGGCGTAAGCTGACTGATAATAAAGTCGTCACACTCAACATATTTGTTGAGCAATTCATCGTTGTAGTGGCGAATGGTCAAAAGTTCAACTTTCTCGATAATCTCGGTGTTGAAACCCTCCTCCTGCAAGGCGGTAGCAACCTCCTCCAAGTGCCAACTCTCCTCCACGCACAAGCCCAACTCTACGGCGGTATTATGGATAAGATTTGTCTTGATGCGGAAACGCTCCAAAGTTGCGAAAATAATCGGGAACTTCTCCTCCAACACGAACGATAAATCGCGCGAACGAAGGCGCAAGAAACTCTGGTTGCGCTTCAAGATAATAATCGGCGTTGTAAAGGTTGGTGCCGTGCCGTTAATCTCCGTGCCGGCTGCGAGTTTATTACCGAAAGGTTTTACATACAACGGTATGTTTTTGTTCTGCAACGGCTTGATGGTCTTGGGGTGAATAATCTGCGCACCGCTATATGCCAACTCGATGGTATCCACATAGTTGAGTTGGTCAATTTTTACCGCATCGGGGAAGATTTTAGGGTCTGCGTTGAGGATTCCGTCAACATCTTTCCATACGGTCATCGACTCTGCATTGAGGATATTTGCAACGACTGCTGCCGAGTAGTCCGAGCCTTCACGACCGAGTGTTGTGGTTGTGCCATCGGGAGCCGAGCCGATAAAGCCCTGACCTACGAAAATGCGACTCTCCGCACCTGCAACAGCGAGGCGAAGTGGTGTTTTGGACTGCTCGATAAGGACATTTGCGTCTTTGTGGCGAGCCTGCGTGTGGAAGCACTTGCGCATATCAACCCACTTGTTCGATACACCCTCCTTGTTGAGGAAAGCTGAGATAATGGTGGTCGAAACCAACTCTCCGTAGGCTACTATATGGTCGTACCACTCCTCGGCACGATTGCGCTCGAACTTATTGGTTGTCACCGCTTTACGCAATGCTTCAAAGAGCGCATCAACCTCCTCGATACGGTACTCTGTCGAGCCAAAGAGGTCGGCGATGGTGGTGTAGTGGTAAGCCTTGATTTCTGCGATTTTAGCCTCGCACGCTGCGGTGTCGCCCTTGCGCATAGCATCGAAAACCTCCTCCAAGGCGTTGGTGGTTTTGCCCATTGCCGAGACGATAACGAACAACTCCTCCTCGCCACTTACGATATTCAAAAGGTTGCGCACACCCTCAGCGTGACGCACCGATGCTCCTCCAAATTTGTAAACTTTCATACGATTTCTTTTGCTGTTAGCCATTAGCCTTTATTCTTTGGCGCAAAGATAATAAAAAGACGAGAGACGAAAGACGAGAGACGAGAGAAATTTTCAAAATAACTACACATAAACGAGAGTTTTTGAGTGAGTAGCCGAAATTTTTCAGCGCTCCCCGATAAGGTCTGTATCGTTGTTTGCATCATACAACATCTGACGCAACATCTTATCTTTTTCGGTCATAGGAAAATAAATCTCAATAAATCTATCCCAAAGGTAACGATTTTTTCGACACGGCGTTTGGTGGACAGCAAAATAGTTTTCTGCCAAAATTCGGAGTTTCTGTAATTTTTACATAACACCATTATGTTTTGCATCGGATTTTTTACTACCTTTATACAAAATTTCAACGACTATGGCTAAACTTAATACAGCAGATATCGGTTTTGAGGACCAAATTTGGAAGGCGGCGGATAAGATGCGTGGCAATATTGACGCTTCGGAGTATAAATCCGTGGTGCTTGGTCTTATCTTTTTGAAGTATATTTCGGATAAGTTCGAGGCTCGTTACGAGGAGCTCATAAACGAGGGCGAGGGCTTCGAGGAGGATAAAGACGAGTACACCGCCGAAAATATCTTCTATGTCCCTACGGAGGCTCGCTGGTCGGTCATCGCAGCGGCGGCTCATACGCCCGAGATTGGCACAACTATCGACAACGCTATGCGTGCTATCGAGAAGGAGAACCGCCGACTGAAAGATATCCTGCCCAAGAACTTCGCCCGCCCCGAGTTGGACAAACGCCGCTTGGGCGATGTGGTCGATTTGTTCACCAATATCAAGATGCACGAGCACGGCGACTCGAAGGATATCCTCGGTCGTGCCTACGAATACTGCCTCTCGAAGTTTGCCGAGGCGGAGGGCAAGTTGGCGGGCGAATTTTACACCCCTGCCTGCATTGTGAAGACCCTTGTCAATGTCTTGGAGCCCTACGCAGGTCGTGTCTATGACCCTTGCTGCGGCTCGGGCGGTATGTTTGTGCAGTCGGCGAAGTTTATCGAGAGCCACGCCGGCAATATCAACCAAATCTCGGTCTATGGTCAGGACTCCAACCCTACCACTTGGAAGATGGCACAGATGAACTTGGCTATTCGTGGCATCGAGGCAGACCTCGGACAGTATAATGCCGATACCTTCTTCAATGATTGCCACCCAACCTTGAAGGCGGACTTTGTCTTGGCAAACCCACCTTTCAACCTCTCCGATTGGGGCGCAGACAAACTCGCTGACGATGTGCGCTGGAAGTTCGGCACACCTCCTAATGGCAACGCCAACTTTGCGTGGATTCAGCACATTATCCACCACCTCGCACCTGCAGGCCGTGCGGGCGTTGTGCTTGCCAATGGCTCATTGTCGAGCCAGAGCGGTGGCGAGGGCGATATCCGCCGTAGGCTTGTTGAGGCGGACCTCGTGGATTGTATTGTCGCTATGCCTTCGCAGTTGTTCTACACTACGCAGATACCCGTTTCGATTTGGTTTTTCAATAAGGCGAAGAAGCAGAAGGGCAAGACCTTGTTTATCGATGCCCGTAACCTCGGCACTATGGTTACCCGCAAACTGCGTGAGCTGACCGATGGCGAGCAGGGCGATATTATGCGTATTGCCAATACTTATAAGGCTTTCGCCGAGGGCACGCTTGCCGATGAAAAGGGCTTCTGCGCTGTGGTGGATATTGCCAAGATTAAGGAGCAGGACTTTATCCTCACTCCGGGTCGCTATGTAGGCATTGCCGAGCAGGAGCAAGACGCCGAGCCTTTTGAGGAGAAGATGTCGCGCCTTACGGGCGAACTCGCCACCCTCTTTGAGCAGTCGCACACCCTCGAAACCGAAATCAAAAAACAACTCGAAAGTATTGGGTATAAATTGTAAGGAGTACTAAAAATAACCCAAAATCCAAATCTTAAAAACTTGAAAATTCTTGAAAGTTTTTGAAAAATCTTCAAGAATTTGTATATTTGTTGCCAAAATATTAGTGCTATGATAGAGAATCCGCCAAGACTTAAACAAGAACATCTTGTAAAAGCATTCAAATTATTGTCAGACCCTACCGTCAAGTCCTTTGTCGAAGAGTTAAATGATGGTTATTACTATTGGTCTGATGTTAAATACAAACGCCCACCGGTAGATATTGACCCGGTGCAATTGTGGGCGTGTGTGGTTACGAGTCGCTCACTCAAAATGATAGATGTATGGGATAAATATGATGTTTCGTTTTCTGTTTCCAATAAGATGCAGCGACAGTGCCATGATTTTGATATGAATTTTGGTGGTTCGTGGGGTGATAGCACGATTATTCCAACGGAAAATAAAGAGCGTTATTTAATATCATCTCTTATGGAGGAGGCGATATCTTCAAGTCAGATGGAGGGTGCTTCGACAACACGAAAGGTTGCGAAGGAGATGTTGCGCAAGAGTATTTCGCCACGCAGCCGTTCCGAACAGATGATTTCCAACAACTACGAAACCATACATTTTATTATTCGGAACAAGAATCAAGAACTTACTCCTGATTTGCTTCTCCAAATCCATGCTTTGATGACGCATAAAACGCTTGACAATGCAGAAGATGAGGGGCGATTCAGAATTAACGATGATGTGGTTGTTGCCAATGATATAACGCACGAGGTTGTCCATACACCGCCTTCACATACGGATATTGCTTCATTTGTTGACGACTTGTGCAAGTTTTTTAATACCACAGAGAGGGCAACTTTTATTCACCCCATAATCAAAGCTATCATTATTCATTTTATGATTGCCTATGTTCACCCATTTGTTGATGGAAATGGTCGAACGGGACGAGCCCTGTTTTATTGGTATATGCTGAAAAATGGCTATTGGTTAATGGAATATATGTCAATTTCACGAATTATTTATAAGTCAAAACCAAGCTATGAGAAATCTTTCCTCTTCTCGGAGGCTGACGGCAATGACATAGGCTATTTTATAACATATAATCTTCGTGTGCTTGAACTTGCTTTCAAGGAGTTACAAAATTACATTAAGAAGAAGAGTTCGCAACGCATACTATCTTCTAACTTCCTGCAAATGGAGGGTATAAACGACCGACAATCCGTAATACTCTCTTTGGTCAAGGAGAATCCACAAATAGTCTTGACAATTAAGGAGGTGCAAAATAGATTTATGATTAGTAACCCTACTGCCCGAATTGATATCGAAGGTCTTGTTGCAAAAGGCTATCTCAAACAGGTTAAGGTTAATAAGGTCAAGAGCCACTATATCAAAGGACCTCAATTTGACGAACTTATTGTAAATGACCGATTTCAGTAATTTATAGTATTTGTAAAAACTTGAAAATTCTTGAAAGTTTTTGAAAAATCTTCAAGAATTTGCAAAAAACCAAAGAGGGAATTGGGTATAAATTGTAGTGTAGTATGAAATTTTCAAAAGAGGAAAGAGAGATAGTAAAAGCAATGGTACAATATGAGAACCGAGGGTGGAATCTCGCATCGGTTCTTAATCATTGTCGTTTGTTGGAGAAACACGGAATTGGAATTGTTAACGCAGACAATGCCGACTTGGTATGTTTAAGAAAAGACTTATATCCTGACTATCTCGGGAATAGGGGCAAGGCTTATATAGACATATTTATCGACCTCATGAAAAAACTTATTGAAAATGGAGATTTTATGTGTAGTGGAGGCTTTCGCTCTGATCCATTGGTTATCGGCTCTGTCCATTCTGAATGGAAAAAGATTGGCGTTATTGCAGTTAATAGCACCGAAACAATTATTTTAGAAGGCCCATTTATGGGGTGGTATGGAGCAGATAGAGAAGAAAAGTATTGGATGTACGATATGTGGAAAAATCAATTATCGTCTATAAACAGATTTTTATACTCCAATTATTACATAAGCGAAGAACTCAAAGACCTTGTAAAGAACAATTTTAAGACCGATGAGGAGATAAGATTTGCCAAACAGCAATTGATAACTTGGGTTTCTATCGGAGTTTCGGCATTACTTGGAATTTTAGGAATTATATTTTGATTATGACTTCGTGGAAAACATATAAATCGTCATAAGTATGGAGAAACGAATTTTAACACCAATTGTTATAGAAGGTGTTGCAAATGTATTGGGCGATACAGCCGAAGGCTTAACAGGTTCTGAGATTCACAAGTTATTATTACAATCCAATATAAAAGATATTGATCCTGTTAATACAAAACGAATACGCTTATATAATGCATTTGCGGAATCTCATAATACGCTTAAATGTTCAAATAATATATTGAAATTTATTGCTAATGCCCTCGCCCCAGCTCGGTTTGTTGGGAATAAGGATAGATTTGATAACCTCCGAGAAAAGGTTAATCAACAATTGGCTTTTTGTGGATATCAATATAACGAAAATGGCAAATTCTCAATAATTGAGAAAGCAAATGTGATAGCGGACGTTGAAATAAAAGTAAATAATCTAAAGCAAGAGATTGAAAAGAGAAATGGTCATGCTGAAATTTTCAAGTATTGTAAGGCTGAACTATTGCAAAACAATTATTTTCATGCGGTATTTGAGGCAAACAAAGGACTATTTCAAAGAATTAAAGATTTGTCTGGCTACAACAAGGATGGCAATAGATTAATAGAATATGTTTTTAGTAGCCACCCTATATTGATTATTAACAATTTCATAAGTGATTCCGAGAAAGATGAGCATGTAGGCTTTGCAAATTTACTTAAAGGACTATACAGTATGTTTAGGAATCCGGAAGCACACGAACCCAAAATCTCTTGGGTAATAGAAGAACAAGATGCATTAGAAATTTTAGGCATAATATCATATTGCCATAGAAGATTGGATAAGGCGCAAAAAATTAGAATAGCTTAATTATGACCTCGTGGAAAACATATAAGTTAGGAGATATTCTCAATTTTAGAAGAGGACACGATTTGCCAAAGACCGAAATGGTAAATGGCGAAATTCCTGTTGCTGGTTCTAATGGAGTTATTGGCTATCATAATGTTTCTACACCTATTGAGCCTTGTATTACAATAGGGCGTAGCGGAAATGTTGGAACACCATATATTTACGACAAATGTTGGGCTCATAATACCGTTTTGTATGTAGATGATTTCAAAGGTAATGATCCATTGTATCTATATTATCTATTAAAAACTATTCCGCTTGCATCTTATGGCGGTGGTAGTGCAGTTCCAACATTAAATAGAAATCATATCCACCCAATTGAGATAAAACATACTCCGTCGTTGGAGGAGCAGCGGAGGATTGCGGGGATATTGGGTGCGATAGATGATAAAATCGAGAATAATCGCCGTATAAACACCAACCTCGAACTCCAAGCCCAAGCACTCTATAAACAATGGTTTGTAGATAATCGCAGTGACGATTGGGAAACACTAATGTTAGATGATGTGGCTACATTATCAGCAGGCGGAGATAAACCTCAAATATGTTCAGAGCAAAAAACTCCTGAATGCAACATTCCAATCTACTCTAATGGCATAGATAACGAGGGATTGTATGGATATACTAATAATCCCCGAATTACAGAGAATAGTATAACAATATCAGCAAGAGGAACGATTGGTTTTGTGTGTTTACGTACAGAACCATATGTGCCTATTGTCCGTCTTATATCTGTTGTCCCAGCATATGAAAATATGTCGGCATATTTCTTATATTTATGGGCTTTAACGCAGAACATAAGCGGAACAGGAACTACGCAACAACAACTTACAGTTCCAGCGTTTAGAACTACTAAAATCGTTGTTCCATCTCAAAAGGCTCTTATAAAATTCAATCAGGTGGTAAAAACTATTTTTGATAACATAAAGCAAAATAAAAAGGAAAACGAAACCCTTGCCACCCTCCGCGATACTTTATTACCAAAATTGATGAATGGAGAGATAAAATTGTAAAAAGATGACCTACGAAGAAAAAATACAGATATTGGATAACGGCATTATCCTAATGAACACCTATTTGAGTTACGGGTCATCTTATAATGACAGATTATTTGATTATGGAGTGGGCGTAAAGCGAGAAGTGATTGATATGCTCAAAAAAATCAATGCGCCTCAATACTCAATTTCTTCTATTCAAAATGTGTCATTTGACTCTTGTCGTAGAGGTATGCTTGGGGGATATATGGCTGGTGAATATGAGATGTTGTGTGCTAACAAATGTAATGCATACAAGCAGAGCGTTAATTCGATAATAAGCATACTCAACCAAGAGCGCACACGACTGATTAAAGAGCAGGCGGATACAGAGCAGAGGAAAGACAAGCAAATGGCTAAATGGACACTAATTTGTTCTGCTGTAGCTGCGATTTGTGCAATAATAAGCCTTTTGTTTACAATTTTTTAACTAACTTTGTAGAGCAAACTTAAAATAACATAAATTATGGCTGAAAATAAATCTTCAGGTGCTAATGATACCCCAACAAGAGGTAATGATAGCTGGCGTGAATATATCGAATTAAATGAGCCTTGTGAACCTCCACAGCCTTGTGGGAAAATACGCAAATAGAGATAAAGCATATAATATGACAACAAACAAAAATGCCATAAGGGATAACTTGGGAAAATACCAAAATAGTTGCGAGAGAAGTAAGAATGCTCAATCTACAACATTTTCAACTATTTCGCGGTCGTTGATTTATGCAATTATAGCAACAGACTGGGTGCTGTTGTATGTCGGCGAAAAGACGCAGATAGACAACCTTAATAAATGTTTAATATGGTCAGCAATTTTATCGTTTGTGTATGTAATTTTAGATGTTATACACTATTTCGTTGATACCTGCCGATATTTTTGTTTATCCAAGAAACTATACAACACAAGTCTTGGTATGGAGTCAAGAGTAAAAACCGGCGATAGCAAAATGAAGAATATCTCCAATTGTAGTTTTTACGCCATAATAGGCAAGTTAATAATCTCAACGACTACTTCCATCGTTTTTTTGATAGGCTTAATTTCTAAAATGATATAATGCATTATGCACTTTACCGAGGCACATTTTGAGAATGCGATATTGGAGTTGATGCGTGATACGCTGGGCTACGACTATGTCTATGGTCCAAGTGTGGAGCGCGAATACACCGAGCCGTTGCACATAGACCTTGTGCAGCAGTCGCTCTATGCCATAAACCCAACGCTCCCTCGCGAGGCGGTGGAGGAGGCAATCGCGAAGATTCGCACCATCGAGAGTGGCTCGCTTGTGCAGCGCAACGAGGTGTTCCACGACTATCTGCAAAATGGTGTCGAGGTAAACTATTTTGACGGTAAGGAGCAACGCTCAACGCGCGTAGAACTCATAGACTACGACACACCCCTACGCAACAACTTCACGGTGGCCAACCAATGGACCGTAGAGGAGCGTTCGGTGCGCCGTGCCGACATTGTGGTATTTGTAAATGGCCTGCCGCTGGTGGTTGTGGAGCTGAAATCGCCATCGCGCGAGAATACCGATGTATCGGAGGCATACGCCCAGTTGCGAAACTATATGATTGAGATACCGTCGCTCTTTGTCTATAACGCCTTCTGTGTGATGAGCGATATGGCGACCTCAAAGGCTGGCACGATAACCGCCGGCGAGGACCGCTTTATGGAGTGGAAAACGGTAGATGGAACAAGCGAAATAAACCGCTACGCTGCCTTCGATGTGTTGTTCTCGGGAATGTTCGACAAGGCACGCCTGATAGAGATTTTGCGTGGTTTTATCTGCTTCTCGAAAGATGAAAAGCAGAGTGCAAAAATTTTGGCGGGTTATCATCAGTTTTTCGCAGTGCGTAAAGCGGTAAATTCGGTAGCCGAGGCGACACAGACCGATGGCAAGGGCGGTGTATTTTGGCACACGCAGGGCTCGGGCAAGTCGCTCTCGATGGTATTCTTCGCCAAGCGGTTGCAAGAGGCGGTATCATCGCCTACAATCGTAATCCTCACCGACCGCAACGACCTCGATGGGCAGTTGTACCGTCAGTTTGCCAAGTGTGCCGACTTCCTGCGCCAAACGCCGATACAGGCGGAGAGCCGCAAGCACCTCGGCGACCTGCTGCGTGAGCGCGAGGCAAACGGCATATTCTTTACCACGATGCAGAAGTTCGAGGAGAGCGAAGAGCCCCTCTCGACACGCCGAAATATAGTCGTAATTGCCGACGAGGCACACCGCAGCCAGTACGGTCTGACCGAGAAAATAGACAGCGAAGGTCGTGTGAAGGTGGGAGCAGCACGCCGAGTGCGTAACTCGCTGCCAAATGCCACCTACATAGGCTTTACGGGTACGCCGATTTCGCAGAAAGACCGCTCAACGCGCGAGGTGTTCGGCGACTACATAGATGTTTACGATATGACGCAGGCGGTGGCCGATGGTGCTACACGCCCTGTGTTCTACGAGAGCCGAGTGATAAATCTGCACCTCGATGAGGCAACGCTCCGCCGTATAGATGACGAGTACGAGGCGATGGCCAACGAGGCGGAGGAGTACGCAATCGAAAAGAGCAAGCGAGAGTTAGGTCGTCTTGATTCGATACTTGGCGCAGACGAGACGATAGACTCGCTTGTGGGCGATATTCTCGACCACTACGAAAACTACCGCCAATATGAGCAGACGGGCAAGGCGATGATTGTTGCCTACTCACGCCCGATAGCGATGAAAATTTACCATCGCATCTTGGAGTTGCGCCCTGCATGGAGCGAGAAGTTGGCGGTGGTGATGACTTCAGGCAACAAAGACCCCGAGGAGTGGCGCGAGATAATCGGCAATGATGCCCACAAAAAGGAGCTTGAAAGGCGATTTAAGGATAACGACAGCCCACTGAAAGTGGTGATTGTGGTGGATATGTGGCTCACGGGATTTGATGTGCCATCACTCTCGACAATGTATGTTTATAAGCCGATGGCGGGGCACAACCTGATGCAGGCGATAGCGCGTGTAAACCGTGTATTTGGTGACAAGCAGGGCGGTTTGGTTGTTGATTATGTGGGCATAGCTTCCGCTTTGAAGCAGGCGATGAATGACTACACCATTCGTGACCGCAAAAACTACGGTGACACCGATATTTCGAAGACTGCATATCCCGAATTTCAGAAGAAGTTGGAGGTGTGCCGCGACCTGCTGCATGGCTTCGACTACTCGGCATTCTACGGCGAGTCGGATATGGCACGCGCTGCGGCGATTGCGGGTGGTGTCGATTTCCTGCAAGCACCCGAGCGCGAAGAAACAAAGAAACTATATATCAAAGAGGCATTGTTACTCCGTCAGTCGTTGTCCCTCTGCCAGAGTCTTTTGCAGCGTGATGAACGATTGGAAGCTGCCTACTTCGAGGCGGTGCGCACTCTGCTTACGCGCGTGGAGGGCAAGGGTAAGATTTCGTTCCGCGAGATTAACGAACGCATAAACGAACTGCTCAAACAGAGCATCAAGAGTGAGGGTGTGATAAACCTATTCTCGGATATTAAGGAGGAGTTTTCGATATTCGACCCGAAGTTCTTGGAGGAGATAGCGCAGATGAAGCAGAAAAACTTTGCGGTGGAGTTGCTGCGCAAGTTGATAGCCGAGCAGATAAGGGTTTATCAGCGCACTAACACCGTACGAGCTGAGAAGTTCTCCGAGATTTTGGCAAATGCGATGAGTAACTACCTCAAAGGTTTGCTTACCAATGAGGAGGTTATTGAGGAACTGTTGAAGACCGCGAGGGCAATCGTCAGTGGCGAGGAGGAGAGCAAAAAACTCAACCTTTCGACCGAAGAGTTGGCCTTCTACGATGCTATAACCAAGCCCGAGGCGGTGCAGGACTTCTATACCAACGAGCAACTTATCGCTATTACACGCGAATTGACCGATGCTCTCCGAACAAATAAGACTATCGACTGGACAATGAAGGAGAGCGCCCGTGCCGGTATGCGCCGCATTGTGAAACGACTGCTCAAAAAGTATAAATATCCACCTGAGGGACAGGAGGCAGCCCTCGAAACCATTATGACCCAATGCGAAATGTGGAGCGAGAATGAGTTTAAGTAGCAGCGTAACTGGTGCTGTGCTGATATAAGATAAATAGCAACAAGATGCTAAAACAACAAGGCGCCTGGTTTTCGCCGGGCACCTTGTTGTTTTTTGTTAGTTGGCGGTTGTTGCGAATGTGTGGCGGCACTTTGTATGCAAAAGCTCTGTGGCGAACATAGTTTTCTGCTCCAAGCGAAGCCTCCCTTTGATAAGGGAGGTTTGGAGGGATTGTCTATATGGTCACGGACTCTTCCGCGAAACGCACAAAAAAAAGGATAGCTGTCTGCTATCCTTCGTGCGTTGAGCGGAAAACGAGAGTCTGTCCATCTGCTCCCCACTCTGTATATCAAGCACTTGCCTTTGCCCAGTACTATACTCCCAATTCGAGGGACACTTGGGTTGTTTCAAGGTGTCGTTTTCGAGCCCGACTTTTGCCATACAAACTTCAGAACTACAGTTGCTTACGACAAATTTACGAATAATTTTTGAATTGACAAAATCGAAGAGAGATGGCCTCTATTTGTAGCCACCTCTCTACGGTTTACTGGACATTAGCACTCGCCTTCATCTTGCTATTGCGCTTGTGGGCGATTAGGTTTTGCAACATCTCCTCGCTGCTCTTGATTGTGTGAGCACGCAAGCAACGCTTAATCTCCGCAATCTGGTAGTAATACTTGTTGCCGATGGTGCTGTAAGTGATTTTGCCGGCACTGCGTAGGCGTTGCAGGGTTTTGTCGCAGATGCAGAGATACTCGCAGACGGCTTGCCCATC
>JAGBCX010000053.1 GCA_017937805.1 Alistipes sp. | reverse complement strand
TGATAATCGAGTTTGAGATTGTTGCCGAACATCTTGGCAAACATCTGCCAAAAGCCGGCGACAAAGCCTCCACGAAAATCTTTAATTATCTGATATGCCGTTAGCTCGGTCTCTCGGTCAATAAGTTTCAGCAGCACCTTTCCCTCCGAGATAGTCATCTTCAATATCACGGGAGTGTATTGCTTGATAAGTTGCTTTTGTAGCTCCTTCGCCAACTTCTCCTGCTCCTTTTTATCCTTCACGGCAAGCAGTTGTCGTTCCATTCTCTCCATTTCAAGACGAGCCTGCTTCGCCAGAGGATAGCACTTCTTCACTTGGCGTATCAACCGCTGGTAGCGACGCATATCCGGTTTACGCGCGTACTTGCGGACGGGCAATATATGAATTAGAGGTATGGTATCGCCCTTGTCGATGGTCCACTCCTGGTGCCAAAAGCCACGACTGCGACGCTGCGCCAAGGCGTTTGGCGCAACCACTGCAAGCAGCAAAACCAATATAATAAGGTATTTCTTCATAATTATTTCTGCAAATATAACGATTTAGCGGAAAATTTAAGTACATTTGTGGCACAAAAAGTTAAAATATGGATACAGGATTATCATTTACATCCACAATGCAGGTTACACCCGAGGTTACAGCCGAGTATATAGGCTCGGGCGACTTGGCGGTGTTGGCAACCCCTGCGATGTGCGCCTTGATGGAGAACGCGGCAATGATGGCTGTTGCCACTCATTTGGAAGAGGGGCAAACCACCGTCGGAACGGCTCTCAATATCGAACATTTACGAGCTACAAAAGTAGGTAAGGTAATTTCCGCAACTGCCGTACTTACAGAGATTAACGGTCGTGAATTGAAATTCAATATCGCAGCACGCGACGAGGTCGGTATGATAGGCGAAGGTACACACTCCCGCTTTATCGTAAACCGCGAAAAATTCATGGGAAAACTCTAACTAAAAACTTATAAAATGAGAAGAATTTTAACACTGTTAGTGGCGGCTTTCGCTCTTGTTTCGTGCAGTGAAAAGTGCGCGCAAAAGCCCGATTATTATGTAGCAGCCTACATCTGGCCATCGTGCCACGATGACGCCATGGCTCGTGAGTATCTTTGGCCTGACGGCGAAGGCGAATGGGAGGTTATCAAGAAGGGAAATCCTCGTTTCGAAGGACACTACCAGCCTCGTCTGCCATACTGGGGCTACGAGCACGATAACGACCCTGCTGTTGTCGAGAAATGGATTGACACAGCTCTCGAATATGGCGTAAATACCTTTGTATATGATTGGTATTGGTATGATGGCAAGCCATTTTTGGAGGGTGCCATCAACGACGGTTTCTTGAAGGCAAAGAATAACGAGAAGATGAACTTCTACATTATGTGGGCAAACCACGATGTAAAGAAGAACTACTGGAACTACCACCGCTATGGCGATGACGATTCGCAGTTGTGGACAGGCCGTGTCGATAGAGCGACATTTGAGGTTATTGTCGAGCGTGTTATCCGCCAATACTTCATTCGTCCTAATTATCTGAAAATCGACGGCTGCCCTATCTTCGGAATTTTCAGTATGGGCAGATTTATCGAAGGCCTTGGTGGCGAGGAGCAGGCTCATGATGCCGTTGAGTATCTTCGTGCAAAGGTTCGCGAGGCGGGCTTTCCGGATGTTCACATTCAGGCAATGTCGGGTGGTCCGTCGGATCCATCGCCCGAGAAGCTCGACAAGCTGATTGCTCGCACAAAGGCGGTTGGTGCAAATAGTTGTGCGCTCTATAATATGGGTGGATTTAATGTCGATTACAAGGTGCATTGCGACAACGCAAAGGCTATTCGCGAGAGCCTTGATACACACCTCGAAGTGCCTGTATATCCGTGCGTATCAATCGCTTGGGACGACACTCCGCGTTTCCCGCACAAGGGGAAGGAGCATGTTACCCACTTGAACGGAACGCCCGAGAATTTCGCTGCGGCACTGCGTCTTGCCAAGCAGTATGTTGACGAGCACCCCGATCAATTCCCGCTTATCACGATTAATGCGTGGAACGAGTGGGTAGAGGGAAGTTATCTGCTCCCCGATAAGGTGCATGGCTTTGCATATCTCGAAGCCGTAAAATCGGTAATGAAGGAGTAGGTATACAACCGCTGCAAAAAGATGGGGAGAATTTCGGTTCTCCTCATTTTTTTATATCCGCTACGGAAAAGTCAAATCGATAAATATCGCAATATTTCACATTCGCCTCTCCCCTACGGCTAAAAATATAAATATTTTTATTATCTTCGCACCCAAATTGCGAAAACAAAAAATTTATTAGATATGTTCGAAAAACTTACAGACCGCCTCGAACGGTCATTCAAAATTCTTAAAGGCGAGGGCCGAATTACAGAGATTAATGTTGCGGAGACCCTCAAAGAGATTCGTCGTGCGTTGATCGATGCCGATGTCAACTACAAGGTTGCCAAGTCGTTTACCGACGATGTGAAGCAGAAGGCACTTGGTCAGGATGTGCTCAAATCGGTTAAGCCAGGTCAGATGATGACCAAGATTGTGCGTGACGAACTTGCTGCATTGATGGGTGGCGAGGCT
>JAGBCX010000052.1 GCA_017937805.1 Alistipes sp. | reverse complement strand
GAAGATGATATTTCGAGGAACTCACAGGCTTGCTTTCCGTTGAGCCATTTGCCACACTCGGCTTGTGGCTCTTCCTTACGATAAAACCGTGTCATTGTTCGGGAATAATTTTGTGTGGTCAACTTTTAGGATCTTTGCAATCTCCTGCTGTGTGGAGATACGAGGAGTTCTTACGCCGGTGCCATAGGCTCGGGTGGTGAAGATTGAAATGTTGCACTTTTTGCTAATTGTAATGGCGAGGTTCTCTCGCTCGGTAGAGGTCATATCCCTCCAAATCTCTGTAAATGTCTTGTTGCTCATAGTTCTATTGTTTAATGTTTATATTCTTCTTTCGTGTGAAGGGGTGGCGATTTAGTCCTTAGTAGTACGCTGGGTTATAAAATTCTGCATCTGAAACTCCTGCTGCCACCAATACCTCATATCTCACTTTGGTTAGAGGTCGTGTTCTTGGTTTGTCGCATATTCCCCACTCGATAGCACACTTGGCTATATCATCAAAGGTTATCGGGTCGGAGTAATCGTAGTTTTCCCAGCGTTTTTTTAACTCTTCTTTTGTCATAGTTGGTTACTTTATGCGTGTTACTCTTTGTTCTACTCTTGCCATCTTGCCTTTTCCGTATTCCGTCAATGTTTGGTAGAAATTGTTTCTATAATCCACCTTTATTAGCGTCTTTTGTTTCTTATGAGGGTTGTGCCACATCGCAATAATAAGCCCCTTGCGTTTCGACAATTCGATAAAAAAGTGCCTCGCTTCTTTTAGTGGTATTCTACGGATAAGCACCTCTTGACTACACAAATCCATATACCTGAATACCTCGTATCTCATTGTTGCTGTGGTTTTGTGGGGAGGTTGCCCTCCCCCGATTGTTACTTCAAGTTCTTGGCGACGTACTCTTTGTCGATGTTGTAGAGTTCGAGGTTGTTCTTAATCTTGTAGCAGATAACCTCTTTGTGACCGATTTTGCGAATAATGAAGTTGTACATATCGACCGAGTAACTATGAGGGTTTTCCTCCATAATGTTGAGCAAGTTCAACATATCGGTCTTATACTGACCTTGCAAGCAGTCAACCAACAAATCATTCTGATAGTTCTTTTGGCTCATTGCAGCCATTGAGTTATTCCACTCACGCACCAATCGGAAATGTTTTATCTGCTTGAACTCCTTCACAAACTCTTGCTTTGGCATTTCGCCAGCCTGCATATAAAGGAAATTTGCAAACTCATAATCAGCCTTTGCGGTTTTGTAACCCATCAACTCGTCAAATTCAGCGTGTGTCATAATTTCAAATGTTTTAGTTGTTAATGTCAATGTTTGTTTTTCTCGTAAATTTTACCTATTTTTGTGTGCTACTTGTTAATTACATTGGTAACACAGTGCAAATATATAGAATTTCCAATAAACTACAAAGGAAATCCTATATTTTTTACGATTATTTTTGAAAATTTTTGCTTTATGACTGAAAATGAACGACTTAAAGAATTGCAAAAACTTCTTGGATTTAAGAGCCAATGTGATTTTGCCACAGCATTAGGTATTAAACAAGGCACTTTATCGGGCATTTATTTAGCCTCAAAAGGCGTTGGGGTATCTGGCAACATTAAAAGGATATTGGAAAACCAATATGGAGTAAATATAGATTGGTTGGAAACAGGAGAGGGTAGTGTTATAAAAGGCGATGGAAACCAAAATGTAAATGGTAACCATAATACAGCCATTCAGGGTAATGGGAACCAAGTAAATAGTGAAACAACTCGTTTCCTTGCTCTCCTCGAAAAGAAAGATGAGCAAATAGACCGTCTATTGGCAATAATTGAAAGTGTAACTAATAAATAATTTAGGTATGAAAAAGGTATTTACAGCATTAACCGTTCTTGTGGTGGCATTAGTACTTGTCGGTTGCGGTCAATCTAAATCACAAAAATTAGCAGATGCGGCAACAAGGGACTATATCCGTTCTACGGTAAGAAATACTAATGAGCAAGTCGAGATATACAATAAGGCGATTACAAAAAAATATGAGTTGAAAAAAGATTGGTTTAAGAGTATGGGGTCTGAAATGCCCGTAGCCCTCGATGCTTTTATTGTATCGCCAATAGACACAATGCTCATACAAGGGTTAGAGGATTTTAAGGGAGAGGCATTAGAGTCTTACAAAGATTATCTGTTTAAGGTCGTAGCGGACACAAAGAGTTTATTAGACTTGAATAGGTTGCAATAAATATCCAATGAAGTACGAGATAGACTTTGACGACTGCTACGCAAAAAGACAAGAGGCGGAAAAGCCCGATAGACATTGTTGGATAGAGGCAATGTGTCCTGGGTGGGGTTGTCGGTATTTACGAACTATGGGGACACACGAAATATGTTTCGTAAATGACTATTGGTACACTCACGGCAAGTTCAACCGCCTACGCACAATCTTCTACATAGACAAAAAGGAGATTACCTATTTATTATTAAAAGAGGTAGAAAACAAAGGTATCGACAAATGCCCGGCATTCTCAACTCAACATCTCCTCGACCTTATAGAGCAACTCCCCGATAAGGTGTATGTTGATGGTAAGAAATGGACTTACTATGATTACTACGACATAAAACTTATAAATGGCAAACCCAAGAAGGTCAAAATGACAGCAGTTGCACCTCTGTTTGACGACCTCTACAACTTTACTGACATTGACAACAAAACAATGATTAAAAACCCTAAAAAGTAACCTCAAAACACTCATTTTTTGGCAAAAAAGTGCTTATAAAGTGCAAATAGGCAGATGCTTTGCCGAGTATCTTGCAAAATATCAGCGGTTTACGGTCGTTCTGCTTTGACCTTACAAGCAGAGGGTCGGCGGTTCGAATCCGTCAACTCCCACAAGAACAAACGAAGCAAGAAGATGTCGGAAGACATCTTTTTTTTGTTTTTGGTACTACAACAAACAAATTTATTTGTTGGGTGGAGTAGTAAAAATAAAAAAGTTGATTTATCAACTTCTTGCGTAGTGCAGTTCTTGCAAGGGCCCCCGCGGCGAGCGGAACGGAAAGGCGTTAAGCGGAGCGAGCATCAGTGAGCGCAGTAGCCAATCCGTCAACTCCCACAAAATCAAGACGACTACTCAGTCGTCTTTTTTTGTGTCCGTTGACGAATCTGCCGTCATTGATTGCAATTATCATTAAAATCGCAATTATTTCTCAATTTCTCGCTGTTTTATGCAAAACTTACAAATATTTTTATATCTTCGCATACGCAATTTTAAAACACACATTTAACCCATGGGAAATAAAACAGAACGACTCAATCTCATTCGACGAATCGTCGGTGAGGAACTTATAGGCTCGCAAGAGGAACTTATAAAGCGTCTTGCCGAACACGGAGTACAAGCTACACAGAGTACATTATCTCGTGACTTCAAGGAGATAAATATCTCCAAAATGCCCCATCACAGCAAAGGATACATATATGTATTGAGCGAGAAACTTGGTTCGGAAATAGCTGCAAATATCGCCAATCTCGGCGATGCAATACATGACATAAAATTCTCTCGTAATATAGCTGTAATCTCAACAAAATCGGGATATGCAAGTGCAGTGTCTGTGATTATCGATGCTCTGAAAAGCAAGAATATCATAGGTACAATTGCCGGAGATAACAACATCTTGCTTATACTCCACGAGGAGGCTTCTCGTGAAGATGTTATAGCTCAGTTGCAACAACTGTTTCCGACACTGACATATTAGAAATAGTCTGAGTATTATATAATTACAGAGGGTGCCCTTAAAAGGCACCCTCGCTCTTTATTGGAATTTATTACTCCACGAATTTTATCTTCGACATATCGCGAGGTTTTGCATCGGGTTGTTCGTCCGGATATCCAACAGCCAAAGCATAGCGCAAATGATACCCCTCCGAAAAACCGAGCGATGCGAGATATTCGGCCATCGCCGGCTCGGCAAACATCATCTGTACACTGCCCAGGAAGCATGTGCCCAAACCTAACTCGGTAGCAGCCAACATAATATTCTGCGCTAAGCAACCTACATTTTCACCTGCAAAAACGCCCTCGGGCGCAGCCACAAATATCACGGCTGGTGCATTGCGAAAGATATTTTTAAATCCGGGAGCACTCTTCATATAATCAGCCTTGCCCGTACCCTCAACAGCCTTTAAATATGCCGATGAGCAACCATCAATCCACTCCTTTGAATCGACAATGCGCAACTCCCACTCCTGACGATTCATGGCACTCGGAGCCTTTACGCCACACTCGGCAAGGAGCTGTAATTTTTCGCGCTCGACGGGTGTATCCTTATAGATGCGAATACTGCGGCGAGCCTCGATAGCCTCGACTACACCACTCTTCTTCTGCTGTTCGTTTACAAGCCAAACACCTGCCAATGCCGATAGGCACAGCACAATCAATAATACAAATCTTTTCATACGCTTATTATCTTTAAAGTTCCATACAAATATACGAAAAAAGAGAAAACAATATGCTACTTTCTCAAAAAAAGTACTATCTTTGCAGATATTATGCGTGTGTATGTGCGCATGCGCAAGGAATTTTCTAAGATATTATGGGAAAGAAAGATAATAACGAGATTACAATTATTGAGGATTTGGGCTTGACGCCCGATGTGACCGATCAGAAGTCCCCTATGATTCCGATCATTGCGAGTGGTGATGACGATACGGTTGAGGAGGTGCAGTTGCCGGAGATTTTGCCGATTCTGACACTTCGTAGTTCGGTACTCTTTCCGGGTGCCATAACACCTATTACCGTAGGTCGCGAAAAGAGTATCGCACTTGTTCGTGCCGTACAGAGTGAGGGCGGATTGCTCGGAGCAGTATTGCAGAAGAATGCAGAAATCGAGACTCCGACACCTGACGACATGTATCGCATAGGCACTGCGGCCCGCATTTTGAAAATTCTCGAAATGCCGAATGGCAATCTGACCGTTATCCTTTCGGGATTGGAGAAGATTGAGGTGGGAGAGTATATCTCGACCGAGCCATTCTTCAAGGCGAAGGTTACACCGTTGCTCGATTCAACGCCTGAGCGCAATAGCGTAGAGTTCGATGCTCTTATCGAGTCGATAAAAGATGTTGCATTGAATATCATCAACACCTCGCCTACAATGCCGAAGGAGGCATCGTTTGCGATTAAAAATATCGATTCACGCCGAGGTATCGTCAATTTCATCTGCTCGAACTTGGAGTTTTCCGATGATGACCGTCAAACCCTGCTCGAAGCACCGGGTTTGTTGGCTCGTTCGAGAAAGTTGCTCGAAATACTTATCCGCGAGCAGCAATTGCTCGAAATAAAGCAGGATATCCAGAGCAAGGTAAAGCAGGAGATAGATAAGCAACAGCGCGATTACTATCTGCAACAGCAGATGCGCACCATACAGCAGGAGTTGGGCGATGACGAAGATGGCGACATCAAGCGTCTGCGCGAGGCAGCATCGAAGAAGAAGTGGAGCAAGGCAACTGCCGAACTCTTCGAGAAGGAGCTTTCAAAAATGGAGCGACTCAATCCTGCCGTTGCCGAGTACTCGGTGCAGATGACCTACCTGCAGTTGATGGTAGATTTGCCATGGGAGGAGTACACCGAGGATAACCTCGACCTTAAATGCGCTCGTGAGCAACTCGATGCCGACCACTTCGGCTTAGACGAAGTTAAGGAGCGCATCTTGGAGCACTTGGCTGTCATTAAGTTGAAGGGCGATTTGAAATCCCCTATCCTCTGTTTGTACGGCCCTCCGGGAGTTGGAAAGACCTCGCTTGGTAAGTCGGTGGCTACGGCACTTGGTCGCAAGTTTGGTCGCATTGCCCTCGGTGGTCTGCACGATGAGGCGGAGATTAGAGGCCACCGCCGTACCTACATTGGAGCCATGCCTGGCCGAATTATCGAAACAATCAAGCGTTGTGGCTCGTCTAACCCTGTGATTATCCTCGATGAGGTGGATAAGATTACTGTTAGCAACCACGGCGACCCTTCGTCAGCGTTGTTGGAGGTGTTGGACCCTGAGCAGAATACTACATTCCACGACAACTATCTCGATACAGAGTACGATTTGTCGAAGGTGCTATTTATCGCAACGGCAAACGATATCGGTGCGGTAAACCCTGCACTTCGTGACCGTATGGAGTTGATAAATATACCCGGCTATATCCTCGAAGATAAGATTGAGATTGCCGAGAAGCACCTCGTTCGCAAACAGTGCGAGGCGCACGGCTTGAAGGAGGAGCAGATGGTTGTCGAGCGCGATATTGTCAAGAAGATTATCTCGGACTACACTCGCGAGTCGGGTGTTCGCTCATTGGATAAGCACTTGGCTAAGTTGGCTCGTTCGCGTGCCAAGGATATCGCATTTGAGGAGGAGTTCTCACCTTCGTTTACTGCCGAGCAGATTGAGAAGATTCTCGGCAAGCCGAAGTTCCGCAACGATGAGTACGAAATCAAGGATATGGTCGGTGTTGTGACGGGCTTGGCTTGGACTCAGGTAGGTGGCGATATTCTCTATATCGAGAGCGTTTTGACTCCGGGCAAGGGTAAGTTGTCGCTTACGGGCAACCTTGGCGATGTGATGAAGGAGTCGGCAACGATTGCTCACGAGTGGGTTATGGCTCACCACAAGGAGTTGGGCATCAACCCAGAGGTATTCGAGAAGAACGACCTCAATATCCATGTTCCGGAGGGTGCGGTGCCGAAAGATGGTCCTTCGGCGGGTATCACGATGATAACCTCGATTGTTTCGACCTATACAGGTCGCAAGGTTAAGGAGCGTATCGCAATGACGGGCGAAACATCGTTGCGTGGTCGAGTATTGCCGATTGGCGGAGTTAAGGAGAAGATTTTGGCAGCAAAGCGTGCGGGCATTCACACTATCTTGCTCCCTGAGGAGAACCGCAAAGATGTTGAGGAGATAACAAAGGAGTATATCGAGGGCTTGACCTTCCATTATGTACGCTCGAATGAGCAGGTGCTCGAACTCGCATTACAATAGAGGAGTATGAAAGTTCTCGCCATCATTCCTGCTCGTTACGCAAGTACGCGCTTTCCGGCAAAGCCACTCGCTATGCTCGGTGGCAAGCCGATTGTGCAGAGGGTATATGAGGCGGTGACAAAGGCTGTCGAGAGAGTTGTGGTGGCGACAGACGATGAACGCATCTACGATGCAGTCGTAGCCTTTGGTGGTGAGGTGGTGATGACCTCAACCGAACATCAGAGTGGCACCGACCGCTGTGCCGAGGCATACGAAAAGTTGGGTAACAAGGCGGATATCGTTATCAATGTGCAGGGCGATGAGCCATTTATTTCGCCCAAGCAGATTGAGAGCCTGATTAAGTGTTTCGAGAACGACACAATTGATATTGCAACACTTGTAAAGCCATTTACGGCAGAGGATAACATTGATGCTCTCGAAAACCCAAATTCGCCGAAAGTGGTGCTGAACGGAGCAAATGAGGCGATATATTTCTCTCGCTCGGTTATTCCCTACTTGCGGGGAGTGGAGCGTAGCGAGTGGTTGAAGCGCCACACCTTCTACAAGCACGTAGGTATCTACGCCTTTCGTGCCGATGTTTTGGGAGAGGTTGCCCGATTGCAACAAACGCCACTCGAAAAGGCGGAGAAGTTGGAGCAGTTGCGCTGGTTGGAGAGTGGCTACAAAATAGGGGTTGGCGTAACCGACATTGAGACAATCGGCATCGATACCACCGAAGATTTAGAGAAAGCAGAAGAGTTGCTAAAAAGTATAAGTTTATAACCCAATATGAAACCGATATTTATTGCTGGCCCTTGCGTTATAGAATCTGCCGAGTTGCTCGACTCGGTGGCTGCAAAGTTGTGCGATATAAATCGCCGACTCGGCACCGAGATTATCTTCAAAGCATCGTTCGACAAGGCTAACCGCACCTCGTTACACTCATATCGTGGCGTGGGCTTGGAGCGTGGCTTGCAGATGCTTGCCGATGTGCGAGAGAGGTGGGGTTTGCAGTTGCTGACCGATATCCACGAGTCGTGGCAGGCAGAAGTGGCAGGCGAGGTGGTAGATGTTTTGCAGATACCGGCCTTTCTATGTCGTCAGACCGACCTTATTGTAGCGGCAGCAAAGACGGGTAAAACAATAAATATCAAAAAAGGGCAGTTCCTTTCGGGCTTGGATATGCGCTATCCATACGAGAAGGCTATGGAGGTAGGAGCCAAGGAGGTGTGGCTTACCGAGCGAGGAAATTCATTCGGCTATAACAACCTCGTAGTCGATTTCAGAAACATTGCGGATATGCTCGATATTGCACCCCGTGTAATAATGGACTGCACACACTCGGTACAACGCCCAAGTGCAGCTAACGGCACAACGGGTGGCGATAGGAAGTTTGTACCTTCGATGGCGCAAGCGGCAAAGGCATTTGGGGCTACGGGCTACTTCTTCGAGGTTCACCCAACACCCGACACTGCATTGAGTGATGGAGCGAATATGTTGCATCTCGCAGATTTGGAGGGGGTAATTAAATCACTTTTGTAGCAGATGAACAAGGAGCAGAAAAATACAATTCTCGATACTGCACATGAGGTCTTGCAGGCGGAAGCAGAGGCTATTCAGCAGATCAAAAAGTCGTTGAACGGAGAGTTTGTGGCTGCCGTGGATATGATTCTCGACTGCCAAGGCAAAGTTATACTTACGGGCATTGGTAAGTCGGGAATTATTGCCAAGAAGATTGCTGCAACTCTGGCAAGTACGGGAACACCGAGTTTCTTCCTCGATCCAAGCGAGGCGTTTCATGGCGACCTCGGCATGATATCGAAAGAGGATATTATCATCGCTCTCTCCTATTCGGGCGAGACTGACGAAGTGTTGAAAATCGTTCCGTTTATACACGAAAACGGAAATAAACTAATCGCAATAACGGGTAATTCGGAGTCGGCATTAGCGAAGAATTCGGATATAACTTTGATTGTGCATGTGGAGCATGAGGCTTGTGTTTTGGATTTGGCTCCAACCTCTTCTACAACGGCACAACTCGCCTTGGGCGATGCTTTGGCTTGCGCTTTGATGAGAGTTCGCAACTTCACTGTACAGGATTTTGCTCGTCTGCACCCGGGTGGCAGTCTTGGTCGCAGATTGTTGATGACCGTTGGGCAGATAATGCGTAAGCACGATCTTCCTGTTGTTTCGGAGGAGGCTACGGCAGCAGAGATGATACACTCCATATCCCGTGGAGGGTTGGGACTTATTGTTGTGCAACGCGAGGAGGAGATTTTGGGTATTATTACCGATGGCGATATTCGCCGAGCAATGGAGACTCGTCAGGCAAAGTTTTTCGATATCCGCCCTATGGATATCGCTACCCGCAAACCGAAAACGATACACCCTGATGCGAAGTTGATTGAGGCGGAGCGTTCGATGACGCAGCACAAGGTTAATTCGTTGCTTGTTGTCGACGACAATAATCACCTCGTTGGCGTAATACAGATTTACGACATAAAACTATAACTCAAAAAAATAAAAGAACTATGGCATTTTTAGACTTTATGGCACCTCCGGCACATAAACCCGAGTTGCCTGCAGAGAAGATTGACAAGGAGTACAAGTCGATGCGACTCAAAGTATTCCTCGGTATCTATTTTGGCTACGCAGCCTACTACCTCGTGCGCAAGAACCTCTCGTTCGCTACAAACGGCATGATTGAAGATGGGCTTATCGATAAACCGGGAGCAGGTATCGCAATGGCAGGTATTCCGATTGCCTATGCAGTAAGTAAATTCTTGATGGGTAGCCTTTCGGATCGCTCTGATGCTCGTAAGTTCATGACCATCGGATTGATTCTTTCGGCTTTGGTGATGATTGTGGCAGGTTTGGTACCTTATCCTGTGGGCGTAAACGGCAACTACTCGATTACTATCGGTATTATGTTCGTATTGATGCTCTTCGCAGGTTGGTTGTCGGGTATGGGTTGGCCTCCTTGCGGACGTGTTATGTCGCATTGGTTCTCGACAAACGAGCGTTCGTTTAAGATGTCGATTTGGAACACTGCACACAATATCGGTAATGGCTCGCTCGGATTTATTATTCCGGCCGGAATATTCATCTTCACAACTCTCGGCATCGAGCAGACTTGGCGTGCCGCATTTATCGCCCCTGCATTGGTGGCGTTGTTGTTTGCGGCAATGTGTTGGTGGTTTATCCGCGATACACCCGAGTCGTGCGGTCTGCCTGCTATCGAGAGGTATCGCAACGACTACTCTGGCGCAAAGGCCAAGAAGGGTGAGGAGAATAAGATTCCGTTCAAAACCCTCTTCGTTGATTACATCTTGAAAAACCCTACTTTGTGGCTTATCGGCTTTGCAAATATCTTCGTATATTTCATTCGTTACGGTATCGCTGATTGGTCACCGATATATCTGCAAGATGAGTTGGGAATGTCAAAACTCGACAGTTCGTTGGCTTACACCATTCGCGAGTACGCAGGTATAGCAGGAACACTGCTCTGTGGCTGGCTCTCATCAAAATTCTTCCAAGGCCGTTGCGCACCTGTGAATGTAATCTACATGTTGCTTGTAGCCCTTGGTGTATTGGCATATTGGCAGGCGGCACCATTGGCAGAGATGTTTGCTATTGATGTTAAGTATGTAGTATACGTTTCGTTGGCACTTATCGGCGCTGCAATTTATGGTCCTGTGGCGATGATTTCGATTCAGGCCATCTCGATTGTACCTAAGAATGCGGCAGGTACCGCAGCAGGTTTTATGGGCTTGCTCGGTTACTTGGTTGGAGATGCAATTCTCTCGAAAATCGCCTTTGGATATGTGGCAGAGAGTTCGCTCGGTTGGAACTTTACATTCGAGTGTTTCCTCGCAACCAGCATTATTGCTGCTGTAATCTGCTTCGTTGCTATGGGCAAGGAGAAGAAGATGTTTGCAGAGCGTTTGGCTGCAGCAAAGGAGGCACAAAAATAATCATATAGCGTAGTGGGTATCGCAGACTTTATCACAAAATTGGAGAGTGCCGATGAGCTAATTCGCATCGGCACCCCCGTATCTTCCGAATTGGAGATAGCCGAGATTACCGACCGCATCGTAAAGAGTGAAGGCGGTGGTAAGGCGTTGTTGTTCGAGAATACCGACAAAGGTTTTCCCGTATTGACAAATCTCTATGGTTCGGAGAGTCGTATGGCTATGGCTCTCGGGGTGGAGAGTCTTGACGATATCTCGCAACGGCTGAACTCTCTTATCGGCAGTGTGACATCGCCTAAGGAGAGCCTGATGGATAAGTTGCGACTATTGCCACTTCTGGGTGAGGTATCGCAGTGGTTTCCGTGCAAGAAAAAGGGCTCAGGAGTGTGTCAGCAGGTCGTTCTCAAGGGCGAGGAGGCAAAATTATCGTTACTCCCCATTCTGAAGTGTTGGCCGCACGATGGAGGTCGATTTGTAACGCTTCCTATGGTCCATACAACAGACCCGAATAGCGGTATCCGCAATGTCGGAATGTATCGTATGCAGGTTTTCGATGACCATACTACGGGCATGCATTGGCATCGCCACAAGACGGGCGCACGCCACTACGAAGCGTACAAGGCGAAAGGCGAGAAGATGCCCGTATCGGTAGCAATAGGTGGCGACCCCGTATATGCCTACTCGGCGACTGCACCCGTACCCGACAATATTGACGAGTATCTGTTGGCTGGTCTGTTGCGAGGTAAGCCCGTGAAGTTGGTAAAGTGCATCACCAACGACATATATGTACCCGAAGATTGTGACTTCGTAATTGAGGGATATGTCGATACCTCGGAGGAGAAGGTCTTGGAGGGCGATTTTGGCGACCATACGGGATTTTACTCGTTGAAAGATTACTATCCGAAGTTCCATGTTACCGCTATAACTCATCGCCGAGATGCGATCTATCCTGCGACAATCGTTGGTGTTCCGCCACAGGAAGATGCCTATATCGCAATGGCCACTGAGCGCATTTTCCTCGCTCCGATACGCCTTGTGATGCAGCCCGAGGTGGAGGATATGTATATGCCTTCGGCCGGCACGCAACACAACATTACCATTATCTCGATGCGACAACTCTACGAGCGACAGGCCTCGAAAGTGGCACTCGGCTTGTGGGGCGCAGGGCAGATGATGTTTAATAAATACCTGCTCCTTACCCCTGCCACGACCGATGTGCGTTCACCGAAGGAGTTGTCCGAGTTGTTGCGCAACTGCGACCTTCGCAAATCACTTATCCGCAGCGAGGGTATCTACGATGTTCTCGACCACGCTACCGCAACCTGCGGTTTTGGTGGTAAGGTGGCTTTCGACCTGACAAATGTTGCGGAACGAGAGCAGAATATTTCATTTAACAGAGAACTGCTACCGAGTGGAGTTATTGCAGATACTGCTCTGCTCGAAGAGTGGAGTACGCTTCTTCTCTTTGCGGAGAATGACCTTGCTATAGATACAGCCGAGTTGGCAAAGGCTTCCAACTGCAACTTTATCGCCATATTTGACAAACGAGCAAAAGATTTAAGCGTAGAGGAGTTATTATGGCTCGGAGCAGCCAATACGGAGCCTTCGCGAGATTTTGTTTTGCACGGCTCAACCCTCACTATTGATGCCCGCCCAAAACACCCAAAGGCAAGTAGCGAAAATCCTTCACGATGGCCAAATGTCGTAACCTCAGACGAGGCGACAATCGCTCTGGTTGATAAGCGATGGAACGAGTATGGCATTGGTGAATTTATCCCTTCGCCATCAGAACATTACCGCGCACTGAAACTCTCGGAGGGGGCAGAATGGGTTAATTCATAGATGTTAAGCAGGCAGAACATACGAGGTATTATCTATGTGATGGCGATAATTGTCATCATTGCTCTTATCGTATATTTCGCTACACCACGCAGAGGTTTGACACTCCGTGAGAGTGGTCCTGCGGAACAACCCACAACGCAACGCGACACACTCTTTACTTTTGACCCAAACACCGTAACATACGATGAGTTGCGCATGCTCGGTTTCGACAAACGCACGGCCGTAGGAATTGTGAAGTATCGCACGGCGGGCAAAGTCTTTGGTATCGCCGAGGAGTTGGCCCTATGCTACGGAGTAACCGATTCGATGTTCATGCGCCTACGCCCGTATATAAAGATAGGTAATAAGTTCGCCACAAAACCTGCAAAACGATATACTGACTCGCTGTATCGCAATCGCTCACCACGCTTCTCACCTCGACCGTTCGAGAAGTTTCGGATTGACACGGTTGGTGTTGAGTATCTGCGCCTTATAGGCTTCTCGACACGCCAAGCCGAAGCCCTAATCGAGTATCGCAAACGAGGAGGAGGCATCTTTTCGATGAACGAGTTGCGCGACTGCTACGCCGTAAGTGAGGAGATGGCAGATTCGCTCTCGCACTTTGTGGTTTTGAGCGAACGCAATCCCTACGATGGGCTGGTCGAGATAAACGAGGCGGACTCTGCTACTCTGCGCAGTGTGCGTGGCATAGGAGCAAAAACGGTTGTTGCGGTTATGCAATATCGCAAATTATTGGGCGGATTTGTCCGAAAAGAGCAAATATCAGAATTAAAATGCGTTACAGAAGATAATTTTTTACGAATTTGCGAACAAATTTATTGCGATAGTTGCAAAATTTCAAAAATAGATATTAACTTTGCACCCGCGTCGGAATTTGAGGCTCACCCATATATGAGCAGACGGGCGTTGAAACTGATTTTAGAAACAAGGGAATCGAAAGGAGGTTGGAATAGTATCGAGGAGATGCAGATGGATAACATATTCACTGAGGAGCAGGCGCGAGCCATTGCACCTTATCTTCTTTTCGATACCACACCGCAGAGTTTCGATTAACAAAGATTTCAAAAAAACGCCTATGGTTGTGAGGCGCAAAACGACAGCCAACAAACAGAAAGATTATTAAACAACAAAAAAACAGAGAATATTATGATTATCATGCCAGTTAAAGAGGGCGAGAACATCGAGCGCGCTCTCAAAAAGTTTAAGCGTAAGTACGAGCGTACAGGTGTTTTGAAGGAGCTTCGCGCTCGTCAGTACTTCACCAAGCCTTCGATTGCAAAGCGCGACAAGATGGCTCACGCTATCTATGTTGAGCAGTTGCACCGCCGCGAGGAGGAGTAGGACTTAAACCTCTAATACACAATGCCGGACCACTTTTTCGAAGTGGTCCGTTTTTTTTTGTGTAAGTTTGCAATTTAATGATTTTTTATTACCTTTGCGATTATAATATGGCTTGAAATGGGCAAAATCCCTTCCCCTGATTTTTTCGGGGGAGGGTAATTTGAGCGTTTAAAATATTCACAGTCAGGCATTTGCGAGGGTTGTATGCAATAAATTGTGAGGTAAACAGAGAAAACAAGTAATTTTACATACTTTTAACAAACCTAATTCTAACTAAAACCAAAAAACAAGATGAAAAATTTGACAAAAATTTTCATGGCGGTTGTGGCGGGAATGTTCGCATTCTCTTGCGTAACAGACACGACTGAGGACCTTGGTGTACAGCTCGGAGGAGCCCACAAAGGTCAGACAACTCTTTCAAT
>JAGBCX010000004.1 GCA_017937805.1 Alistipes sp. | reverse complement strand
GTACGAGAACAACGCGATCTGGCTCTCTGGAGAACCTGTATCGGTGTTAGACTTGCCGTACTGACCGAAAAGCTCTTGCTTTTTCTCTGCTGTTAAATAAGCCATAATAGTAAAAAATTAAAATTAAGTTATTTAATAGTTTAACACTTCGTGCGCATTCGCCTTACTACGAATCACGCCAAAGCGGTGCAAAGATACAAATAAAATTAAGAATTAAGAATTAAAAGTTAAGAATTTACACAAAAAATATAAAAATCAGCCGATTATGGCATTTTGAGGAGTGAAACGGTTGCACTGTTTTGTACGAATTTTGAATTATTTTGGTGGCAGATTTGGAAGTTTCATTTTTTTGCCATACCTTTGCATTCGCAAAACACAGGAACCCCATTTTAGAGTAAAGATACATCGCGGGGTGGAGCAGCTGGTTAGCTTGCCGGGCTCATAACCCGGAGGTCGGAGGTTCGAGTCCTCCTCCCGCAACTAAAAAGAGAATAGGTCGCTATTCTCTTTTTTTTGTTGCGTTCGGAGGCTCGGTCAGCCGGTGGCAGTCTGGCAGAGTTGTCTGCGCTGTTGGCTAACTAAAAACGCTTGCGCCGAAAATAATTCTTAACTTTTAATTCTTAATTCTTAATTATATTTGTATTTTTGCAGAAAATATAAATAAAGGTATAGCAATGTTTTTAGAGAATTGTACACAGAAAGGTTGGATTGAGGTTGTTTGTGGCTCGATGTTTTCGGGCAAGACCGAGGAGCTGATTCGCCGTTTGCGCCGTGCGGAGTTTGCACATCAGCGCGTTGAGATTTTTAAGCCACAGATTGATGTGCGCTATTCGGAGGACGAGGTGGTTTCGCACAACCACTCTTCGATTCGCACTACACCCGTAGAGTCGCCACAGCAGATTTTGTTGATGTCTTCGGAGGTCGATGTTGTGGGCGTTGATGAGGCGCAGTTCTTCGATGACAGCATCATCGACGTGTGCCGTGAGTTGGCTAATCGAGGCGTGCGTGTTATCGTTGCCGGTCTTGATATGGACTTTTTGGGCAAACCATTTGGCCCGATGCCTGCACTGATGGCTATTGCGGAGTATGTGGATAAGGTGCATGCTATTTGCGTACATTGCGGAAACCCTGCACAACACTCGCACCGCTTGGCAAAGAGCGAGAAGCTCGTTATGCTCGGCGAGAAGGATACATACGAGCCTGTATGCCGCCACTGTTTCCTTCGTCTGCGCAAAGAGCAGGGTGAGGAGTAGGCAATAAAAGAGAAAACATTGCGTTAAGATATTGACAAAATTAACCGAAAGAGATATGAGCGAAATTATCAACATCAAAGAGTTGAACGAGCGCATCGAGCGTGAGAGCCTCTTTGTGGATACTCTGCGTACAGAGATGGGTAAGGTGATTGTCGGTCAGCAGCACCTTGTCGATACACTTTTGATTGGTCTTTTGTCCAACGGACACATCTTGTTGGAGGGTGTTCCGGGTTTGGCAAAGACATTGGCTATCACGACCTTGGCAAAGGCTGTTGATGCCGACTTCTCGCGTATTCAGTTTACGCCTGACCTGCTCCCTGCCGATATTGTGGGTACATTGATTTACTCGCAGAAGGCGGAGGATTTCACCGTGAAAAAGGGACCTGTATTTGCAAACTTTGTGTTGGCAGATGAGATTAACCGTTCCCCTGCAAAGGTGCAGTCGGCACTCTTGGAGGCGATGCAGGAGCGACAAGTTACCATTGGCGACAACACCTACAAGTTACCTGAGCCATTCCTCGTACTCGCTACCCAAAACCCATTGGAGCAGGAGGGTACATACCCACTCCCTGAGGCGCAGGTGGACCGTTTTATGTTGAAGGCTAAAATCTCCTACCCTCGCAAGGAGGAGGAGCGCGATATTGTTCGTATGAACCTTTCGGGTGCGGGTATGCCACAGCCGAATAGGGTTATCACCCCTGAGGATATCGTGAAGGCTCGCAAGGTGGTTGAAGATGTATATATGGACGAGAAGATCGAGAAGTATATTGTGGATATCATCTTTGCAACCCGTGAGCCGGCATCATACAACCTCGAAAAGTTGCAGTCGTTGATTGCCTATGGAGGCTCACCTCGTGCAAGTATCTCGTTGGCGAAGGCTGCACGAGCATACGCATTTATCCGCCGCCGTGGATATGTTATTCCTGAGGACGTGCGTGCGGTGTGTCACGATGTATTGCGCCACCGTATTGGCTTGACCTACGAGGCAGAGGCAGAGAATATCACCTCGGAGGATATTATCACCGAGATTTTGAATAATGTTATCGTGCCTTAGAACGCACCTATCGTAGCGTGGAGCAGACCGAGAACGATATCTTAAAGCGTGTCCGAAAAATCGAGATTAAGACACGTGGTTTGTCGAATGAGATTTTCGCAGGAAAGTACCATACGGCATTCAAGGGGCGCGGTATGTCCTTTGCCGAGGTGCGCGAGTATCGCATTGGCGATGATGTGCGAGATATCGATTGGAATGTTACGGCTCGCTCCCGCAAACCGCATATTAAAGTCTATGAGGAGGAGCGCGAGCTGACAATGATGTTGATGGTCGATGTCAGTGGCTCGCGAATATTCGGCACAACGGACTATCTCAAAAAGAATATCATCACCGAGTTGGCGGCAGTCTTGGCATTTTCTGCTTCGCAGACAGGCGATAAGGTGGGTTGCATCTTCTTCTCGGACAAGGTCGAGAAGTTTATCCCTCCGAAGAAGGGACGCAGCCATATTCTGATGATTATCCGCGAGTTGGTGGGCTTTGTTCCCGAGTCTAACGGAACGGCCATTTCGGAGGCGGTACGCTACCTTACGGGTGTAAATAAAAAGCGATGCACAGCGTTCTTGTTGTCCGACTTTTTGAACTCGAAGCGCGATGACGAGGCGTTGAATGATGCCTTGAAAATCGCCTCTGCACGACACGATATTATCGCTTTGAAGGTGTCGGACCCTCGCGAGAGGGAGATGCCCGATGTAGGTATTGTGGAGTTGCAAGATGCCGAGACTGCGCGCAAAGTGTGGGTGGATACCGCATCGCAGGCGGTGCGCGACCACTACGCCAAGGCGTGGAAAGAGCGAGAGGAGAGAACACGAGAGTTGCTATTGCATAATCGCATCGATATTGCCGACATCTCGACCGATTCGGACTACGTTGCCGAACTGATAAAATTGTTCAAACAGCGATGAAACTTTTGCGCTATATAATAATATATGTATCGGCACTTTTGGTGGGCGGTATGGCGGTGGCACAATCGACACCGACCATCACCTCGCATATCTCTGCCGATACGGTTATGATTGGCGATAGGGTAACTCTTACTATCGAGGTCGATGCCGATGTGATGCAACATATCGTATTTCCGACCTTCGACTTTACTCAAAATCTTCCCGAAGGGGCAGAGCAACAAGAGCCGAGCATTGAGGTTATCACCGAC
Organism: Alistipes sp.; assembly: GCA_017937805.1. Classification (GTDB taxonomy): domain Bacteria; phylum Bacteroidota; class Bacteroidia; order Bacteroidales; family Rikenellaceae; genus Alistipes. Next base: position 33,430 of record JAGBCX010000004.1, on the reverse strand, counting down.
TTTGCTCCTGATACAATCTCGAAGGAGGGGCGCAGAGTTCGCCTTCGCAAACGCTACGAGATGGCGGTCTATGATGAGGGTATCTACAAACTTGGCAGAGCGCAAGCGTTGTATCTTGATAAAAATATAGTCGATACGCTCTTTGCCGAGCGCGAGGAGGAGTTATTTGTCAAGACCTTCCAGATTGACTCCACGATGACCACCGTGCGCGATTTGAAGCCGCAGATGACTTTGAAGTTGCGCTTTGCGGAGTTTGGTGGTTATCTTGGTATCGCATTGGCGGTGGCTCTGTTGTTGGCAGGTGTGATATATCTGTTGGTGCGCTATCTGCATAAGCGAGGTAAGCGAATTTCGGATTTGTTTAAACCTGCACCTCCCGTACCTGCACATATTGTGGCTATTGAAGCACTCGAAAAGCTGCGCAACGAGAAGTTGTGGCAGAATAACAAGCATAAGCAGTACTATTCGGGGTTGAGTGATATTCTGCGAACATACCTTGCAGGTCGCTTCGAGGTTGGAGCGATGGAGATGACCACTGATGAGATTGCCGAGGCGTTGCGTGAGGTCGATATCGAGCATAAGTCGAAGATGGATTTACTCTCGGTATTGCGAGATGCCGACCTTGTGAAGTTTGCCAAGGCAACACCGGAAGCAAATGATAACGAACTCGCCTACGACAGAGCCTTCTACTTTGTGGAGAACACCAAGCCTGTGGAGGTTGTCGAAGAGGAGGAAGACGAGCCAACCAAAAACGAAAAGGAGGAGCAAAAATGAGAAGTGTAGCAAAATATATCGTTGTTGCTCTTTTGACTCTGTTTGTGGGTGGCGAGGTTTCGGCACAGCAGATGAAGGAGCGTGGATTGGTGCGTAAGGGTAATCGCCAATTCAAGCGCGAGCAGTTCGAGAAGAGTGTCGATAGCTACCAGAGGGCGTTACAGCACGACTCCACATCTTTCGAGGCGAAGTATGACCTTGCTTCGGCGCTCTATCGCACGGAGCGTTACGAAAAGGCAGAAAAGACCTTGTTAGGCATCGTGAACGACACCACTCGCACCGAGTTGGAGCGTGGCGAGGTGGCGTACAACTTGGGAAATACGCAGTTTGCACAGCAGAAATATAAGGAGGCGCTGTCATCGTACCGTCAGGCGATGCGTTGCAACCCGAATGATGAAGATGCGAAGTTTAACTACGCCTTCACCAAGCGATTGATTCAGCAGCAGGAGCAACAGCAACAACAGCAGAATCAAGACCAAAATCAGGACAATAAGGAGCAAAATCAAGATAAGCAAGACCAACAAAATCAGCAAGATAAGCAGAACGAAAATAAACAAGATCAGCAACAGCAACAACCTCAAAGCCAAGATGGCAAAGAGGAGCAACAGCAGGGCGAACAACGCTCGGAGGGCGCAATGACTCCAGAACAGCAGGAGGCGCTGTTGCAGGCTATTCAGGCTGAGGAGGATAAGACGCAGGATAAACTGAAAGAGAAGGCGGGAGTGCTTATTCGAGGTAGTAAAAATTGGTAGAGTAGAGTATGGAGTTTGCAAATCCTAAAATATTGTGGCTATTGGTGGTCGTTCCGTTGTGGATTGCCTACTATGTGTGGCGCTCGATGCAGGGTGGGGCTTCGATAGTTATCTCGTCTGCCGACTCGTTGCGACAAGCACCACACACGGTGCGCTACTACTTGCGCCATCTGCCTGCCATATTGCGCGTGGCGACACTTACGCTGATTATTATCGCTTCGGCACGACCTCAATCCGTAGAGCACGAAACAAAGACCGAAACCGATGGTATCGACATCGTCTTGGCGGTTGATATTTCGGGCTCAATGCTTGCACGTGACTTTCAGCCCGACCGCCTGACTGCGGCAAAGGAGGTTGCATCGCAGTTCGTTGCCAATCGTCAGGGCGACCGTATCGGCTTGGTGGTTTTTGCGGGCGAGGCATTTACCCAAACCCCTCTCACGACAGACCAATCATCGTTGCAGACGCTGCTCGGTCGCCTGCGTAGTGGCGTAGTGGAAGATGGTACAGCGATAGGTAACGGCTTGGCAACGGCTGTCAATCGCTTGCGCGAGAGCGACTCGAAGTCGAAAGTGATAATTCTCTTGACCGATGGTGTGAATAACCGAGGGCAGATTGCTCCGCTCACCGTTGCCGATATTGCCAAAGAGCAGAATATAAAGGTCTATACCATCGGTGTAGGTCGCAATGGCACAGCCCCTTATCCCGTATTTGACGAGCGAGGTCGCGAGGTCTATACTGTGGATATGAAGGTCGAAATTGACGAAAAGATGCTCCGCGAGATAGCCGAAAAGACGGGTGGCGAGTACTTTCGTGCAACGGATAAACTATCGTTGGAGCGTATCTACGAGCAGATTGACAAGATGGAGAAGTCGAAGGTTGAGAAGTTCGATATCACCCATGTCCACGAGGAGTATTTGCTATATGTTTTGGTGGCTATTGCTCTGCTCGTCTTGGAGTTTTTGGTTAAGTATATAGTATTAAAACGCATACCGTAATGTTCAGATTTGCCAACCCGCATCTATTGTGGCTCCTTGCCTTGGTGCCTGTGATGATTATCGCTTTTGCGGTGGTCTTGCAACTGCGTAGGCGCAATTTGAGCCGTTTCGGTAATATCGCAACCGTTAAATCACTCTTGCATGATGTGTCGTCGTGGCGTGTACATACCAAATTTATACTCTTCGTTACCGCCTTTACGGCTCTTGTCTTTGCTGCGGCACGACCTCAATTTGGTGCAAAACTGCGTGAGGAGAAGGCTGAGGGCGTAGAGATGATGTTCGTGATAGATGTGTCGAACTCGATGTTGGCGGAGGACCTCTCGCCAAATCGCTTGGATAGAACTCGCTACGCCATCGACAAACTATTCTCGCAGATGAAGCAGGACCGCGTGGGTGTTGTGGTATTTGCAGGCGAGGCAAAGGTGCAGCTGCCTATTACGACCGACTATCGTATGGCCCGCAGTTTCGCAAAACGACTCTCTCCTTCGCTTGTTGAGGTGCAGGGAACAGATGTGTCAGATGCGATAGACCTCGCTTCGCTCTCCTACTCGCAGCGTGAGGGGGCAAGCCGAGTGATGATTCTTATCACCGATGGCGAGGCTCACGACTCTGATGCTCTGGCTGCTGCCGAGCGTGCTGCTGAGCGTGGAATACGCATATTTACAATAGGTATCGGCTCTCCTGAGGGTGCGCCAATCCAGATAGGTGGAGAGTTTATCAAAGATGAAAATGGCGAAATGGTTGTTTCTCGTCTGAATGAGGAGTTACTACAACAGATTGCTGAAAAGGGCAATGGCGGTTATATTCGTGCATCAAATGCAGAATTTGGCTTGTCGGAGATTATTGAGGAGATAGAGAAGATGGAGAAATCGGAACTCTCAACGCTTCGTTTCGATGAGTATAATGAGCAATTCTATTGGATATTGTGGGTGGTGCTTGGTCTGCTACTGCTCGAATGTCTGTTGCTTGACCGCCGAAATCCTCGCCTACGAAGGTTTAATATCTTTGAGTAGTTTATACTTCTAATAGAAAGGGAGTGTCTAAAACTTGTTAGACACTCCCTTTCTGTTAGAAGTCGTCGTTTATATTACTTTGCGTAACTTACCGAACGGGTTTCGCGGATTACGGTAATCTTCACCTGTCCAGGATAGGTCATCTCGTCCTGAATCTTCTTTGCGATATCGTGCGATAGGCTCTCGCTCTCTGCGTCAGAGAGTTTGTCTGCACCCACAATTACACGAAGTTCACGACCTGCCTGAATAGCGTAGGTCTTAACAACACCCGGATAAGAGAGTGCGATACCCTCCATCTCCTTCAATCGCTTGATGTACGACTCGATAACCTCACGGCGTGCGCCAGGGCGAGCACCCGAAATAGCATCGCACACCTGAATGATAGGTGCGATAAGCGAGGTCATCTCTGTCTCGTCGTGGTGAGCACCGATAGCGTTGCAAACATCAGCCTTCTCCTTATACTTCTCGGCGAGGTTCATACCGATAATTGCGTGTGGCAACTCCGGCTCATCATCAGGCACCTTACCGACGTCGTGCAACAATCCGGCACGGCGGGCCGTCTTTGGATTTAAGCCCAACTCTGCCGCCATGATACCTGCCAAGTTTGCAGTTTCACGAGCGTGTTGCAAGAGGTTCTGTCCGTATGACGAACGATATTTCATCTTACCGATAAGACGGATAAGTTCAGGGTGCAAGCCGTGAATACCGAGGTCAATAGCGGTACGCTTACCAACCTCAACAATCTCCTCCTCAATTTGCTTCTTCACCTTCGCTACCACCTCCTCAATGCGAGCAGGGTGGATACGACCATCAGTTACAAGCTGGTGCAACGCCAAGCGAGCAATCTCGCGGCGTACAGGGTCAAAGCACGAGAGGATAATAGCCTCCGGTGTATCATCAACGATAATCTCCACACCGGTAGCGGCTTCGAGCGCACGAATATTACGGCCCTCACGACCAATGATACGGCCCTTAACCTCGTCAGATTCGATGTTGAACACCGTAACCGCATTCTCGATAGCGGTCTCGGTTGCTACGCGCTGAATTGAGGCGACGATAATACGCTTTGCCTCTTTCGTAGCGGTGAGTTTAGCCTCCTCAACGGTCTCGTTGATGTAGGCCTGAGCCTCGCTCTTAGCCTCCTCGCGCATGTTTTCGATAAGAATGCTCTTCGCCTCCTCCGAGCTGATGCCCGAAATCTGCTCCAAACGAGCATTCTGCTCACTCATAAGCTGTGCCAACTGCGACTTGCGCTCTTCGAGCGACTGAATTTGGCTCTCCATCTTCTCCTTCAAGCGGTCGTTGTCGGCAATCTTGCGGTCGAGGTCACGCTGCTGGTTCTGCAAGTTGTTCTCCAACTGCTTAGCACGTTGCTCGCTCTGATTAAGCTTTTGATTGCGCTCATTTACGTGGCGGTCATGCTCACTCTTGAGTTGCATGAAACGCTCTTTTGCTTGAAGTTCTTTCTCTCTCTTCAGAATCTCGCCGTCTTTCTCTGCTTTGTCGATGATAGCCTTGGCACGAAGTTTCACTCCGTAGTATGCTGCGCCACCACCAACAACAGCCGAGATAACTGCCGCGATAGCGATGATAATAGTCATTTCCATAGTTCTCTTTCGTCTATTGTGTTAAAGTTAATACTAAATTGTGTTTCCTATAATAAAAAAACCGCATTGGAATTCCTTTACTTGTGTTTGACGAAGCTGTGAAATCGTCATTTGTGAGGCTCCCCTAAAATCGCAATCTTCCACCGGTACCGCAGTACTCACCCGTGAGGGCTACAAGGCCTGATTTTGAATAACGGAGTACACCCCAATATAAAAAGTGTTCAGTTTCGCAAAGTTTGAAAGGAATCCATGCGGGTAATATTCCTATTGTAAAGATAAAGAACGATTGTTGCTCATTGTCGGAGCAACGCCGACCGAAAATCTACTTTTCGAGATGGTGCGACAGACGCTCTGCCAACTCGGCAAGAGCCTTCAAATCGCCATCTTCTACACTATTTTTGCGCTCCAAGCGGATATTCGAAATCATCAAATCCACCGCCACGATAGCCAAATAGTCTTGTACACCGAAGCCATCTACACGCGATTGTTGTGCAGCGGCCAAACGGTTGTTTATCTCACGAGCAGCCAAGCGATAAACCTCCTCGTTGCGAGAATCTATACTCATCTCGTAAGGTTTGCCTGCAATATCCAACTTTATGTTTAGTTGACGCTCGCTCATAGTGTTAAAATATCTCTACTATATTCGATTTGATACCATAGCGATACATTTATCAACCTCCCGCAATAAACGGTTGATATGTGAACGTGCAGCGGCTTTGTTCGACACACTACCTGCGATTGCCGCATGCAGTGAGGCTTTCTCCACTTCCGCCTTTGCCTCTCGGAGTTGCTCCTGCAAGGTGCGAATCTTTTCGCTCTGCTCTCCACTCTTCTCACGGAGCGCAACGACCTCCTCCATTGCACTGTCGTGCAACTTCATTAGTCGCTCCACATCTGCGGTCAGAGATGCTATTACTGCCTTGCTATTCATAACTCCTACTTGGTTCAAATCAATATACCGCACCAAAGATACAAATAAAAATTAAGAATTAAAAATTAAAAATTAAGAATTATTCCAAAACAATAAAAAAAGGGTGTCGCAACTCTCTTGGTTGGACACCCGTAGTGAATAGTGCACTTAAACTAATTGTATAGGAATCGCTTTATCGAGTGTTTTGGAGTGTGCGCAAAGCCCTCTCGTACAATCTCAATTTTTGTGATTTGGCTATATGCGGGAAGTAGGGTGTTGGCCTCCAAACGAGTCTGCTCCAACGCCTCCGTTATTGTAGCCTCATCGAGCGCCAAGTCATCAGCCGTAAGAGCCACCAATGCAACCAAATGCTTGTTTCTCTCCACAATCAACGACTCGGCAACATGTGGCAGATTGTTCAGTACTGCCTCGACCTCCTCAGGATAGATATTTTGACCGCTGGCGGTAAGAATCATACACTTACTGCGACCTTTGATAAATACATTTCCCTGCTTGTCGATAATGCCGAGGTCGCCCGTGCGCAAGAAGCCATCTTCGGTAAATGCTGCCTGCGTTGCCTCCTCATTTTTGTAGTATCCTACCATCACATTCGAGCCTTTTGCCTGAATTTCACCCACTTGTTTGTGAGAGTCTGCCGAGTCGATTCGTAACTCCAAGCCATCAACAGCGCGACCACATGAGCCCGGCTTGAATGTCTGCCAAGAAGCATACGACAAGAGTGGCGCACACTCGGTCATGCCATAACCTACGGTGTATGGTAGTTTTACTTTGCGCATTACCTTCTCAATCGAAGGGTTGAGAGCTGCTCCACCGAGAATAATCGAACGAAGATTGCCGCCAAAAGTGGTAAGCAACTGCTTACGCACCTTGCCGTAGATAAGACGGTCTACACCCGGTGTATGTGTCAGCACACGCATTGCTGGCTTTTGGAGAATAGGCATAATCTTGCCCTTGAAAATCTTTTCGATAACGAGTGGCACAGTGATAAGGAGGTATGGCTTCACCTCTGCCAATGCCTGCATCAGCAGTGTCGGAGTCGGAGTCTTGCCGAGGAAATAGACATGTCCTCCGCCACAAATCGGGTAGATAAACTCGAACGCCATTCCGTACATGTGTGCCAACGGCAACATCGAAATAATTTTATCACCCTCCTCGACTGCAATATTATTGAGGGCGAAGTCGATATTGGTCGAGATATTGCGCGAAGTAAGCATTACACCCTTTGGCTGCGAGGTTGTTCCCGAAGTGTAATTGATGATAGCAAGGTCGTCAAGGCTCAAATCGCCATACTTGACCACCTCGTGCTTCATATTCTCCGGATATACGGCAGGAATGTGTGCCAATGCAGTCGAAATCTCCTCTTGCTTTGCCTTGTCGCTCAAATAGAGAATCGAATAGTCCTCCAAGTTGATGGCTATACGGAGTTCCGGCAACTTCTCCACCTCCATCTCGTCCCAAATCTTTGGCTCGGTGAATAGTACCACGCTATCGGAGTGAGCAGTAAGGTTTGTTATCGCCTCGGGAGTGAAATCGCAGAGGATAGGCACCGCTACAGCGCGATAAGTAGTTGTGGCAAGAAATGCCATCGCCCAACGCGAACTGTTTTTGGCCGCAAGTGCCGCCTTATCACCAATCTTGACACCGAGAATACGGTAGATGGTGTGCAGACGAGCTATTTCGGTTGCGAAGTTGGCAAATGTGAAGGTTTCTCCCTTGTAGTCGGATAGCGCTTCGGTGTTCCACTTGGCAATCATCGACTCTTGTAAACGTTCAAGATAGTGTCTCATTTTCTATTTGAATTTTTATTTCGATGTTGCAAATATGGTGTAGAATATCCGAACCGAAAAATTTATGGTATGATGAACCTATTTTAGGGGTGAAATTCCTATAGGGGATAAAATCAATAAATAAGTGGCGAAATTTTTATTTTCGCCACTTATCCCTAATTACTATCAACTATCCAATCCCGAACATTATCTGCATAAGTTCGCGAAATCGGAATGTCCGGCACTCCTTCAATGCCGAGTTCAATAAATACCCCCTCTTTATCTCGGTGCATAACTTTTGCATGGTCGAGATTTATCATATAGGAGCGATGACATCGAACAATGCGACTACCCTTGAGGTGTTCTGCTACACGACCAAGTGTATTTCGCACCATCGTCTTCTTTATCTTGTCGCCATTGAGATAATGGACACATACATAGTTGTCTGCCGACTCTATCAGCACAAGATTTTCGCGGCGAACGGACAATCGCATCTCTCCCTTCTCGTCAAGAATTTGAATGTAAGCCTTTTGTAGCACCGTTTCATCGCGTTCTATCTGCTTGCGCAGCTCCTTTAATTCGCGCATATTCTCCTGCCAAATAAAATAGATGTAGCACAAGGCATACGGAATAAAGACAATCAGGAACGTTTTGACGAATGAATTTTTGAATATCTCGGTGATGGTTTTGGTCGTATCGGTGAGGAGCGCGGCGAGTGTTAATGCTGTAACCATAGCCAGCAATTCGCCAAATATCCAGATGATGTAGTCAATATACCTCATCGTGTGGCGCTTGGTGTAGAATCCCATAATGGCTCTGCTGCCGGCTGCGATAACCATGCCGCCGAGTACCATAGTTAGAGCGATAAGTTGTACTCGGGCCTCTCGTGAAATATCAAATGCCTGCAAAAAACTGTCATCAATGCGGTCGAAGTCGAGCGGACGATAGAGGTTGATAAATATCAAGGCAAAAAATGGCACAAAAAGCACCATGAAAATCTGATTAGCCTTACTATATATATATTTAGGAATAGGCTTCAACATAGCCGACTGCCTCTATTTGAAGAATTTGTACTGGAAAATCAACATATAGACCACCGCCACCGAAATATACGAATCGGCAAGGTTGAATACGGGTCCGAAGAAGTATCCGCGTGAATCGAAGAGGAACGAGAGCCACTGCGGGTGGTTTTCCCATTGGAAGAGTGGAAAGTAGAACATATCGACCACTTTGCCCATCATGAAAGGGGCGTAGGAGCCTCCAAATTCGGCAATCTGCATTGGCGTTGATGCCGAGAATATCAAGCCATAGAGGGCGCTATCAAGAATGTTTCCGAGCGCACCTGCAACAATGAGGGCCAAACCTACAATAACGCCTATAGGGGCCTTTCTGCGTATTAAGTCGAAGGTGTAGTAGCACAAACCACCTACCAAGACAATACGGAAGAGCGACAGGGCAAGTTTTCCCCAATCGAAACTACCTGCCGATGCTATCTGCATGCCAAATGCTGCACCATTGTTCTCCACAAACAGCAATTGAAACCAATCGGGTATTACAACGATAGCTTCGCCAATGTGCATATTGGTCTTAACCCAAATTTTCAATATCTGGTCGGCTAATAGCAGTAGGATAATCAACGCCGCTATAATAAAAGATGTGTGCTTTTGTTTCATAGTTTAAAGTTTGCTTTGTGCAAAGATAGGCAATTAAACGGAAAACGGAAAGCGGAAAACGGAAAACTTTTAATTTAGTTAGGAGTTAGGAGAGAGGAGTTAGGAGAGAGGAGTGAGGAGTGAGGAGTTAGGAGAGAGGAGTGAGGAGTGAGGAGTGAGGAGTGAGGAGAGAAAAATAACTCTTAACTCTTTCGACACTTCCTATAACCCCTATAACCTCTAACGCCCCTAAAATCAATTAAGGCTCCTTTTCGGGAGCCTTAATTGAGCGAAGCGACAACCGACGCCAAACCGAGAGCAGAGGCTACTTGCAGACTATGCCGAGGTGCGAAGGAGGAAAAGCCTGCGTTGCAGGATTAAGCCCCCTTTACAGAAAGGGGGTTTGGGGGATAGGTAACACACGTTTACTAAAAGAAAGCGGGGCAAAACCCCGCTTTCTTTTAGTAAATAAACTCGTCTTGTTCCGAGCCGAAGCTTGGAAGCAAAGCGCTATCTCCGTAGCCGCGCTCAGCGACTACCTCGTAAATTTCAACCTCTGGAGCAGAATAGCTCAAAAATATCTTTTTCATAATCTTCAATCTTTTTTTTATCGTTTCACTATTCTGTTTGCTTACTCTGCATACTCTGGTGTAGTATCATCAATCGAGGTAATAAATCCGCACTCCTGAGTCTTGGCTGTTGCCGAAGTTATGACATTACCACCTATTAGATAAGTAGCGTAGTTCGATGCGTTGAGCTCGCCCGGAGTTTCGTCATTGCTAATGATGAAAGTACCTCCCACATGGCACTTTGTGATGTGGTTTGTTGGGGTATTTATACCCTGAATTGCACCAATGAAGTTGTTGTTTGCGGCTGTTCCGCTATCTGCTCTCCAATCTGGAGCCGAGATTGTGCAGTACGACTTTGCATTCGACAACGCTTTTGGAGCGTAACCGCAAATGCCTCCCACTACGCATCTGTGGGAACCATTGTCGGTTGGAAGGAAGTCGTCAAACTTCTTCACAATGGTTATATTTCCGGTGTTAGTAATTGTAGCAGAGGTATATGTTCCATTACTAGGAGTAGCAAAGATACCAGCAATACCGAAGTTTGATTTTGGACATCTTCCGGCATAGTAGATATCGCCACTATTTGAGATAGTTCCACTTGCTGTTGGAGTTCCCGAACAAGTACCAACGATACCACCGAGTGAAAGACCTGCTGTACCCAACTGATAGCCATCGTGGTAGATGCCTGCGCTATTCGATACATTTGTCAACTGCGGGCTGGCAGCTTGGCCAATGATACCACCGATACGTTTCGCACTACTTCCGCCCGTAGTAGAAGATGTCTGGTGAACAACGATTCCATACTGCACACCACTCTTTGTGCTGTTTGTACAAGATACGAGTTTTGTACCCGATACTGTGTAGCTGATTACGCCTGCAATATAGTGAGCCTTGTTTGCTTTTGCGCCCTTTGTGAGGGTAATAACGCCGTTGTTAGAACAACTTGTGTATGTTCCACCCACCTTGTTCGCACCAGCCATACCACCCATAGCGAGAGTGTAGTTTCCACTGTTTCCGCTGAAAGTAACATCACCGGTGTTGCTAATGTTCTTATATGTATCGCCACCAACATCTCCGATTGCGCCACCAATACGGGTTTCACACGAGAATTTAGCATTCGAAGTTATATCAATTGTGCCCGAGTTTGTACTATTGCTGATATTTCCTGTAGGATAACCCGAGACACCGCCAATGCTAACGATCCAAGGGTTCGTAGTCGTTTTTTCGTTATCTTCACCAGCATTCTCTGTAATTGATGGCGTGAATTTTCCATTGAGGGTTGCGTTGGTGATGGTAATCTTACCATTGTTGATATTCTTGCTAAGGCTCGACACACTCCAAGCACCGCCTCCATAAGACATCAAACCTCCGATATGAAGACCATTTCCGGTAATCGAAATTGCAGACTCGGCTCTACCGATGGTGATATTACCATAGTTTTGGAGGTCATACTTACCTCGTGTGCAGTATCCACAAACACCTGCGATATCAATCTTTCCGTAGGTCATGTGTGTAGTGGTTGTGGTCCAAGTAGCCGTAGGGGTAACATTGGTATATACATTGATATCGCCACGGTTGATAAGGTTTGTAGCATTACCAGTGGTTGTTTGATAGCACAATACACCCACTACTCCATATCCCGGCTGGTTGTTTGCACGCAACAATGTGATATTGCCCTCGACAGTGATATCGCCATTTGCCTTATTTTCGCAGTTCTTAACGGTGTTGTTTGCGTAGGTTATGACACCACCAACACGATAGAGTTGGCTGCCGTTGGCAGTTGCGTTTGTATCGGTCGAAGCCTTCACATGGATAGGGGCATCGTTGGTACAAGTATCAACATAAGCACTACCCGAGAATGTGCCTACAACTCCTGCTACATTTAAGGCCCAGAAAGCGACATCGCTATCAACAGTGATATTTGCACCCTGATGGTTGTGGCAGTTGTACAATCGAACATCAGGGGTTGTTGTACCTACAACACCGCCCAAGATAAAGCCCTTGATTTTGCCACCCGATACGGTGATTGTTCCGTAGTTGTCGTTGTTCTCAACATTGTGGAAAGACGACGCTATAACACCTCCGATAGTGGTCGAATTGCGACTTAGCTCACCGGTTCCCGCTGTATTTGCCAAGAAGTCGATAGCGCCATAGTTGGTGTTGTTGTGGAACGCAACTATATTGTCAGATGCACCACTACCTGCAACACCTCCAACGTGTGGAGTATAGAGCTGTGTAGCGTGGGTGTCGTGATAGTTGATAGCACCTGCGGTCTTTGCCTCGTTACCATTTACGCAGTTGGTAACACAACCGGCAACCGAATATCCTACAACACCACCAACGATTGGGTGAACAGCAACAGAGTTGTCGCTCTTAGCAAGTTGCTCAACGGTGATATTAGCCAAGTTTACGCAGCTAATAACATCGCCACCGGCTCTACCTACAACTCCACCATAGTTTACGGTTGTATAGGCATCTGCGCCCGAAGCGATAGTTGCGTCTGCGTTATTGACTGTAATGTTACCCGAAACCTTACAGTTCAAGGTAATACCGTCAGATACACAAGCAACAGCACCCAAGACCAAACGACCATTTGATGCGATATTTACATCAACCAAATTTACGTTTTTGATGGTAGATGTTGTTGTGCCGAACAAAGGTGCATTCAAGCCCTTAATCTCGAAGTCGTTACCATTGAAGGTGTAGCCGTTGAAGTTCTCGATTGGAGTCCAATCAATACCGGTCATATCGATGTCTGCTGTAACCTCGGCTACGGTGTAAGGGTGGAAGTCCTGAGAGAGTGTTGCAAACTGCATCAAAGCATCAACACCGTCAATCTCAAAGATATCACCATCGGTATTTATGTCGTTAGGACCATAGGTGAACTCCTTGAACTCGCGAACAGAACCTGCAACAACAGGCTTCAAGTCACTGTTTACAGTAACGGTCATCTTGTCGGTTGCGGTGTGCAGAGTCACGAAGAGAACTCCATGAAGACCTGCAGGAATAGCAACATAGAAGTGTGTAGCCTCTGCACCGAGTGTCAAACCACTCTCGATAGGCATAGTTACAGTGTTGCTTGCACCGCGATGTGGTGTCAACTCGCCAGTTTTGCAATTAACATCGAAGTTACCTGCGATTTTTCCACTCTGAGCCTTCACTACGAGCTTGGTGATAGCCTCGCCATTACCCTTAACAGCCAAGCGAAGAACACCTGCAAGGTGATGCATCTCAATTTTGTCGCCAACTGCTGCAGCATAGCCATACATAGGGGCTGCGCCATTGCAGAATGAGTTGCTTACATACTCCTGTGTTGCAAGGAAGGTAACAGGATAGAGTCCTTCGGTTGCAGACTCTACATCTGCAGCCGGTGCAGGATAAACCACGTTGAAAGGGCGCTCAAGCTCGCCCAACAACGAGAATACTGCAGAAGAGCTACCCGCCTGCTCGGCTACGAGAGGCATAGATGCTACACCATTTACTGCGATAGCATCGTTCTCGCTCCAAACAACAGGGTACAAATCGCCGGCTTTCTCATCGAGTTGAGTACGCGACTGCTCCAATGAAAGAGGAAGCTTGGTGATGTGATCACCCTCCCCCTTGCCAAATTCGATAGCAAGGTCCTCGGTTGTGTCGGTTACGCAAGAGAGTGCAAACACTCCGGCCATAACCGCCATGAAAATTTTCATCAAATTTTTCATTGTTTTTTTAGATTTGGTTAATATTAATTTTGCTTTACAAAAATTATCGTATTTGCATAAATATACACACCGCGGCAAATTTACGAAAAAATATTTTATTTATAAAATAATTAGAAAAAAAATACTATTTTTGTCGATAGAAGATTTAACCTTTTGCGAAAAGTTGCATCTATCTAAGTGAACCCGGGTACATGGAGGAGAGAAGTGCGGAGTTGATTGCTCAATTGAGGAGCAATGCGGTCGATGCGTTCGACCAGCTGATTGAGCAGTATGGTGACAGGCTCTATTGGCATATCCGTCGTATGGTCGTACAGCACGAGGAGGCGGAAGATGTCTTGCAAGAGACTTTTGTACGAGCCTATGTCTCGATTTCGAACTTTCGCGGAGATACGGAGAGCTCTTTGATTTCGTGGTTGTATAAGATTGCGACAAATTTGGCCATAAATGCGTTGCGTAGGCATAAAAAATGGGCCTTCTCGCCACTCGACTCTGTGCGAGGCGATTTGTTGGCAACCTTTGAACACGAGGTTGAGCCTTCGGCAGATGAGATTGTGGTGCGACTACAAAAGGCTATTTTGGCACTGCCAACCAAGCAGAGGTTGGTGTTCAATATGCGCTACTACGATGAGTTGTCGTTCGAGGAGATTTCGCAGGTAACGGGACAGAGTGTTTCAACCCTGAAAACGAACTATCATTACGCGGTTAAAAAGATTAGGGAACAGGTTAGAGTTATTGAGATAGATTGTTGATTATGAAAGAGATGAATCAGATGCCCTACAAGGTTGAGGAGGGTGCAATAGAGCTGGCAAAGTATCGCGCCAAGATGGCGGTGCGAGAGGTTGCTCGCCCTGCGGTAAATCGCTCGCACAAGGTGCAGTGGCGATGGGTGAGCGCAATGGCTGTGGCGGCGGTAGTTGTAGTCGGAATAATCGGATTTGTGAGGTATTACGATGATGTATTTAGATCTATGTCGCCCATGGAAGAGTTGATTGCCGAGATGAAGAGTGCCTCGGACGAGATTATCTATGACTTATCGGTGGATAGCGGATACTATCTCGAAGAGGAGAATCAGTTGTAAATGAGATTTTGTTAAACCTGTTATAAGGAATATTAGTTATGAAGAGGATTTTTGTTTTGTTAGTGGCCGTTGCCGCCATATTTGCGCAAGATGCATTTGCACAAGAGGGACCAAAAGTAACAGATGAACAAAAGGCTGCGGCAAAAGAGAAACGAGAGCAGTTGATGCAGACTCGTTTGGAGCTATTGAAGACAGAATTGACGCTCTCCGATGAGCAATTTGAGAAGTTCGATCCTGTGTATCGTAAGTTTCGCCAAGAGATTCAGCGAGTTACGAGCATGAATAGAGATGCCCGTATGAAAAAGGAGCAAATTACCAACGAGAATGCCTTGAAGGTTGTATCGGCTCGTCTGGCTAACCAGATTTTGACCTCTACGGTAAAACAACGATACCTGATGATATTCGCCGAGGTTATTGAGCCTATGCAGGTTATGAAGTTGTATCGTGTTGACGAAAAGATCTCTCGCGAGGCGAGCAAAATCATGAAATATCGCGCAACAGCTGCAACAATGGACTCTGCAACAGCGAAATAGTTGATTTGTTGAAAAGTTTACTCTTTAAGAGTGGCAACTTGCAATATAGTTGCCACTTTTTCGTTATATTTGCGCAGTAAAAAGCAGTAAAATAAGAGAATTATGGAGTTCTATTTCACGGGAATAATTATCGGCATTGCTACATTCTTTATCATCGGACTATTTCACCCGATTGTAATCAAAAGTGAGTACTATTTCGGGGTAAAATGCTGGTGGGTATTCTGCTTGGTCGGTATTCTCGCCACAATAGCATCGCTACTTGTGGCAGATGTTTTGTGGTCAACACTTTTGGCCGTTGTCGGAGCATCATCGTTTTGGAGCATCAAAGAGTTGTTTGAGCAACGAGAGAGGGTGCGCAAGGGGTGGTTTCCAAAGAATCCGAAACGCAAAGAGTAGAAGAACATGTTTATTGTTGCAATTCTTGTATTATCACTGCTTCTCGTATGGGCAGATTGGGTGGCGTATCGCAGATACGTATCGCCTTGTCCTCGTGTGTGGGTACGCCGAGCAGTGGCGATAATACTGATTATTGCCAATATCTTGCCCTATGTAGCGGTCGCAATGATGTACCTCAGCGACAAGCCGAGCATGGTGTCAACAATGTGGCTCATAACAATATACACTCTGTTATCGCTATCTCGTCTTGCGTTATATGCCGGTATTCTGATTGTTAAAAATTGCTATGCTAAATGGGTTGTCGGCGTGTCGCTCTGCACGATTGTTGCTTGTGTGTTGCTTGTCGGTGTGGTGCGCACACGCAAGGAGCTTACTGTTAAGAGTACCGAAATTCTCTCGGCACGACTTCCCGAAGCGTTTGATGGCTACCGCATAGCGTTCTTTTCAGATTTGCATATTGGCGCAATAACTTCGGTTACGGAGATGTGTCGCAATTTGGTCGAACAAATAAATTCGCTCGATGTCGATTTGGTCGTTTTTGGCGGAGATTTGGTAAATGTCAGCTACGAAGAGCTATCCCCCGAATTGCAAACTGTTTTAGGTGGGATAAAATCTCGTGACGGAGTTGTTGCGGTACTTGGCAACCACGACACGGGTGTATATGTCCGCGATACGGTGGCGCTACCCTTAGAGGAGAATACTCGCCGACTGAAAGAGCGCATTGCGCAGATGGGGTGGCGTGTTATTGATGATAGCACTGAGAGCGTAGTGCGAGGTGAGGACTCGTTGACTTTGACCGGTATAGGCTTTTCGCATGAGTTGCTCGAACATCGCCATTCGGCAAGTGTTGCCGACTCGCTCGACCTGCGACCAATATATGAGGGTGTTCCGCGCGATAAGTTCAATATCTCGGTATCGCACATGCCACAGTTGTGGCGTAAGATATCAGCCCTTGGATATGGCGATTTGGTACTGTCGGGGCATGTTCACGCTATGCAGATGAAGTTTCGCATCGGAGGGTGCGAATTTTCGCCTGCACAGCTGATGTACAAGGAGTGGAGTGGTCATTACAAGGAGCAAAATAGCCATCTCTATATCACTGATGGCGTGGGTAGTGTGGGATTTCATCTTCGTATAGGCGCACCGCCCGAGATTACAGAACTGACACTTCGCCGAGCCGATTAGATAAGCTGAAAAGCACCTCACCGACACGAAAAACAGTTGAGCAATGAGAAGAATTTTGACACTTTTTTCGATGTTGGTGGTCTTGGGGGCTACGGCTCAAACCTCACATCTTACACTTGACGATGCACTATCGCTCGGTTTCGAGCGAAACCCTGCCATTGTTGCAACCGAATATGCCGAACGTGCGGCTCACCGCAAACGGCAAGCCGCTATAGGACTCTTTATGCCGAAAATCTCGGTCAAAGGTGCATACACACATCTCGATAAAGATATCAAGATAGATTTCAACCCCATGCTCTCCTCGTTTTCTCCTATTTTGGGCGAGGGGTTGGCGATGTTGGGGTTAGATCTCTCCTATACGTTACAACGCCGCAACACTGCATTTCTCGGTGGAGATGTCGTTATGCCGATATTTGCAGGTGGTAAAATTTGGACTGCGAACAGGGCTGCAAAGATTGAGGAGGAGCGCACCTACCAGCAGAGCCGCCAAGTGCATGGCGCTTTGGTTGTGGAGATTGTCGAGCGATATTTTGGCGTGGCGTTGGCTCGTAGGGGAGTTGCTATTCGCGAGGAGGCAATAGCAGTTGTGGCGCAACATCTGCATGATGTCGCCATTTTGGAGCGCGAGGGAATGGCGGTAGAGAGCGAACGACTCTACGCTGAATATCGTTTGGCAGAGGCAGAGCGTGACCTTCATCGCGCACGTCTGCAACTCGAAACCGCACGCAAAGCGTTGCAAACCTCGCTCGGTACAACAGAGACGGTTGAACCATCAACCCCGATGTTTTTGCTCTCGAAAATAGAACCGTTAGACTACTTTGTTGCAATGGCAGAGTTGCACAACCCTCAACTCGGCGAGGTTAATCGACTTCGAGAGTTGGCACGCATGAATTTGCGACTGCACCGAGCTGACTATTTTCCCGAAATTGCAGCCATGGGAGGTATGGTATTTTGCAACCACCAACTCTCACCACTCGTACCTCGTATGGCGGTGGGTATAGGGTTGAATTTCAAGATTTTCGATGGATTAAATCGTGAATATAAAGCAGCGGCGGCACGACTGCAACTGCGACGAGTTGAGGCGTTGGAGCAGAAGGCTGAACAAGATATTTCGCTATTGGTGGAAGACCTATATAATAAAGTACAATCCGTATTGGCAACCCTATCGGCGGTGGAGCGCTCGGAGCGTTTTGCCAAGGAGTTTCTGCGAGCAAAACAACGAGCGTTCAGCGAGGGTATGGCAACTGTGACCGATGTCGTTGATGCAACACTAAATCTCTCGCGGGCGAGATTGGAACGGGAGCAAACTGCCTATGACTTCGATGTGGCTTTGGCGCGACTATTGAATGCTTCGGGTATGGGCGAGGCTTTTATGCAATATCTGCATGCGCCGAGCGCACAATCTATTTTTTAACCGATATTGTAGTATGAAAAAGACAAATATTTCACTTATAGTTGTGTTAGTTCTCCTTATCTCAATAATTATCTTTGTGGGCTACCGTTGGGGGCGACAAAGTCGGGTGCAGATGCAGGGCTTTGTAGAGGTGGCTACGTTGCGCCTCTCTTCGAAAATCGCAGGTCGCATCGAAAAGGTCTTTGTCGAGGAGGGCGATTCGGTGAGCAAAGGAGATACTCTCTATATAATCTCCACGCCCGAACTCGATGCAAAATTGTCGCAGGTCGAGGCGATATTGAGTGGAGCAAAGGCGATAGACGAGAAGGCAAATGCCGGAACGCGCAAGCCGATACTCCATTCGGCTCGCGATATGTGGCAGAAGTCGAAGGTTGGAGTTACGCTTGCCCGACAAACATACGACCGAGTACAACGACTCTACGAGGAGGGAGTTGTTTCGGCCCAAAAACGAGATGAGGCGCACGCTTCATTGGAGGCGGCACGAGCAACCGAACGGGCTGCCAAATCGCAATATCTCTTGGCGGTTGAGGGTGCAAGCAACGAGGATAAGGCGGCCGCAAAGGCGCAAGTGGAGCAGGCGCAAAGCGTAGTCGAAGAGGTCGAGCGATACTTGGCCGACAGAGTGGTCTATGCCCCGACAGATGGGGTTGTTGCTACGGTAGTTGCGAATGAGGGTGAGATTGTAGGAAGCGGATATCCGGTTGTAACAATAACTGAGGATAATACTGCAAAGGCCATTTTCAATACCCCCGAAACACTACTTCCGCAAATTGTTTGTGGCAAACATTTCGAGGCAGACGTACCAGCTCTCGGCAGAAAGGTAGGATTTGAAGTTTCACACATATCGGTCGAAGCGGATTATGCCACACAGAGCGCAACCTCGGCACGAGGCGATTTCGATATTCGCACCTTTGAAGTTAAGATGAGGCCACTGAGCCACAGCGTGCCACTACGGGCAGGAATGAGCGTAATAGTCGAGTTACAAAATCCTGCCAAATAATGACGGCAAAGCGATTTTGGTCGGGTGTAGTGGCTGTGGCAAGACGAGAGATTGAGCGCATAGCCACATGTGGAGAGTATCGTGCAGTGGTGTGGTGGCTACCATTGGCAGTTATCCTCTTTTTTGCCATATTCTTCTCGCAGGAGGTGGTCGGAGCATTGCCCGTAGCGGTAGTTGATGAGGACGACACCCCGCTCTCCCGCAAGGTGGTGTCGATGATTCGGGCAACACCTCAGACCGCCTTGGTCTGCGAGATGCCCGACATGGCAACTGCAAGCAACAAAGTTTTACAGGGTGATGTTGTGGCTGTGGTTGAAATTCCAAACGGTTTTTCAAAAAGCCTCTTATCGGGCGAAACGGCCAATGTGATATTTTACGATTCAGGGGCAAATATCTCCACTAACTCGCTTGCGGCAAAGGGGGTGCAAACGGCTATTACAACCTTTGGCGTAGGAATATCGTTACAACGAGCCGAGATGCGTGGCGCAGCGCCCGATATGGCGATGGCTCAAACGATGCCTATCGCCTTTACGACCTACGGACTATTTAATCCTTGGCTCAACTACGCCTACTATGTAGCACCATGCTTTTGGGCGATGATATTGATTATCGCGGCAGTGCTCTCGACAATATATGCTGTAGGCACGGAGTTGCGCTATGCAACCTCGGTCGAGTGGCTGCGCTCGGCAAACAACTCGTTGGTTGTTGCATTGATGGGAAAACTCGCACCGACAACTATCTCGCTATGGCTCTTGTCCATAGTTACCGGAGCATTGGTTTTTGGTCTGTTTGGCGCACCGATGCAGGGCTCGTGGGTGGTGTTGGCAATGGGAGTAATCTTTCTTATTGTCGCCTATCAGGCGGTTGCTCTCTTTATCGTTGCACTGACTGCCTCGATGCGTTTGTCGTTATCGCTCGGAGGGGGCTATTCGGTATTGGCATTTACATTTTCGGGCATAACATTCCCCACAATGGCGATGTTTTCGGTGGTGCAACCATTCACCATGTTATTCCCATATACCTATTTTATGCGCCTCTATATCGACCAAGCGGTACGAGGCTCGGAGTGGTGGCTCTCGATGTCGGACTTGGCGGCAATGTTGTTATTTTGTCTGCTCCCGTTGATACTTTTCGGAAGATTGAAAAGCATTTTAGTGAAACGTAAATTTTGGTGCAGACTATGAGGTCGAAAAATAAATTCTTAATTCTTAATTCTCAATTCTTAATTATTAGAGATGAGTGGCGCAGGGTTTGGCACGATGAGGGCGTGGTGCTTATTGTGGTATTTGCACTCTTCATCTACTCCATACTCTATTCGCTCGGTTATGGCGGAGAGGTTTTAAATGAGGTTCCTGTGGCTGTTGTAGGTGGTAATAACGGCTCTATAAGTCGTACTCTGGCAAACAAACTAAACGCCTCGCCAAAGATTTGCGTGGCGCACGAGCCGAGTGATATCTCCGAAGCCGAACAACTCCTCGCAGAGCGAAAGGTGTGGGGTGTAATTGCCCTCTCTCCCGACCTCGACAGCGATATTCTTGCCGAGCGACAGAGCCGAGTTGCTATTCTTGGAGATGCGAGTTACTTTTTGGCTTATCGTGAGGTTGCAGAGGGGGCAGTATCGGCAATTCAGGCGATGAATGCCGAAATTATCGAGCAACGAAATGGAGTCTATAATCCTCCAATAATATTCGAGCAACGCAACCTCTTTAACCCTTCGCTCGGATATGGTATTTTTGTTATGCCGGCGATAATACTCTTAATTGTTCAGCAGACCGCCCTGATAGGTGTCGGTATGCTCTCCGCCACACGCCGAGAACGGAACGAGAAGTATTGCTCCGACTCCCCCGTTGCAATAACCATTGGGCGAACTTTGACCTACCTCGTCATCTATGCCCTGACACTCGGTTTTATGCTTACGGTGCACTACTCGCTTTTTGACTATCCGATGCGTGGAGCGTGGTGGCAATGCGTGGCGATTATTGCGCCATATCTCTTGGCGGTAACTCTCTTGGCACAGGCAGTTGGTGCGCTATTCCGTAGGCGCGAGAGTTCTGTCGTATGGCTCTTGTGGTTGTCTATTCCGTTTCTGCTGGTAAGTGGAGTATCGCTCCCTCCGCAGGCATTTCCGCAGTGGCTCTATTTCGTAGGAAAGGCTGTGCCGAGTTCTTCGGCAGTAGATGCTTGGATTCGTGTGCAGACAATGGGTGCATCACTCTCGGACATAGCACCCGAACTCACTGTTTTGTGGGTTTTGGTTGTGATATATGGCGTGGGAGCAATAGTTGCCAATAGGCGGTAGAAAGATTATTTATGCTCAGCAACCCATTGGGTAAGTTCCACAAAGTCTGCTACCGACAACTGCTCGGCACGCTTTGTAAAGAATGGGTGTTCAGCACCTCCAAAATCGCCAAATGCAGAGCGCAAAGAGTTGCGCAACATCTTTCTGCGCTGTCCGAACGAAGCCTTCACAACCTTGACAAAGAGTTGTTCATCGCAGTCGAGCGAAGTGGTGGCGTTTCTGCGCAGACGAATAACAGCGCTCTTAACCTTTGGTGGCGGATTAAAAACCTTTTCCGACACGGTAAAGAGGTAGTCGATATCGTACCACGCCTGCAACAGTACGCTCAATATTCCATAGGTTTTCGAGCCCTCCTTCTCGGCAATACGCTCGGCAACCTCCTTCTGAATCATACCGACACACTCGGGAACAAGGTTGCGGTGTTCTATGATTTTGAAAAA
The DNA here is from genome assembly GCA_017937805.1 of Alistipes sp. Taxonomy (GTDB): domain Bacteria; phylum Bacteroidota; class Bacteroidia; order Bacteroidales; family Rikenellaceae; genus Alistipes. The sequence goes on along the minus strand of JAGBCX010000004.1, from coordinate 11,322 downwards.
TATCTGCGAGGAGATGTTGTACGGGAAGTTTCCGATAACCTTAACACCATCGGGAAAATACTCATCGAGTGGCATTTTCAGAAAATCGCCTTCACGCAAACGGGGAGCAAAATCGGGGTAGTGAGCGTGGAGATAGGCGATACTCTCCGTGTCGATATCCACGCCATAGGTTACAATATCTTCTCGTTTGAGCAGATACTGCGTGAGTACGCCCATACCGCAACCGACCTCCAAAACGGCATCGGGTTTTTCGGCTGTTCCGCCCGAGAGCGAATTGCAAATCTTTTGCGCTATGTTCAAATCGGTCAAAAAGTGCTGACCGAGTGCCTTTTTTGCTTTTACCTGCTCCATGAGCGCAAAGGTAGAAAATTAAACGGAAAACGGAAAGCGGAAAACGGAAAACTTTTTCTAAATTTGTACCACAAAAACCAAAAGAAAATGAAGAAGCTACTACTTTTTGCAGTGTGTGTAATGTTTGGCGTTGCCGATATGAAGGCTGCCGAGCCTATGGAAAAAACCGATACGCTCTATATTCTCGGTGTGGGAAATAGTTGGACTCGCGATTCGATGCGATGGTTGAGTGCTATCGCCAAGAGTACGGGACGCCCCGTGGTTGTAGGTCATGCCTACCTCGGAGGCTCAACCCTCGAACAACAGTATAACGGCATAGATAACACTGAATACACTTACAAGCATCGCAATATCGACCAAGTGGTACACAATACCTACCAATATTGGCTCTACAACTGCACCGAAAATCCGAAGAAGACACCTAATAAAGGGTATAGGAACGGTCTTGCAGGCATTGGTGTTACGCTCGAAAGCGTGGTTACGGATAAGCCGTGGAATATTATGGTGCTTCAACCGGAAGTCACTATGCGTCGCTACTTAAAGTCGAAGGGTGGCACATTTGACCTCAATTTGTTGGTTGAGCGCATCAAGAAGATGATGAAGCCCGAAGTGGCAGCAAAGGTGCGCTGTGGCTTGATGGTGCCATTCTCCTATCCACAGGGCAATACCGACTATCGCAAGGCGCTATACGATTGGTATAACGATGGCGTGAAGCCTGCTTCTCAGTCGGAGTGGGATTTACTCTACGAGAGGGCGCACAGTGCAATTCAGAAGGAGATTTACGAGGTAGGAGCCTCAATGGGCAAGAGTTGCGAGTTCTATGTGAATGTTGGTCGGGCAATCTATCTCGGTCGTCAGCATAAGCAGCTCTCCAAGTCGGGCTATAAGTTGCAACGCTCGCAGAACAATACCCACCTTTCGGAGGGCTTGGCTATGTATATTGCGAGCCTCGCCTACGCCTATACATTGCTCGATATCAAGCAGGAGGATGTAACATTCTACCCTAAATATTCGAAAGACGCACAACTTACAGGCGACCGCGGTACAACCGATTTGATAAAGGTTGAGAACACCCCTGCTCTTGCCAAACAGGCCCGTAAGGTGGCGTGGAAGGCATGCAAGAGATAGTGAGGAGTTGAGAGTTGAGAACGGAAAGCTATTAAAGGCTATTAAAGGTTATTAAAGGAGCGCCGAAAGCAGAATTTTGCTCTGTTAGTGAACTAACAGGGCATTTTTTTGTTTTGTTCAATTGGAATAACTAAATTTGTATGCGCAAAATGGGTTTTTGACCGATTTGGGAGCAAAAATGTTCTTTTTTGCGTGTTATTTGCAGGCAGAAATTTTCAAAAACAACGAAATACAAAAATCATAAAGTTATGGCAGAAAAGAAATTTATTACCTGTGACGGTAACTATGCTGCAGCGCATATTGCGTATATGTTCTCGGAGGTTGCCGCCATCTATCCTATCACGCCATCTTCAACAATGGCTGAGTATGTCGATGAGTGGGCTGCACAAGGCCGCAAAAACATCTTTGGCGAGATTGTAAAGGTTGTCGAGATGCAGTCGGAGGCGGGTGCTGCAGGTGCAGTACACGGCTCATTGCAGAGTGGTGCTTTGACATCGACATTTACCGCTTCGCAGGGCTTGTTGTTGATGATTCCTAACATGTACAAGATTTCGGGAGAGTTGCTTCCGGGCGTATTCCACGTTTCGGCACGTGCTTTGGCTGCGCAGTCGCTCTCAATCTTCGGCGATCATCAGGACGTTATGGCTGCTCGTCAGACAGGTTTTGCACAGTTGGCTACTTCGTCTGTGCAGGAGGTTATGGACTTGGCAGGTGTTGCTCACATCGTAGCGTTGAAGTCGCGCGTTCCATTCCTTCACTTCTTCGATGGCTTCCGTACTTCGCACGAGATTCAGAAGGTGGAGTTGATGGACGAGGCTTCGCTCACAGCATTGTTTGACCGTGAGGCATTGAAGCAGTTCCGCGAGCGTGCTCTCAACCCTGAGAAGCCTGTAACCCGTGGTACAGCACAAAACCCAGATATCTACTTCCAGACTCGTGAGGCTGCAAATAAGTTCTACGATGCAGTGCCTGATATGGTAGCAGAGACTATGGCGGAGATTTCAAAGATTACAGGTCGTGAATACAAACCATTCGTATATTACGGAGCGGCAGATGCTGACCGCGTAGTTGTGGCTATGGGCTCGGTAACCGAGACTTTGAAGGAGTGCGTAGATTTCTTGAACGAGCGTGGCGAGAAGGTTGGCGTTGTAACCGTACACCTCTATCGTCCATTCTCGGCAAAGTACCTCTTCAATGTTTTGCCAAAGACTGTTAAGACTCTCTGCGTTCTCGACCGCACCAAGGAGCCGGGAGCAAATGGTGAGCCTTTGTACCTCGATATCGTAGATGCATTCTATGGTCACGAGTTACAACCACAGATTATCGGTGGTCGCTATGGCCTTTCATCGAAGGATACCACTCCTGCACAGATGTTGGCAGTATTTGCCAATATGGCACTTTCAACACCAAAGAACCACTTCACCGTAGGTATCGTAGATGATGTAACAAATCTCTCGTTGCCTGTTGGCGAGGAGATTTCGATGGCAAAGGAGGGTACTTTCGAGGCGTTGTTCTTCGGTTTGGGTGCTGACGGAACAGTTGGTGCAAATAAGAACTCGATTAAGATTATCGGTGGCTCGACCGACAAGTATTGTCAGGCATACTTCTCGTACGACTCGAAGAAGTCGGGAGGTTACACCTCTTCGCACCTTCGTTTCGGCGATAAGCCAATCACTTCGCCATACTTGGTTACAACACCTGACTTTATCGCGTGCCACGTACCATCGTATGTCGATAAGTACGATGTTTTGAAGGGCTTGAAGCGTGGTGGTTCGTTCTTGCTCAACTCGGTACTCGATGCAGAGGCTACTTGCGCATCGTTGCCAACCCACATGAAGGTATTCCTTGCAAAGAACAATATCAACTTCTATATCATCAACGCTACAAAGATTGCAGCCGAGTTGGGCTTGGGTAGCCGTACCAATACCATTATGCAGTCGGCATTCTTCAAGATTGCGAATGTTATTCCGTTTGAGAAGGCAGTCGAGGAGATGAAGAAGGCTATCTACAAGTCTTACGGCAAGAAAGGCGAGGATATTGTCAATATGAACTATGCCGCTGTTGATGCAGGTGCTACCGCAGTGGAGAAGGTTGAGATTCCTGCAGAGTGGGCATCGCTTGTTGTTGAGGAGGCTCACGCATCGGTTGATATGTCGCGTCCTGAGTTTGTTCGCAATGTGGTTGATCCAATCAACGCATTGAAGGGCGATTTGCTCCCTGTTTCGGCATTCAATGGTCGCGAGGACGGTACTTGGGATAATGGTACTGCCGCTTGGGAGAAGCGTGGTATCGCAGTGAATGTTCCACAGTGGAATCCTGAGACTTGTATCCAATGTAACCAATGTGCTTATGTCTGCCCTCATGCAGCTATCCGTCCATTCCTTGCAACCGAGGAGCAAGCAGCTGCTGCACCTGAGGGAACAGAGTTCAAGCAGGGTATCGGAAATACTAAGGAGTACAAGTTCCGTATTCAGGTTTCGCCACTCGACTGTACAGGTTGTGGCAACTGTGTTGATGTTTGTCCTGCACCTAAGGGCAAGGCTCTCAAAATGCAACCTCTCGCATCGCAGATGGGCGAGGTGGAGAAGTGGAACTACATGCACCACACCGTTGGTTACAAGAATCTCGACCGCGAAAAGACCGTTAAAAATTCGCAGTTTATGCAGCCGTTGTTCGAGTTCTCGGGTGCATGTGCTGGTTGTGGCGAGACTCCATACATCAAGACCATTACACAGTTGTTTGGTGAGCGTATGATGGTGGCAAATGCTACGGGTTGTACCTCAATCTATTCGGCATCGGCACCTTCGACTCCATACTGCACCAACGAGAAGGGACAGGGCCCTGCATGGGCTAACTCGTTGTTCGAGGATAACGCAGAGTTCGGTCTTGGTATGCATATCGGTAACGAGAAGATTAGAGAGAATTTGGCATCGCTTGTTGAGGAGGCTCTCACTTGCGAGAAGTGCTCTGACGAGTTGAAGGCCGTATTGAAGGAGTGGTTGGAGGTTCGTCACCTCGCAGCCAAGTCGGCAGAGGTTGCTCCACGAGTTATCGAGTTGTGCGAGGCTTGCGGTTGCGACAAGTGCCAGGCTATCCTCGCTCATAAGGACTTCCTCGTGAAGAAGTCGCAGTGGATTATCGGTGGTGACGGCTGGGGATATGATATCGGCTTCGGCGGTGTTGACCATGTCTTGGCAACCGGAGAAGATGTAAACATTCTCGTAATCGATACCGAGGTTTACTCGAATACGGGCGGTCAGTCATCAAAGGCTACTCCGGTAGGTGCTGTTGCGAAGTTTGCTTCGATGGGTAAGCGTATCCGCAAGAAGGATTTGGGTGCTATCGCTATGACTTATGGCTATGTATATGTTGCACAGGTTTCGATTGGTGCTTCGCAGACACAACTCTTCAACGTGTTGAAGGAGGCCGAGGCTTATCCTGGACCATCACTCATCATAGCTTATGCTCCATGTATCAACCACGGTATCAAGGGCGGTATGACTCGCACACAGACTATCGGTAAGCAGGCTGTTGAGTGCGGTTATTGGCACTTGTGGCACTACAATCCACTTCTCGAGGAGGAGGGCAAGAATCCGTTTGTACTCGACTCGAAGGAGCCTGATTGGTCGAAGTTCCGTGACTTCTTGTTGAAGGAGGTTCGCTATACTTCGCTCCAAAAGACCTTCCCACAGGAGGCTGAGGAGTTATACAAGGCAGCCGAGGAGAATGCTAATTGGCGTTACGAGGGTTATGTACGCCGCAGCAAGATGGAGTTCTAAAAATTGTTTTTAAGGGGCATCTGCTTCCTTGTCTTCAAAAAATGAGATGGTTACATACGCCAAGTATGCGCCCATCTCATTTTTATTGACGGCGTTGCAACTGCACCCTTAAAATTCAATTTTTGCTTTTTTGTATGCCTTGCACAAAAACAACCTAATCATCTCCGATTTTTGAATAAGTGAAAATGGGAGTGTCTAAAAAACTTGTTAGACACTCCCACTTTTCCTACCGATAAGGTCTATGGTGTTCTATTTATCTATGAATGTCGCGTTTTTATCGTTCAAGAGTTGTTGGATTAGAGCCTTCTCCTCGTCATCTAACTCCTCGTTCAATTCCTCCATAATCTTTCGGGATAGGTCGTTTTTGTCATCAGACCTCTTCATTATGCGCTCCACCTCGCTATCCGAAGAGAACGATGCAAACGAACGCTCTTCGGCATAGTCGATACCTGCGAATATTGTTCCGATAAGGACAAGTAACCACATCAAAATTGTTACGAGAAGCACCCACCAACGAGGCTTTCTGTTTATCAGCAGAGTGATAAATAGGTAGCCGATATAGATTGCAGGGACCAAGATTAGCAGTAACGCAAAAGCCATCAATGGTACACCAACCTCATTTGCAGCATCAATCACTCCTGCGAAGTTGCCTATATCGACTATAAACAGTTCGCTTACACCTGCCGTAATAACAACGAGCGAAAGCAGTAGGAAAAATACGACAAATGTGACAGGGAATAGCAAGAGTCCGAGCAACACCTTCATCACAATCACCATAAAGCGACCAAAAGTTGTTACTACCGAAGCTACACTCGACTTCGCCTGCTCCTCCTGCGTTGCTCCTTGGCGGTTGGCGATGGTGCTGGCAGAGATAGGCTTACCCTCAGCTTCGAGTTTCTGACGAGCCGACTTTGCCTCTGGAATGGCAAACCACAAGATAAGGTAGGTTATAAAAAAGACAGCGCAGAGATTGCCACCGAGTGTGGACAACCAATGGAGGAATGGTGCGCCAATCACTACAAGAATAAGTGGTGATGCCATAGCCAATCGAATCCACACTGCATCAACGCCGAAATGTTTTGCCAAACCTGCGCAGACACCGCCCAACTTTGCATTTTCGAGGTAGCGGTAGAGGCGGCGCGGAATACGGCTCTCGCTGCTATTGCCCGCCTTCTCCTCCTCGCCCGAAATAGCCTCCGGCGAGCCGAGTTGCTCGATTATATTCTCAATAATCGGCAGTGTTACTACGCACTGCGCATCGCTCTGTGCCGAGAGTATCAACTCGGCAATACGAGCCTCGATATCCGCCAAAATCTCCTCGCTGTCGGGGCTATTTTTGTACGCCTCTTTAAGCGATGCAAGGTAGTTATTCAGACGGTCGTATGCCGCCTTTTCAAAGGTGAAACCAACACCCGAAATACTGCATTTTTTAATCTCGTTCATATCTGTTCCTCCTACTTTTTACGAATTGAACTTGCTCCAGTGTTGGAGATTATATTTACTTGACAATCACCACTATAAATGATTGACGATGCGCCCGATGCCGAGGCATTAAGCAGTTGCAGACACTCCACATTTATTGCCGATGCTCCGCTTGCTTGGGCGGTGCATTGAACGCCGATTGCCGAAGCCTTCGATGCTCCCGAACATTCGAGGTCGAGGGTTGCAGTGCGCAACTTCTCGGCACGCAAGGTCGATGCTCCCGATAAGTCTATCTCGGCATCTTTTACTTGGCCTGTAATTGTTGCCACCGAAGCCCCTGAGAGGTCGATATCGAGGTCATCGGCTGTCAACACTGCCTTAATTGTCGAAGCACCCGAAGCATCTATCGAAACCTCCTTTGCCGCTGCTGTAACCTCAATCACCGAGGCGGAAGTTGCCTCCAAATCTAACTCCTCGCACGAGATTGTCGGCTTGACAATCACGCGGGCAGCCGCAGATGTCGTAATTTCGTTTATCTTGCCGTTGTAAGGCACATAGACCTCTGCCAAAAGGTTAGAACGGCGCGATACGGGCGTACCTGAAAGTAGGGTGGCGTAGAGTGTGCCGTCTTTGACTTTGAGCGACACATACGGAATAACCGACTGCGGTGCGCGAACGATGATATTGCCCGTAGTGCGCTCCTCGACAATAAGGCGAATGGCCTTCGACACCTCTATCTCGTTGAAGTCCATCGCTGAACGGCGAGCCTCCATTACAATCTTGTGCTCGTTGGCAAGTACAATACCGGTCTTGGTATTTGCTTCGCCATCGGTAGCAACATCAACACCTGCAACATTTACGCTAACACTTGCGCCTTCGCCATCTTTGGCTTTCACGCCTGCAGGAGATACACTCACTTTGGCTCCATTGCCATCTTTGGCTTTCACGCCCAAAGGTGATATGCTGACCTTTTCTCCACTACTTGCCTCAACCTTAATCCCAAGAGGCGATATTTTCACTTTGTTACCCTCTCCATCTTTGATAGTAAAGGCGGAGGCACTGCTCACTACTAACAATGCAGATATTGCAGCAGCTAAAATTTTCTGTCTCATATTCAAAAGTTTTTATCGTTTATTTCTGATGTTATCAATCTGCTCCACAAGCGTATCCCACGCCTCGTCTAACGATGCGAGGTAGGTGCGCCCCTCGGCAGTCAGGGTGTAGTACTTTCGTGGTGGTCCCTGCAAGGACTCCTCCCAACGATAAGTTAGATAACCGGCATTCTTCAATCGTGTCAGCAGGGGATAGAGCGTACCCTCGACCACAATCATTTCTGCCCTCTTCAACTCGGTAATAATGGCCGGCGCATACGAATCGCCATTGGCCAATATTGCAAGCACACAATACTCCATTATGCCCTTGCGCATCTGTACTTTTATATTATCCTTCTCCATGTTCTTAGCTGTTAGCCATTAGCCATTGGCTAAATTAAAATCCCTTTAATTCTTAATTCTCAATTCTTAATTCTTAATTGAGTTTATTCTTCCGGAATCAGCAACCACATAATAATATATACCCACAACGACATTCCGCCAAAGAGTATCAGGCAGAGCATTACGATACGCAAAATTGTGGAGTCGATGCCAAAGTGCTTGGCTAAACCACCACATACTCCCGCAATCGAACGGTCGGTGCGCGAACGGCGCAAAACATTACTATTCATATTACTTCTATTATTGGTTGTACCTTGATTGTTTTCTGTTTCGAAATCTTCGGGCGCGCCGATGCGGGCAATTGCTCGCTCAACCATCGCAAGTGTCACTACCATCATCGCAGATGGTAACTCCTCGCGAAGTATCTCGGCAATGCGGATTTCGATATCGTTCATCACCTCCTCGGTGTCGCTCGTAATATGACGGCGCACATCGTTGAGGTAGATGGTCAGTCGGTCGTAGGCATCGCGGTCAAGCGTGAAAACCTGCTGCCCGATATTTGCATTGATAGCCTCTTTCATACTTTTTCTACTATTATTTACTATAAATTTGCTCCTTTTGAGTTTCCACCTATATTATCTCCGCCATCGTCTGACTTGGCGTTTGTGCGCTTGACATACAACCCCTGCTTGCCGAAGTTATAACTTACGGAGAGTCGTATGCAACGACCTACGGTGCTATTCGATGACCACTGACGATAGGTCGGAGTGTCAGACTTTGTCTTGAAGGTTGATTGTCGTTCGTGTGGATTATATACCGCAACAGCAATCTCCATCTTATCTTTCAGCAACTTCTGTCCAAGGCGAGCCTGCGTTCCGAATACCCAATTCGTGCCAACACTACCCATCTGTGGCTCCATACGCCAGAGATACTCTCCAAGCGTAAGCCTTGCACCCTTCCACAAAGCAATCATCATATTGAGGTTGTGCGACAAGGTCCAACCATTACTGTTGATACCTTCGTCAGGCAACTTGTAGGCTAAGTGTCCACCTCGCACCGAGAGCGAGAGGTTGAATTTCGATGATGGGCGATAGGAGAGCGATACCCCTGCGCCATAACCACGCATACGACCGTGGTTGCGATAGGTGGAGTTCACAAAGCCCTCATCATCTATAAATGAGTATGCCGATATAAGGTTGTTCGAGAGGCGCGAATATAACTCGCCCGTTGCACTCCACTTGTTGTCCGAATAGGAGTATTTAAGCGATAGGTTGTGCGTAATACCGGTGCGCAGATTCGGATTTCCATACTGTCGCTCAGCCAAGCCCTCCTGCACAAATGGCGTCATCGCATAGATACCGGGGCGCGAGAGTCGTTCTGTGTAGGAGAAGGCGAGTGTATGCCCTCTCTTCGGCAAGTAGGTCAAAGAGATGTAAGGTACTACATTTACGAGCGAGGTCTGCCACTCCTCGCGCTTGTCGCTCTGGTAGTCGGTGGCGTACCACGCCCCCTCTAAACGACCGCCTGCACGCACCGAAAGTTTATCCATCGAGTAGGCGTAACCGGCATACACACCGAGTATATTGCGTGTCAGTCGAGTGGTACCCTGCGACTCGCCGAGTATAGCATCTGTCGCATCGCTATTTGTTTGGAGTGTAGTTGTCAGCGTATTGTCGTACGAGTGCTTTGCACCTGCCTCAATGGTGTGGTGCTTGTTTATAGGGTTGATATAGTCAATCTGCGCCACATTATTTACCATATTTACCCGTTTGTCTGTCCATATCTTCGATGCAGTGATATCGCTACCGTACGGATTGTAGAGTTGCAACTGCATCTGCTCCTGTGGCGGAATAATCGAGATATTATCCGATACGGTCAGTGTATGCCCCTCGCCCTTGAATGAGTGCTGGTAACTTACCGTTGCATCTACGCCAAACCAATCGTGCGTGTTGGTCTGTGGCGAGTTGTAGCCATATAGCAACGCCTTGTTACTGTCGAAGTAGTCGTATTTGGCTCTTACCTCACTCTTCTGCTTGCCGCCCCAAACGCCGACCTCGGCGGTAACGAGGTTTACCGAGTCAATCTGATAACTTGCATTTACATCGCCATAGAGCGAATAGTAGTCGTAGCCGTAGTTGCCATCGGCATTCATATAGCGATAGCCTGTGCCATCAACCAAATTCTCGAAGTGGTTGCTCTGTGTACCCACGATATCGCGATTAGCCCACGCCTGCGAGTAGTAGAGCGAGGTCGAAAGTGACAACTTCTCGGTCTGCACCGTAAATTGTGCCGAATTGTTCGTATTGAAATTCTTGTTAAACCAATTGCCAGCGGCGAGATTTACACGACCATTGTAGCCATCGAACTTTGCCTTTGTAGTGATGATATTTAAAACACCTCCCACGCCCTCTGCATCGTACTTCATCGAAGGGTTTGTAACCACCTCGATGCGCTTGATTGACGATGCTGGCATACTCTTGATTATATCTGCAAAGTTGCGCGACATCGATGAAGAAGTATGACCATTCACAAGAATCTTGTAGTCGCTCTGTCCATTCATCAGCACATTTCCGCTGGCATCGAGCGAGAGCTGAGGCACTTTGCGGATAATATCTTCGAGCGTACTTGTCGAAGCCTCAGGGTCGTCTTCCACCGAGTAGGTCAACTTCTCCGCATCAGCCGTAACGATAGGTTTCTGAACGGTGATATTTACCGCATCTACCGCAACGCCCTCCGTGATGGCTATCTCGCCTAAATCTATACGCTTGCCCGATACCTCGACCTGCTGTTTGTTAGTGTTGTAGCCCACAGATGACACCTCCAAAGTCATCTTGCCCGCTTGCTCGGTTTCGAGCGAAAACGAGCCATCGGCGCGAGCTGCAATAGCGGTGACAATCGTGGTGTCGCGCAAGAGTGCGACTGTGGCATAACCCACCTCCTTGCGCGAGGTCGCATCGACCACCTTTCCCAATAGGGTGGTCTTTGCCGACAGTGCTGTTGTTGCCAATAACAACACAAATGTTAAAAAATACTTGCCCATTATTCCTGTTATTTAGTTCTTTGTTATCGCAAATATAATGCATTTTTCAGTACTATGCAATAAAAGGTACTGAAAATTTTACAAGATAGTGCAAAAAAATAGTATATTTATCGTTTTTCGATAAATATACCTATGTTATATATAGCCAGAGGCTAAATTAAGAATTAAG
>JAGBCX010000051.1 GCA_017937805.1 Alistipes sp. | reverse complement strand
TTGCTTCGCATCGTTGTTGAGGAGGCAGATTATGCAGCCGAGGTAGAGAAGATGCTTCGCGACTACAAGCGCAAGGCTAACATTCCGGGATTCCGTCAGGGTATGGTCCCTATGGGCGTTATCAAGAAGATGTACGGCAAGGGCGTAGTTGCAGAGCAGGCTTATCGCAAGGCTTCAAACGCTGCATTCGAGTATTTGCAGGCAGAGAAGATTGACTATATCGGCGATGTTATCCCGGCAGAGGAGCAGGGCGACTTCGACTTCGACAACAACACAACTCACGAGTTTGTATTTGAGTATGGTGTTGCTCCAAAGTACGATGTAGCACTCACTGCAAAGGATAAGATTACCTACCACAAAATCAAGGTTGACAAGAAGATGCACGCATCGTTCCTCGACAACTACCTCCGCCGCTACGGCTCGTTGAAGGATGTTGATAAGGTAAAGAAAGACGAGGCTCTCAATGTAACTCTCGACAACGGCGAGATGCGTATCGAGGAGGCTTATGTAGGTCTTATCTCGATGTCTGACGAGGAGCGCAAGCCATTTATCGGCAAGAAGGTCGGCTACAAGACCGAGGTTAATATCAACGAGTTGTACAAGAACCCTAAGCAGCGTGCCTCTATCCTTGGCGTTAAGGAGGAGGAGTTGGAGGGTATCAACCCTAACTTCTCGTTGGAGATTACCAAGATTCGCCACTTTGCAAACCCAGAGTTGAACGAGGAGTTCTTCAAGATGGCATTCCCTGAGGGCAATGTTACCAACGAGGAGCAGCTCAACGCATATATTGACGAGCAGATTGCTTCGGAGTTGAAGCGCGAGAGCGACTATATGTTTACCTTTGCAGTGCGTGACTTCTTGATTGAGAAGGCTAACCTTGCAATGCCAACCGAGTTTATGAAGCGTTGGTTGTACACCATCAACGAGGGTAAGTTCACAATGGAGGATATCGAGAAGGATTTCGAGTCGTTCCTCAAAATGTTCACTTGGAACTATATTCAGCGTCAGATTATCACCGCAGAGAAGATTTCGGTTTCGGCTGACGAGGCAAAGGCAGAGGCAAAGGCTTTGGCTGCTGCACAGTTCGCACAGTACGGTATGCCTAACGCACCAGAGGATATGCTCGAGAACTTTGCAAAGAACATTCTCGACAACAAGGAGCAGAACCAGAAGGTTTACGAGAAGTTGTACGAGCAGAAGGTTGTAGAGTCTGTAAAGGCTAAGGTTAAGGTTACCGAGAAGGGTGTTTCGGCAGAGGAGTTTGCTGAGTTGGCAAAGAACTTATAAGAAAAACTTAAATAGTCTTGTGTAATGGCGTATTTGCATTTTCATGTCAATGGTTACCCTCAGTTCCCAAAATGGGTTAGAGTGTTTGCTATTTGTATGATAGTGTTTTTAATGCTCTTTATGGTTGCATGTATCACTATTTCAGTTTGTGGTATTATGGGGGTTATTTGATTAATTTCGTTGCCTAATATAGTATTGAGTCTAATACATAAAACTATTATGTTGTAATAAAATAAGGACTCTGCAAGTTGGCGCAAGACTTGCAGAGTTTTTAATCTTCGTTAAACGAAAAGCAAAAGAAGATATGAACGAATTTGAGAAATTTGCAAAGGGACATTGTGGCATTTCGTCACTAAAATTGCACGACTACAAGGCTATTCACTCTGCCTATATCAATCCAATGATTTTGGAGGAGCGTCAGTTGAATGTTACACAGCTCGATGTGTTCAGCCGTCTGATGATGGATAGAATACTCTTCCTCGGTGCGCCCGTGACAGATGATGTTGCAAATATTATTCAGGCACAACTTCTCTTCTTGGAGTCCACCGACCCGACAAAGGATATTCAACTCTACATTAACTCGCCGGGTGGCAGCGTATCGGCAGGATTAGGTATCTACGATACTATGCAACTCGTAAATTGCGATGTTGCAACCATCTGTACCGGTATGGCTGCTTCGATGGGAGCTGTACTCTTGACTGCAGGAGCTACGGGTAAGCGTTCGGCTCTTCCACACTCGCGCGTGATGATTCATCAACCACTTGGTGGCGTGCAGGGACAGGCATCGGATATCGAGATTACGGCTCGTGAGATTGCTCGCACAAAGCGCGAGTTGTACGAGATTTTGTCGGAGCATTCGGGCAAGAGCGTTGCTGAGATTGAGCACGATGCAGACCGCGACTATTGGCTCTCGGCAGAGGAGGCAAAGGCTTATGGCTTGATTGATACAGTTCTCTCTAAACACACGAAATAGCGATGGCACAACGAGGAGGAAATAACAAAGGCGGACAACGCCGTGAAGATTGTTGCTCGTTCTGCGGTCGCCGCCGCAACGAGGTCGATATAATGTTTCAGGGTGTCGATGGCTCGAATATCTGCGGTGCGTGCATTGAGGTCGGTCACAAGTCGCTCTCGGAGGCTGGTTTGGCTATCGCTTCGCCAAAGGCAAAACAGCCAAAGGCGGAGGTTTCGATGAACGATGTTCCGAAGCCGAAGGAGATAAAGGAGTTTTTAGATAAATATGTTATCGGTCAAGATGAGGCGAAGAGGTCTATTGCTGTAGCGGTCTATAACCACTACAAACGCCTCTCGGTTGCGCAAGGCGATGAAGATGTCGAGTTGGACAAGTCGAATATCGTCTTGGTAGGTCCTACGGGTACGGGAAAGACCTTGATTGCTCGCACTATTGCTCGCTTGTTGAAAGTTCCATTCACGATTGTTGATGCTACGGTGCTGACACAGGCGGGATATGTGGGCGAAGATGTTGAGAGTATCCTCTCTCGTCTGTTGCAGGCGGCAGATTATGACACGAAGGCAGCCGAGCGCGGTATCGTATTTATTGACGAGATTGATAAGATTGCTCGCAAGGGCGACAACCCAAGTATCACTCGCGATGTTTCGGGTGAGGGTGTTCAGCAGGCACTTCTGAAAATTTTGGAGGGTACTGTCGTAAATGTTCCGCCACAGGGTGGTCGTAAGCACCCCGAGCAGGCGTTTGTGCAGGTCAATACCAAGAATATCCTCTTCATCTGCGGTGGCGCATTTGATGGTATAGAGAAACGTATTGCGCAACGCCTTAATACCCGCGCTATGGGCTATGGCAGGGTTGATACCGAGAGTATTGACAGAGATAATATGTTGAAATATGTTCAGCCGCAGGATATTCGTTCATTCGGTCTTATTCCGGAGTTGGTAGGTCGTTTGCCCGTTTTGACACACCTCGAACCACTCTCGCGTGAGGCGTTGCGAAATATTCTTACCGAGCCGAAGAATGCCATTGTCAGCCAATATAAGGCGATGTTGGCGATGGACGGCGTGGAGTTGGAGTTTGCTGACGAGGCGTTAGAGTATATCGTGGATAAGGCGGTAGAGTTCAAGTTGGGCGCACGTGGCTTGCGCTCGATTTGCGAGGCTGTGATGAAGGATTTGATGTACGAGGCACCATCTTCGGAAGAGAAGAGGGTTGTTGTAACTCGCGACTATGCCGATGAGCGAGTAAGCCGGGCCCCTATGACACAACTCCATAAGGCGGTGTAGTTAGAACGGAAAACGGAGAGCGGAAAACGGAAAACTGAGAACTGAGAGCTGAGAGCTGAGAACTGAGAACTGAGAGCTGAGAGCTGAGAACTGAGAGCTGAGAGCTGAGAGCGCACCCCATAAAGCGACCAACGGGAGCGCCCCCATAAAGGGCGGAACGCCCGCCCCTATAAAGCAGTCATAGACTGCGCCCCCAGAAAGCCTGCGCCTTGACCACGCTCGGAGAACGGAGAACGGAGAACGGAAAACGGAAAACTGAGAGCGCACTCCTTAAACTCCCTAAATTCCTTAAACTCCTTACCAAGCCTGCGCCGTGACCACGCTCAGAGTTCGCAAAACCAAAAAAAACACCCAATTTCACAAAAAGTTGTCCAAATAGGCGGTCGAATTAAATATTTTTTGCTAAATTTGTAGTTAGTAAATTCAAGAAACACAAAGATAGATATGGCAACTAATTCAAATCTAATGAGAGCAGCGGATAATATCCGTATTCTTGCAGCTTCAATGGTCGAGAAGGCTAAGTCGGGACACCCGGGCGGAGCGATGGGTGGTGCAGACTTTGTGAATGTTTTGTTTGCGGAGTTTTTGCGCTATGATCCCGATAATATGCTCTATCCTTATCGTGATAGATTCTTCCTCGATCCTGGACACATGTCGCCAATGCTCTATTCGGTATTGGCTTTGGCAGGACACTGCTCGATGGCGGATTTACAGCAGTTCCGTCAGTGGGGCAGTATCACTCCCGGACACCCTGAGGTCGATTTCTTGCGCGGTGTAGAGAATACATCGGGCCCACTTGGTCAGGGACACGCTATGGGTTTGGGTGCCGCAATTGCCGAGCGCATTATGGTTGCCCGTTTTGGCGAGTGGCAGGCACATAAGACATATATCTATATCTCTGACGGTGCCGTTCAGGAGGAGGTGTCGCAGGGTGTAGGTCGTATTGCCGGTGACCTCGGCTTGTCGAATATCATAATGTACTACGACTCAAACAATGTTCAACTCTCGACCAAGGTTGATGAGGTGGATCAGGAGAACGTTGCAATGAAATATCGCGCTTGGGGTTGGCAGGTGTTGGAGATTGACGGTCACAATATCGATCAGATTCGCGAGGCTTTGACAACCGCCAATGCTTCGACCGAGAAGCCGACACTAATCATCGGTCATACCGTAATGGGTAAAGGCTTGGTAACTGCTGAGGGTGAGTCGTTCGAGGATAAGGTTTCGACACACGGACAGCCTGTAACGGCTGCTGGTGCAAGCATCGAGGCTACAATCAAGAACCTCGGTGGTGATCCTGAAAATCCATTCCAGATATTCCCTGAGGTGGCAGCTTTGTATGAGGCTCGCGCTAACGCTTTGCGCCGTGAGATGGTCGAGCGCAAGAAGGTTGAGGAGGAGTGGCGTCACGCAAACCCTGCATTGGCTATAAAGCTCGATGGCTTCCTTTCGGGTAAGTTGCCGGAGATTGACTATCGTTCGATAGCAATTAAGTCGGGTTCGGCAACTCGAGCTGCTTCGTCTGCTGTTTTGGGCGTATATGCGGAGCAGGTTGAGAATATGGTGGTAGCATCTGCCGATTTGAGTAACTCGGATAAGACAGACGGATTTTTGAAGAAGACTCACGCCTTCAAGCGTGGCGATTTCTCGGGTAAATTCTTCCAAGCGGGCGTTTCGGAGTTTACGATGGCGTGCGTGATGAATGGTATGGCTCTGCACGGAGGCATTATCCCTGCATGCGGCACTTTCTTCGTATTCTCGGACTATATGAAGCCTGTAATTCGTATGTCGGCATTGATGGGCTTACATGTTATATATGTATGGTCACACGACTCGTTCCGTGTTGGCGAGGACGGACCTACCCACCAGCCAATTGAGCAGGAGGCTCAGATTCGCTTGATGGAGCATCTCCACAACCACAAGGGCGAGCGTTCGATGGTTGTTTTGCGCCCAGCCGATGCAGAGGAGGCTGTTGCAGCGTGGAAGATTGCTCTCGAAGAGCATCGACCTGTCGGTCTGATATTCTCGCGTCAGGATATCAAGTCGTTGCCAAGTCACACCAACCGTATTGACGAGGCTATGCAGGCACACAAGGGCGCTTATGTTGTCCTCGATTCGGCAAATCCTGAGGTTGTCATGGTCGCTTCGGGCTCGGAGGTTTCGACATTGGTTGCAGGTGCCGAAAAGTTGATTGAAGAAGGCGTGGCGGTACGTGTAGTAAGCGTTCCGAGTGAGGGTTTGTTCCGCGACCAGCCAAAATCGTATCAGGAGAGCGTTCTTCCTTCGGGAGTGTTGCGTTATGGTATGACTTCGGGATTGCCTGTAACATTGTTGGGGTTGGTAGGCTCGCTCGATAATATTCATGGTCTTGACCACTTCGGACATTCAGCTCCGTTCAAGGTGCTTGACGAGAAGTTTGGCTACAATGGCGAAACGGTCTACAATGAAGTTAAGAAACTTTTGGCTAAATAGTTAGATTCCAAAAAAGGAGAGTCGCGAAAAAGACTCTCCTTTTTTTGTGAAGTTGTTTTGTTTTTTTTGTAAATTTGTACCAACAAAACATAAAAATACAACCACTATGAAGAGAACTCTATTATTTGTTTTTGGCCTGTTGGCAGGCTTAACCGTATCGGCACAGTACTATCAAGATGCCGTAAATAAGGATATGTTACATATCCGCAAAGCGAGAACATTGCAACGTGTGCATATCGATTTGCCTGTAATTGACGGCTATACTCCGTACAAGGCAGACCTTCACACCCACACTATTTTCTCTGACGGTCATACCTCGATGGAGGCTCGTGTTCGTGAGGCGTGGGCAGATGGTTTAGATGTTATGGCGGTAACCGAACACCTTGAATATCGCCCTCATGAGAAGAATTTGGTGAAGTACCTCAAAGGCTATACTAAGGGGGCTGAGGCAAAGAATTATAACTTCGTATCGAAGGACCGCCCTGCATCGGGAGCCGATATTATGGTGGATTTGAACTATCCTGTTGAGGTTGCACGTAAGGAGGCTGAAAAGTACGACCTTACCATTATTCCGGGTATAGAGATTACCCGTAAGGAGGGCGAATACAGCCACTTCAACGCACTATTTACCACCGACAACAATGCGGTGTATGCACCTGAAACTATTGAGTCTATCCGCAACGCCAAGAAGCAGGGTGCGCTCGTGATGCACAACCACCCGGGTTGGACTCACAAGGATATGAAGATTACAAAGTACGAAAAAAAGGTTTACGATGCAGGTTTGCTCGATGGTATCGAGATTATGAATGGCGAGGAGTTCTATCCGCAGGCTATTGAGCGTGCTAAGAAGTACAACCTTTTCGTATCGTCAAATACCGATATTCACTACGCATCAAGCGAGACATACGGCCTGCACAACTCGCTCCGCAATATGACCATTATCTATGCCAAGGATAAGAGCGTGGCATCGTTGCGCGAGGCAGTTGAGGCTCGCCGCACTCTTGCATATTCGTTTGGCACTCTGGCAGGCGACAAGGAGTTGATTCGTAAGTTCTTCGAGGCCTCGGTTTCGGCTCGCAAGACATTCGTAGACTACAAAGGTCGCGCACAAGTGATTATCACCAATACGAGTTCGGTCGATTTCATGCTCTGTCGTGAGGGTGAGAAGATGGTGGAGTTAAAGGGCAACTCTTCGATTATTCTCCGTTTCAGTCCGTCTAAACCAAGTACTTTTACGGTTTTGAACACTTGGTGTGGCGAGAACGAACACCTTGTTTATGATTTTAAATTATAGTTATTATGAAGAAGATAATTTCACTTTTGGCGATTGTGTGTGCCACTTTTACCGTATCGGCACAATACTACCAAGATGCAAATAACCCCGATATTCTGCACATCAGACAACCTCGTAATCTTGTCCGTACGGAGTTTTTAATTCCGAATATTGACGGCTACAACGGCTATAAGGCGGACCTTCATACCCACACCATCTATTCGGACGGCTCGGTGGCGATGGACGGTCGTATACGAGATGCGTGGAAAGATGGATTGGATATTATGGCGGTAACCGAACACCTCGAATATCGTGCTAGCGAGCCACATCTGGTGAAGTGGATGAAGGGTTACGTTAAGAAGGGCGCTAAGGCCGAAAATTGGTACATCACCCGCTATCCTGTAATGCCCGAGCGCAAGGATTTGCACACCGACTTCCAATACCCTGTTGAACATGCTCAGCAGGTGGCAAAGTCGTACGATATTACGATTATTCCGGGAATTGAGATTACTCGTGAGCCACTTGTATATGGTCACTTCAACTGCCTCTTTACCACCGACAACAACGCTGTTCACGGTGCTACTTGCGATGAGTCTATTCGCAATGCAAAGGCGCAGGGAGCCCTTATTTTGCACAATCACCCGGGCTGGCGCCGCAAGAGTATGGAGATGCTCGAATTTGATAAGAAGATATATGCCGAAAAGTTGATTGACGGTATCGAGATTATGAATGGTGCAGAGTTCTATCCAAAGGCTATCACTCGTGCTTTGGAGCACAATCTCTTTATGACATCGAATAGCGATATCCACGTTGTTTCGGAGCGTGTAGATGGCCAACCACAGCGCAATATGACCTTTATCTTTGCAAAGGATAAGTCGTTGGCGTCAATTCGCGAGGCTATCGAGGCGCATCGCACCATCGCCTACTCGTTTGGTACGATTGCGGGCGAGGAGTCATTGTTGCGTAAGTTTGTGGAGGCTTCGTTGGAGATTCGCACTGCCGGTGTCGATAAGAAGGGCAAGGCGCAATATGTTATCAAGAACAACTCGTCGGTAGAGTTCCTCGTTCGTTTTGAGGGTGGCAACATGGTGTCCATTAGTGGACTCTCTTCGACATTTATCAAGGAGCAGAAGGCCGGACAAGAGATGCTTATTGTCGAGAGTGCTTGGTGTGGCGAGGATAAGCATTTGACTATTAAGATTAAGTAGGGATATAGCAATATCTGTTTGATACGAAAGATTCGGGGGTGGCTCCGAATCTTTTTTTTGTTATAACAAAAAGGTGCTTATGGTGTGAGTTTTAGTCCATTTTATTATTAGTTTTCCGTTTTCCGCTTTAATCCCACTGCGTGGGCTTTTCGCTGCTCCGCCTCGGCAAAGACGGCAAGCAGCCTTTGCCCTCAGCTTAATCGCAGCGTTCCGTTTTCCCACTACAAGCGTAAAACAGAACACAAAGTTTTCCGCTTTCCGCTTTAATCCCACTGCGTGGGCTTTTCACTGCTCCGTCTCGGCATAGTCTGCAAGCAGCCTTTGCCCTCAGCTTAATCGCAGCGTTCCGTTTTCTCACTACAAGCGTAAAACAGAACA
>JAGBCX010000050.1 GCA_017937805.1 Alistipes sp. | reverse complement strand
CCAACTTTAAGGTCTGCGTCATAACGGAACTCCGATGCAGGGATAACACCCTCGCTCTTGTAGCCGATATTTACGATTACCTCACGCTTGTTAATCTCGGTAACTGTACCCTCAACGGTCTCACCTACCGCGATGTTAGACATTGAATCAGCGTAAGCCTTCTCAATCTCCTCTTTGGTCTGATTGTAAAGACCCGACTCATTCTCAAACGCAGCCCAATCAAAATTCTCGACTGCAACATTTGTATTCTCCATACAATTAAATTTTGCGATACAATCGCTCGTTAAAAAGTTAATAATTAGTGAATTACGCACACATGTAGCGCTTACGCGCACACGATACGGAGTGCAAAGGTAGATAAAAAAACGGAAAACGGAAAACGGAAAACGGAAAACTTTTGATTTTTTTACAAAAAAAGGTTGTTAGAGCAACCCTAACAACCTTCAATATCGCCCCACAAAGGGTGCAACTTGCTACTTGATAAATAGTTCGCCTTCCGGTTTCATATTTGTTGAAACAGGTTGCAGAATCTCCTTTGAGATAGTAACCTTGTGCTTCAATGGCAGAGTTTGCGAATCAAATCCGAGCAAAAGTTCATAATCACCCTTGGTAAGTTTCCAAGCCGAAGCCTTCTCGTTGTAGGTCATCAAATCGGTCTTCTTGATAACAATCTCTACGGTTGCGCTCTCACCTGCCTGTAAGAGTGGTGTTTTCTGGAAGCCACGCAACTCAATAATAGGGCGGTCGACCTCCGGTTGCAACTCCGATGAGTAGAGCTGAACGACCTGCTTTGCAGCAACCTTTCCGATGTTCTTAACCTCGCATGTAACCTTATAGCCCTCCTTGCTCTCCTTAACCTTCATATTCGACATTTCGAACTGTGAATATGTCAAACCATATCCAAAAGGATATGCAACCTCCACTTTACGGGTTGCGTAGTAACGATAACCGATGTAAATATCCTCCTCGTAATTGGTATAGTCAATGTTCGGAATGTCGTAATATAGAGGTTGCTTCTGATCGAATGTTCTCGAAAGGTTTTTACCCGATTCGGAACACCATTCAAACTCGTTGTGAGGGAAGTTCTGCGAAGGAACATCTGCATACTTCATCGGGAATGTGATAGGAAGGTGTCCCGAAGGTGAAACCTTACCCAAAAGGGCATCAGCAATCGAATTGCCTGCCTCCTGACCAGGGAGCCATGTCACAAGAATAGCATCTACCTTATCTCGCCACGAAGCAATTTCGATAGGGCTGCAAATA
Source organism: Alistipes sp. (assembly GCA_017937805.1). GTDB lineage: Bacteria > Bacteroidota > Bacteroidia > Bacteroidales > Rikenellaceae > Alistipes. The sequence continues at coordinate 26,654 of JAGBCX010000050.1, read as the reverse complement.
TTGAGTACCACAACAACCTTCTTACCTCGGCTGTGGAAATCACGGGAAACTGCGGCAATCATCGCCTGCTCGTGCATATTCAGATTGAAATCTCGCTCGACATGGCGGTCGAATGCCTCAGAGGAGTTGCGGCCAATGGTTATCACTGCAATATCGGCAGCCTCGGCAGCCGATGCGGTATGATTTCGTATATCCTTCAACTCCACAGGGCGGATATCATACGAACACCAACGGCGCAACTTCCAAACAGGAGTAAGTCGCTTAATCTCATTTTGGAGGTGCTTGGTATATCTCTTGTCCAACGCATCGTGTAGCACCACACCTGCATTTTTGAGTCCTTCGTTAAGGTTTACGGTACGACCATTCAACGAGCGCACCGACACACTATTCGCCAAGATGAGGTTGTAGGAGCCGATACCAAACAATGCTACCTTCTGCTCCTGCTTCAATGGAAGAACACTCTGCTCATTCTTCAATAATACGAAGCCCTCAGGCTCAATCTCACGAGTCAACTTTCCATTCTTTTCGAGCGGAGGATTATTCGAGAATTTGTAATCCTTGTGGCGTATAGACTTGACAACCAATTCGAGAACTCGCTTAACGCAACGGTCGAGGTCAGCCTCAGCAAGTTCGCCGCTTTTCACCGCCTCCATAATGCGCTTAACCTCTGCATATCGTCCCGGCTCGATAAGGTCGTTACCTGCCCAAATCTGCTTTGCAGCATCGTAGCCACCACCCCAATCGGTCACAACAAGACCCTTGAAACCCCACTCATCACGCAAGATAGTTTCGAGCAAACCTCTATCCTCAGAGGCGTGACGGCCATTGATATTGTTGTACGAGGTCATGATGGTCCAAGGCTGCGACTCCTTAACCGTAATCTCGAAATTTTTGAGATATATCTCACGCAAAGCTCGCTGCGAAACACGAGCGTCATTGTGCAGACGATTCAACTCCTGATTATTTACAGCAAAGTGCTTCGGACAAGCACCAACACCCATACTCTCGATACCATTAGTCATCGCAGCACCCATCTTACCAGCCAAAAGAGGGTCTTCCGAGAAGTACTCGTAGTTACGACCACAAAGTGGATTTCGCATCATATTAAGACCGGGGCCCAACAACACATCGATACCATAGTCACGAGTCTCTTCGCCAAGTATTGCACCAATACGGAATGTGGCATCATTGTTCCATGACGAGGCAAGAAGAATCTCCGAAGGTACATTTGTCGCATAATAACGCTTGTCCTCACCCTCTCGCTTTACCGACAAACGCACAGCCGAAGGTCCATCTGCCATCACAACAGGAGCAATACCCAATCGCTCAATAGGGTAGGTTGTACCGGCAACGCCCGGAACAAGTTTCTTGGTGTAGCCGATTTCGCCACCCGCATCTTTATTATCGGCCAATCGGGCACCTACAACGAGATGTGCCTTCTCTTGTAGAGTCAGCGCCTCAATCACTTTGTCAATGTTTTTCTCGGTGAGTTTCAGCTCCTCAGCACTCACTGAAACGGCCAAAATTGTTGCAAAGCAACAAAGTAGAATCTTCTTCATATCAGGTTATCTTTTAGAGGTTTAAATTTTCTACAAAGGTAACAAAAAAAAGATAAAGTGTAATTAGGCTCTCCAAAATATTATTATTTCGTGATAATTTACTATCTTTGCGCTTTGAATGTTCGTGCGCGTGCGATGTGCATATATGCGCAGGAGGTAAAGTTTGACGATAAATGCTCGAAAAACTCGCAAAACAGACGGCTATCTATGGTATCAGCACCATACTCGGCAGAATGCTGAGTTACCTGCTGACGCCATTCTACACCCGTATCTTCGGAGTTGAGTCGTACGGCATTATTACCGATGTCTATGCCTTGATTCCGTTTGCGCTCGTTGTGCTTACGATGGGTATGGAGTCGAGCTACTTCCGCTTTGCTGCGAAGGCGGAGGCGGAGGGTGGCAATATCGAGCAGAACAAACGCAAACTCTTCGCTACTACTTGGGGCATAACTTCGTTGGCAGCACTTCTCTTTTTTGCGATTGTGGTATTGTTCCGCAACGAGGCTTCGGCTCTGATGGGTGAGGTCTATGCGAAAAATCCGTTGTATGTCGTTACGGTAGCAGCGATTGTGATGATGGACGTAATGGCGTGTATCCCATTCTCACGCTTGCGAGAGCAGGGCAAGGCACTAACTTTTGTGTTGCTCAAACTCTTTAACATCATCTTGCAGGTGGGTTTGGCATTCGCCTTCTGGGCTGTCGGACTGTTCGACTCGGAGTTTGGTGTCGGCTGGGCATTCGTGGCAAACCTCGTGGCAAGCACCGTAACCCTTGTGGCGGTAGTCGCAGCATCGGGGCGTATCTCACTGCGTATCGATTGGGCGTTGTTGCTTGTGATTTTCGGCTACTCGTTACCGCTTCTGTTGTCGGGTGTGGCGGGTACGGCAAACGAATTTATCGATAGGCAACTCATAAAGTATCTCGTTCCTGCCGGCTCGTTAGCACAACTCGGCATCTATGGCGCAATAACGAAGATTGCCGTTGTGATGACGCTCTTTACGCAGATGTATCGCTTGGCTGCCGAGCCATTCTTCCTCTCGAACTTCCGCAAGGAGGAGTTTAAGGAGATGAACGCTGCGGCACTGAAATACTTTGTGATGGTGTCGATGCTGATTTTCCTCGGCATTGCGCTCTATCGCGATGTGTTCGCGTTGATTGTAGGTAGCGACTTCCGCGAGGGCATACATATTCTGCCCGTAGTGCTTGGCGCAAATATCCTGAGTGGCGTATGGCTCAACCTCTCGTTTTGGTACAAGAGGGAGGAGAAGACCAAGTTTGCACTGTGGATTACCCTCACGGGTTTGCTCTGCTCGGTGGGCTTTGGCGTGTTGCTGATACCGAAGATGGGCTACTATGGTGCTGCATGGAGCCGTTTTATTGCCGAGATGGTGATGGTGGCGGTAAGCGTTATCTTAAACCGCATATACTATCCGACACCATACCAATTTGGTCGTATGGCGGAGTATATTGTGTTGGCATTGGCGATATTCTTTGTTGCGGAGTGGATAGAGTTGCCGAATGAGTGGCTGCAATATACGGTTTCGACCATATTTATCGTTATCTATCTGTGCTATGCCGTATGGCGCGAGAAGATAGATGTGAAGGCTATGTTTAACCACATTTTAAGGAGGGGTAAGCGATGAGATTTTGCGATATAAAGGGGCATACCGAGTTGAAAAAGCGACTTGCCGCAGGTATTGACGGTGGGCGTATCAGCCATGCGCAACTCTTTGTGGGTGCTGCTGGTTCAGGAACGCTACCGCTGGCATTGGCATATACGCAGTATCTGCATTGCACCAACCGCCACGATGGCGACTCGTGTGGCGAGTGTCCTTCGTGCCGTCAGATTGAGAAGTTGGCTCACCCCGACCTGCATTTGGTTTTCCCCGTAAACAAGCAGGGCAAGAAGCCGACAAATGGCTTGGTAGCAAACGATTTCATAAATGAGTTTCGCACTTTGTGGGAGCGCACGGGGGGATACTTCTCAGCGCAACAGTGGTACGACATGCTCGATTTGGGTAAGACCTTGAAGGGTGCTATTGCAGTGCGCGAGGCGGAGGAGATGATTCGCAAGTTGTCTTTTAAGTCGTTTGCATCGAAGTACAAGACCATGCTTATCTGGTTGCCCGAAACAATGAACGAGAGGGCGGCAAATATGATACTCAAAATCTTGGAGGAGCCGTGGGAGGATACTATTTTTATCCTTGTGGCGGAGCAACCCGACAAGATTCTCGGCACGATTCTCTCGCGTACGCAAGAGGTAACCGTGCCACGACTTACGGCAGAGGATTTGATGGCGGAGATTCGCCAACACGGTATTACCGATGAGGCGGAGGTGCGCAATATGGCTCGTTTGGCTTGTGGCGATTTATTGCAACTACGACAACTGCTTTCGGGCGAGGAAGATGAAATCAGAAATGAAAACTTCAATCTCTTCCGTACGATGATGCGCCACTGCTACCTCAACAAGCACCTCGAACTATTGGCTTGGGCCGATGAGGTGGCATCACTCTCGCGCGAGCGACAAATGGGGTTGATGGCGGACTTTGCGCGATTATTGCGCGAAGCCTACATTACCCACGCAGGGGTTAAGGAGGCTACATACCTCTGGGGCGAGGAGGCGGAGTTTTGCGGAAAGTTTGCGCCATATATCGGCTCGGAGAATATCGAGCCAATTATCGAACTATTGGAGGAGGCTCTGCGCCGACTTCGACAAAATGGCGACCCACGCATTGTATTTTCGTACTTTGCGTTGGCGACAAGCCGTTATATAAACTTCGGAAAGTGATGATGCACCACGCCATAATACTTGCAGGGGGCAACATTGGCGATGTCGCAGCACGCTTTGTCGAGGCGGAGCAACTGCTGACGGAGAGGGGTGTGAAGGTTGTCGCGAGAAGCAGAAATTGCACGACAAAGTCGTGGGGCTTTGAGAGTGAAATGCTCTTTACAAATGCCGCTTGGGAGGTGGCGACCGATAAAGAGGCGGAACAACTGCTCGATGCTTTGCAGGAGGTCGAGGCTCTATTGGGGCGCGAACGCGAACGCGAAGCAAAGGAGAAGGAGCAAAATGGGGCGAGGTACTGCTCACGAACTTTGGATTTGGATATTCTCTTTTTCGATGAGGAGCATATCTCGACCGAGCGATTGAAGGTGCCGCACCCGCTAATTATGAAGCGAGATTTTGTGATTGAGCCGACTTGCGAACTATTACGCTGTAGCAGAGAGGAGTTGGCACAAAAAATAGAGAAGATTTATGCTTAAATTTTTAAGACATACAGCTCTTGTGACAGTGGTTATGCTATTGCTCACGGGGTGTTTTAAGGAGGTTACCACCGACACCACTCTGCGTATAAAAGTGGTGGCAGAGGTTGAGGTTGTCGAGGAGGCGAGTGGCATGGTTGTTCGCAAAGATAGAATCCCGGCTGAGGGGTGCTATGCGTATATGTACTATGTCGACAGGCGAGTGTGGACAGTGGCATCATACGAAGATGCTGTCGCAAGAACCATCACAAATGTTGAGAGTGGAGAGAGGTTGCAACAACCATATGTGGAGAGCGAGCCATTCGTTATGGAGGGTTCAAGCAGCCAATATCTCTCGCTATGGCAATCATCACCTTCGGCATTGGTCGTAGTGGTCTTCCCGAAGGCTCAGATGTACGCCTACACATATCGTTGGGCTGATGCCAAAAATCTACATTACACATATCTGACACTTCTATTCCACACGTGGAAGACAGGCACTTATAACGAGGGTTCCAAAGATGACCACAAATGGACTGTGGTCGCTCCGGCAACCCCCGTAATGCCACCAATTGTTTTACCAACTGAGCCGGAAGTGCCGGAGAACCCAGAGAACCCAACCGAGCCGGAAAACCCAGAAAACCCAACCGAGCCGGAAAATCCCGAAAACCCAACGGAACCGGAAAATCCAACTGAGCCGGAAAACCCAACAAACCCTGAGCCTCCGACTGAACCGGAGACTCCCGAAACAGACGAAAATTTATAGCAAGAGATGACAAAAACGGCAAAAATAGTACTACGTTCCTTTATATTGCTACTCTTTGGAGGAGCATTCTTCTCGCGTTGTGCCAACATCATGACTCCGGAAGGTGGTCCTAAGGATACTCTTCCTCCGGTAATCGTAAAACTTGATCCGGGGAACTTTGCAACAAACTTCAAGGCAAAAAAGATCTTTATCGAGTTCAATGAGTTTGTGCAGATTAAGGACCAAAACAAGGAGATGTTCACATCGCCTGCGATGAATAAGTTGCCACTATTGACCACAAGGGGCAAAGGCATCGTCATCACAATCCGCGATACATTGAAGGAGAATACCACCTACGCTATCGACCTCGGCTCGGCCATTCGAGATAACAACGAAGGTAATCCACTCAATGCTATGCGTTACGTATTTTCGACAGGCGACAAGGTCGATTCGATGATGTGTTCGGGATATACAGCCGATTCGTACAAGGCCGACAGCGTAAGCCGTACTTTTATATGGTTCTACATCGCCGACTCCTTGCCTTCGACACCCGGATACGACTCGACCATCTTCAATCGTAAGCCCGATGCTATAGCCCGAGCGCAGAATAACGGTATATTCATTGCTCAAAACCTGAAACCCGTAAACTATCGTATCTACGCCATTGGCGACAAGAACGATAACCAGCTCTACGAGGCGGGCACCGATATGGTGGGCTTGCTCGATACGGTCTATAATCCGGCAACAATGCCAGAGTTTGCCATCTGGTTCGACTCATTGCGTATGTACCCAAGCGCCGAGCCTCAACTCTATTTTAGAATGTTCACCGATAAGGCATTCGTAAATCAGCGATTAGTTGATGCGCAACGCCCTGAGCAGAAAAAGGCCGTTCTCTTCTTCAATGCCGACTATCCGCGTATAGACTCGTTGGTATTTGACAATATTTCGAGCGACAAAATCCTGATAGACCCTCAGACTAATGGTCGTGATACGGTGGCGTTATGGTTTAATGTTCCCGCAGAGGAGCTGCCCGACACTATCAAAGGTCAAATTGTCTACTATCGCCACGACTCGTTGCGTCAGCTCTCCAAAACACGCGAGCCATTAAAACTTGCATGGCGACTAATCGAAACCAAAGAGCAGGAGAAGGAGCGAGAGCGCATCGAGAAAGAGAAGGCAAAGGCAAAAGCCGAAGGTCGCGAATACAAAGATCCAAACGCCAAAAACCCATTCTCATTAAAGATATCGGCGGGCAAAGAGGTTAACCCCGAAAAGGGTTTCAATATAACATTCGGCACTCCTGCCGTAAAGTTCGATTCGACAGCAATGGAGATTGCAATTGTTGACGAAAATAAAAACAAAACGCCTATAAAGTGGCACCTCGAACGCGACTCGATGAATATGTGTCGCTGGAAGGTAATTGCCGATTGGAAGGAGAAGACAAACTATCGTCTTTATATCCCGAAAAAGTCGGTTACCGATGTAATGGGCTACGAAAACGACTCTACCGTTGTCGAATTTGCAACGTATGACCCCGAAAAATTCGCAACCGTATCTTTGAATATAACAGGTGTTGGTCGGAGCAAATATATACTGTTACTTACCGACTCGTCGGGCAAAACACTACAAGAGATAAAAGATGTGAAGAGTGGCAAGTATCGTTTCAACTTCGTTACACCGGGTGATATTCGTTTAAGAATCATTGAAGATAAAAACGGAAACGGAAAATGGGATTCCGGTGATGTCTTGTCCGGATTACAACCGGAACGAGCCGAAGCATATTTCAACGAACGAGGCGAGGACCTCTTCACTACCAAGATGAATTGGGATTTCGAGATAAATATCGATATGAGCAAGGTCTTTGTGCCAATGACGATGGAGAATCTGATAAAGATGTTGAACGATAAGGAGGAGTCCCGCTTGCAGACTCTGTTCGAGGAGTGGCAGAAGAAACAACAAGAGAACCAAGGAAATAAGAACCAACAACAGCAAAATACCGGTGGCGGAGGAATGGGCTTTGGCGGAATGGCCGGAGGCTTAAAGAACGCAACAAGTACTTTCAGATAGGTTCCGTAAATAGTGAAGCAATGAAGAGATTTATCAAAATATTAGCCCTCGTATTTATATTCTCGGTAGCAGTATCGGTCGAGAGTTCGGCTCAGCACACTATAGCCATAACGGGAGGAAGCGGATATGCCACAGCACGCCCATATCCCGCCCAAGAGATGAGACCTATTTGGGGAACATATCAGGCCGGTTTTTCGTGGCGTTACTACTCCATGCCTCGTTTCCTTGCCTGCTTCGGCATTGACATAGAGCTCCTGCAACGAGGTTTCTCGTATGCGCCATACCCCTATTTGTACGAAGATCCGAAGGAGTACAAATATTATACTCGCAAGTTGAACTCCATAATGATACCTCTCATCTGGCAACCGCACTTCTATCTATTCAACAAGCACTTGCGAATATACTTAGAGGCTGCGCCAACCTTCTCGTTCAACTTCTCTTCGACATTCGACAATCAGGAGAGGTTTGCCATCAATATCAAAGGCACGGTACCCGCCCCGATAAGTGGCAAATATGAGTTCCGCCCCGAACGCGACAACCGCTTTTCGTACGGTTTGTGCGGAGGTGGAGGTATTGATCTGCTCTTCGGCCAATTCGAATTCGGAGTGCGCGTACGATACGACTTTGGCTACTCCGACATTTTGCGTAACAGAACAAAATATTACGACAATAACCTCGACAGTGAAACTAATCCGGGCGAAAATCCGTTTTACTACACCCCTCTACGCTCGCCACTCGACAACTTGACAATTTCGTTGAAGTTGGGCTTCCGTATCGGCAAAGCAGGCTTCAAGGAGTGGGAGTGGAAACGACCAAACTTTCCGAAAAATCAGGAGGTATTTAAATATACATTTTAGACGATAGAACACCGAAAACTAACAAAAGAAGACAACAGTTAATAGAAAAGAAAAATATGGAAAATACACGTCAAGAGAAGATTGCAAAACAGATTCAGCGCGATATTGCTGAGATTTTTCAGCGCGATATTGCTGAGTCGTTAAGAGGTGTGCTGACTACGGTAACAGCAGTCAGAGTATCACCCGATTTGGGCTATGCCAAGATTTATGTCAGCGTATTCCCATTCGAGAAGGCTCAGGCTACACTCGAAACAATCGAACAACAGAACAAGTTGATTCGTGGCGCACTTGGTCGCCGCATGCGTTTTCAGGTAAAGGTTATTCCCGAATTGCAATTCTTCATCGATGACTCGTTGGAGTATATCGAGAATATAGACTCCTTGTTGAAAAAGTAGACGCACAAAAAGCTCAAATAACTGAAGAACAATGCAGTGGCGGTTTGCGCTAAAATATCTTACATCTCGTAAGTCGCACTCGGTGATAAACATCATTGCTACGGTCAGCCTGTTGGCCGTAGTGGTGCCCGTTGCTGCTATGGTTATTCTCTTGTCGGTATTTAACGGCTTCGAGTCGTTGGTGCGCGATCTCTACAAGGTTGTAGATGCCGATATTGAGATTACCACCGACGGATATTATAACACATCAGACCAGAGGTTGCTCCAAAAGCTCGAAGAGGTGGAGGGCGTAGAGGCGATATCCTTTATAATGGAGCAACAGGCACTACTCTCCTATCGTGATAATCGTACAGCGGTATGGCTACGAGGTGTTGACGAGAACTACAAGAGGGTTGTTCCGATTGAGGCCTACACCTCTGTCGGAAATGCCGAAATAGAGCTTGGAGAACTCGACCGCCTGATGTTGGGCGAAGGTGTGGCATACGAACTCGGAATGTACTCGATGGCGGCAGGTGATGTTAAGATTTTCTCGCTGAGTGGCGGGCAAATAGGCTCACTGCTACCCACATTCGCACTGAATAGCGAGTCGCTCGATGTCTGTGGCACATTCGTAATAGACCAGCAACAAGCCTCGTCATTGGCTTTGACATCGCTACGAGCCACAAACAGAATCTTTGGACAGGAAAATACGGCCGACAGGATACTTATCAAGGTGGCGGAAAACACACCTCATAGAAGGGTGGCCGAGCAGTTGCGCGAAACGTTGGGTGGCGACCATAAGGTGATACTACGCGAAGAGAAAAATGAGGGCTTCTATGCTATTATGCGCTACGAGAAGTGGGCCATATTCTTCGTGTCGTTATTGGTGATGATAATCGCCTCGCTCTCCATTATCGGCACCGTAATAATGCTCGTCATAGAGAAGCAAAAGGAGCATACGACACTCCTTTCGATAGGTGCCGACAACTCTTTTATTCGAGGTATCTTTGTGCGCGAAGGTCTGCTAATCGCAGGTATTGGTGGAGTTATAGGTTTGATTTTAGGTATCGGCATTACATTGGCTCAACAACACTTCGGCATTATAAAGATGCCAAGCGGAGCCTTCCTTATAGAAAATTATCCGGTGGAGCTACAAATTACGGATATCATTGCCATCTTGACAATCTTTATAGCGGTGGCATTCGGTATCTCATTCGTGGCAACATCGGCAATGATAAATAGTTATAAAAAATGATGAAACGGATTTTTCTCGTAATATTATTGATTGTCACGCTCTGCGTAACCGGTTGTAACAAGAAGAATATCATACCAGACGACACTCTTGCCGAGATATTCCACGATGCGTTTATTATAAATGCATACATTGACGAGGAGCACTTCAACCTCGATTCATTGCAGATTTACGAGCCACTATTTGAGCGTTATGGCTACACCGCCAAAGATGTCATCTACACCGTTGGTAACTTTTCGCGCCGCAAGAGTGCCCGACTTGGCTCGGTGGTGGAACAAGCCATATCCCGATTGGAGCAAGAGAGCAAAATCTACGCGAAGCAGGTGGTTATTCTCGACACAATCAACAATGTAGCGGTACGTTCGCTCACTCGTACCGTATATCAGGATACGCTTATCAAAGCCAAGAAACGTGCGGATTCGACAGCTTTGCAGATAAAAATCTCGCCTATTTACCAAGGAGAATACATCATATCGTACAGTTATAAGTGTCAAGACGATTTGCACAAGCAACCACGAATTGCCGAATTCTACTTTAATGACGAGAATGGCTATCGCAACGTCTCCACCACCCTATCTCTGCGTAGTTCGGGATTGGTGAACCGCACCATCACGCCACGCAACAACTCGAAGGAGTTGGTGCTTAATCTCGGAAAATACACCAATCTCCAGAAAACAATCACAAAAAATGGTAAAAGGCGAGTTGTGAAGAGTCGCCCGCCAAAGAGTCAGGACCTTGAGATACGCAACCTCAAAGTGGTCTATAAGCCTAATCAGGAGATTGCAATAGATAGCCTTTTCGAACGATATGTAAACATTAAAATCTTTGTCGATGGATTTCTCGTTAAGACGGATAGCCTCGCACTATCTCCTGACTCCACAAGGATTTCAACCACGACCACTCCTAACAATTAGGTGCTTTGACGATGGTCTCCACGAAATTGTGGCGGTTGAGCAGTATGCCGACAATCTCGACTCCATGGCAGGCGTGGAGTTCTATTCCGGCATATTGTGTGCAGGTTTTGTAAATGCACATTCACATATCGAACTCTCCTATCTTCGCGATGCCATTGCCGAGGGCGGAGGCTTTGCTGCCTTTGCCGAGAGTATCGGCAGGGTGCGTGGCAACTTCTCGGAGGCGGAGCGATTATCAGCCATCGAAGAGGCCGACAAAGCGATGTGGCAAGAGGGCGTTGATGCCGTTGGTGATATTGTAAATGGCGCAACATCTTTCACAACAAAAGCAACAAGCCCAATCCACTATCACAATTTTGTTGAGATTTTTGGCCTACGCGAATGTAATCTCGAGCGACAACGCGCACTACTGAAATATCCGAATACCTCACTTACTCCACACTCCGTATACTCGGTTTCGGACGTCTCATTCCGCGAGGTTTGTAGTGCCGATACGGATAAACCTTTATCAATACACTTTTTGGAGTCACCGGCCGAGAAGGAGTTGTATCGAGGCTGTGGCTCGCTTCATGAGTGGTATTCAAGAGTGGGGTTCGAGTGCGATTTCTTACACCACAACTCGCCTGCTGAGCGTATTGTAGAGTGTATACCAAGTGATAGAAGCGTATTGTTAGTACATAATTGCGAGATTGCAACAGGCGATATAACGATGGTGCTAAATCACTTTAAGGCTCCCGTATATTGGGTGTTGTGTCCGCGTTCGAACAGTTACATTTCAGGCATTGAGCCTCGTGCAGTGGAACTACTGCGCAGGTACGACCGTAATATAAATATATGTATCGGCACCGATTCGCTCGCTTCGAATTGGTCGCTATCTATGGTCGAAGAGTTGAAGATATTTCATGACATACCGCTTGCCGAGTTGTTGCTATGGGCAACGATAAACGGCGCAAAGGCACTCGGCATAGATGATAAATACGGCACTATTGAGGTTGGCAAACATAGTGGCGTGGTGAATATTACGGGGGTAAATCTGGAAAATTTCGCCCTAACACCGCAGTCAAAGGCGCAGAGAGTATTGTAGTTATAAGACCTACAAAAGGGGCAATGATAGAAGAAATATTGCTTTTTACATCATCGGCATCTATTTCTAAATCAAACTACAACTTGTGATTGTAGTCATCTAAAATCGAGCAATCATTGCATCTCTATAATGGGTTTTTGTGACCTATTTTGGATAGGTAGAGATTAAAAAACTAAAATTTTCGCAAAAATTTTGAAGTTTAAATTGTAAATCAAAAAAATATTTATACCTTTGCACCGCAAACCACTCAAGTGGAGCAAGCCCAGATGGCGGAATCGGTAGACGCGCTGGTCTCAAACACCAGTAGGTTCACCCCTGTGCCGGTTCGACCCCGGCTCTGGGTACGAAAAGAAGGAGAGGATAAAACCTCTCCTTTTTTTCGTACAGTGTGTTACCTGTCCCCCAAACCCCCTTTGACCTTCGGTTTTCCTCCTTCGCACCTCGGCATAGCTTGCAAGCAATCTCTGCTCTCGGTTTGGCGTCGGTTCTGTAAAGGGGGCTTTATTAGGGTAAGCGATTCTCGACGTGTATCGCCTTCTGCTCGGTCTGCTCTCGGCTGCTGCGAACGTTCGACCCACTCAAAGATTATTCAGGTCGGGGGCAATATCTCGCAATGACCAAAGACGACCTAAGTCCCGCAAAAACTCGTTCGAAAATAGGACATCATAGAGTACGAAGGAGAAGTTCGAGAGGACTTCTCTTTTTTTTGTAATTGTGGAATAGCAAAAATTATTCGAAATTACTTGCCGATGCAGAAGCGGCTAAAGACACTCTTTAATATATCATCGCTGGTGATTTTGCCTGTGATTTCGGCCAAAGCATTTATCGCACTGCGAATATCCTCCGACAACAGCTCCTCCGAAACACCCATATCAAGTGCCGAAAGTGCCGCCTGCAGGGAGCCATGAGCTCGACTTAGCGCCTCAAAATGACGCATATTCGACACCACAACCTCTCCTCGATACAAGCCCTCGGTATCTATCGTTGCACGCAGAGCCTTTCGAAGCGTATCGATACCTTCCCCTTCGCGAGCCGAGATATATATCGCATCTGCCCTATCGCGCTTATCGGTTGTATCCATCTTATTTACAACATGCAACAAAATCTGTCCATCGTGAAGTGTCGGTAGCGCGAACTCTCTCTGCAACGGTTCCGTTACGTAAAGGATAATCTGAGCCTGACGAATAGCCCTCTCTGTGCGCTCTATACCCATCTTCTCGAGTCTGTCATCTGTATCGTGCAATCCTGCTGTATCAACAAAGCGAAAACGAATATCCTCTATCACGACACTCTCCTCGATGGTGTCGCGCGTTGTACCTGCAATATCCGACACCATGGCTCTATCATCGCCTACAAGACGATTGAGCAGGGTACTTTTTCCTACATTCGGGCAGCCAACAATTGCCACCGCAACGCCCTCTCGAATGGCGTTACCAATGCGAAAAGACTCCATCAATCGTTCCACCACGCCATCTGTATGTGCCAACATCGAACGTAGGCGCGCACGGTCGGCAAACTCCACATCCTCCTCCGAGAAGTCGAGCTCTAATTCGAGCAGAGTGGTGATATTCAGCATCTCCTCGCGCAAAGTTTCAAGTTGTTCCGAGTAACCTCCACGCATCTGAGTCGATGCCACAGCATGCGCAGCACGCGATTCGGCCGTTATCAAATCGGCAACCGCCTCAGCCTGCGATAGGTCTATACGGCCTGATGCCAATGCGCGTTGCGAGAACTCGCCCGCCTCTGCCATACGAGCTCCGCCCTCACAAAGAAGTCGAATTACCTCCTGTGCAACATATCGTGAGCCATGAATCGATATCTCGACCGACTCCTCGCCCGTGTAGGAGTGTGGCGCACGAAATACTGCCACTACGACATCATCAACAACACGTTCGCCATCACATATCGTACCATAGTGTATGGTGTGTGACGAGGCCTTCGAGAGCGAAGTTCTCCCTTTGAAAATATGGTCACACAAGGCAATAGAGCCCTCTCCACTTGTGCGGATTACAGCAATTGCTCCTCCCAATGCCGTAGCCGGTGCTACAATTATATCGTTATTCTGCATAATCAATCTATTATGGCACAAAGATACAAAAAATTGTAGGCTTTTATTTTTATTATTGCTATCTTTGGAGGAAATTTTGCATTTAGTTATTTTTATGGGAGCAATAAAGTGTATTGGCGTTCTGACATCGGGTGGAGATGCGCCCGGAATGAACGCTGCAATTCGTGCCGTAACCCGAACCGCAATATACAATGGTTTAAAGGTTAAAGGTATTATGCGTGGTTACAAAGGCTTGATTACGGGAGAGATTGTCGATTTCACCTCTTCGAGTGTCAGCAATATCATACAAAAGGGAGGAACAATTCTAAAGACGGCTCGTTGCCCCGAGTTTCGCGAAGCGGAGGGACGACAGCAAGCGTACGAAAATATGCGCAAAGCGGGTATTGATGCCTTGGTAGTAATTGGTGGCGATGGCACAATTACGGGTGCGCAGAACTTCGCTAACGAATTTGATGTGCCTATCGTGGCGTTGCCGGGCACTATCGACAACGACCTCTCGGGTACCGACTCGACAATCGGTTACGACACTGCACTAAATACCATTATGGAGGCAGTGGATAAGTTGCGCGATACGGCAACCTCGCACGAGAGATTATTCTTCATGGAGGTTATGGGTAATACTGCCGGTTATCTCGCCCTGAATGGCGCACTTGCTTCGGGTGCTGAAGCTGCAATTATCCCTGAGATGGAGACCGAGACCGACCAATTGAAAAACCTTATTGACAACGGCTTCCGCAAGAGCAAAAATTCGGCTATTGTACTCGTTGCCGAGAATCCTGCAACAGGCGGAGCGATGGGATTGGCGGAGCGTGTAAAGAGGGAGTTTCCGCAATATGACGCTCGTGTAACCATTCTCGGACACCTGCAACGAGGTGGCTCGCCTACGGCAGCCGACCGAATACTCGCCTCACGCCTTGGTGCAGCGGCCATTTCGGCACTAAAAGATGGACAGCGCAATGTAATGATCGGTATTCGCGATATGGAGATGGTCTATGTTCCATTCTCGAAGGCTCTCGGTCGCACAAAGAAAGTAAACAAGGAGAATGTAGAGTTGGTAAAAATTCTCTCAATATAGAACACTCAACCCAAACTTAAATAATGAAGCGAGTAATCGGCATTGGCAATGCCCTGACAGACGTTTTGGTAAATCTTCGCAACGAAGATGTATTGCACAATCACAATATAGCGCGAGGTTCGATGTCGCTGGTGGATAGCGAACTCCAATCGCAAATATCGAAAGAGGTGGCGGGACTACCCCACTCTCTATCGCTCGGAGGTTCGGCAGACAACACCATTCGTGCAATGGCACGCCTTGGCTCGGAGGTTGGTTTTATCGGCAAGGTCGGACACGACAATACGGGCGACAGGTTTGAGCAGGCGCTGCGCAACCTCGGCATCGAGGGTAAAATTTTCCGTGGCGACAAGCCTTCGGGCAAGTGTATTTCGTTGGTTTCGCCCGATGGCGAGCGCACAATGCTCACCCACCTCGGAGCAGCAGCAGAGATGCACGCCGAGGATATCTCGAAGGAGCTTTTTGATGGCTACGACTGCCTCTATATCGAGGGTTACTTGGTGCAGGAACACTCACTAATCGAAACGGCTATCCGCACCGCCAAGGAGCAGGGTTTGCAGGTGGCTATCGACTTGGCAAGTTTCAATGTCGTGGAGGAGAACCTCGAATTTCTGCGCTCCATCGTAACAAAATATATCGATATCGTCTTTGCTAACGAAGACGAGGCACGAGTATTTTCGGGCGAAGCCGAGCCAATCAACGCTTTGCAGTTTATCTCGGAGATGTGCGACCTTGTAGTGGTAAAAATCGGTACGAAAGGTGCGCTTATCAAGCACAAGGGCGAGGTTATCCATATCGGCATTATGGCGGCAGCCAAGCGAGTGGATACCACGGGTGCGGGCGACTTCTACGCCGCAGGTTTCATGTATGGCTTGTGCGAGGGGTTGTCGTTGCGCCAATGCGGAACAATCGGAGCAATCACCGCAGGCAAGGTTATCGAGGTTGTAGGCCCAACGCTCGGTGAGGAGGCTTGGAGCGAGATTGAGGTGCTGGTAAATAGAGTAAAAACCGAAAAATATCTATTCTAAATGAGGAGATTTCTGCTTTTTGTAGCCCTTTGCATGGCTACGGTGGCGATGGGTGGAGAGCGCAAGTTGCTTTCGATGGAGGATGCAATTCTCAACCGCGCTCTTATCCCTCAGAACTACGACATTCGTTTCAGCAAGGATAACCCTGCGATATACGAACACACCAACGGCAAGGAGATTGAGCAGTATGACATTCGCACCGGAAAATTGCTATCAAGCAAGCCAATCCTTATCGGTATGCCAAACCCTTTCCGCCAAAAGGCGAGCGTAAAGGAGAATAATGTGGTTTGGTACGATGCCGA
The DNA here is from genome assembly GCA_017937805.1 of Alistipes sp. GTDB lineage: Bacteria > Bacteroidota > Bacteroidia > Bacteroidales > Rikenellaceae > Alistipes. The sequence goes on along the minus strand of JAGBCX010000050.1, from coordinate 10,089 downwards.
TGGCAAGATTCACAAAGTAACCGACTTTGCCGACAAGAATATCGTCTGTGGTCAGGCTATTTCACGCCACGAATTTGGCATTGACGGAGGATTATTCCACTCGCCCGACAACTCGTTGGTGGCGTTTTACCAAAAAGACGAGTCGAAGGTTACGACATTCCCTTTGCTGGATATAACATCTCGCACCGGCTCGCTGGTCGAGATTAAGTACCCGATGAACGGTATGGCTTCGGAGCGTGTGTCGGTAGGTGTATATAACTCTGCAACACAAAAAGTCGTATATTTGAATGTTACCGACTTTGACGAGGAGCGATATATCACAAATCTAACGTGGTCGCCCGACTCGAAAACGATATATACACAAGTCTTAAATCGTGCGCAGAAGGAGATGCATCTCAACGCCTACAATGCACTTTCTGGCGAGTTTATCGCAACGATTTTAACCGAGCAAAACGAGCGTTGGGTAGAGCCTCAAAACCCAATTCGATTTATCGACAACGACCGATTTATCTACACTACGGATAATCGTGACGGATTCAAAAATTTATACATTATAACCCTCTCGAAGGGCTCGACCGAACGATTGACAAAGGTTGATGCCGATGTCGAGTATGTGGCGCACAACGACCGCACAGTATTCTACTACTCGGCAGAGATTTCGCCCGTAGAGCGACACCTTTTCAGCGTTTCGCTCCGCAACGGCAAGGTGCGACAACTTACTCGCAACGAGGGTTGGCACAACTGCACTATTTCGCCCGATGGCAAATACTTCTCGGATAACTACTCCTCGTTGAATGTACCACGCGTGGTGGCGGTAGGCTCTACCGATGGCAAGATTTATCGCGAGGTGTTCCGTGCCGAGAACCCATCGAAAGATTACAACTACTCAACAATAGAACTCGGCTCGGTAAAGTCGGCTTGTGGCAAGTATAACAACCACTACCGACTTATCAAGCCTTTGGATTTTGACGAGAACAAGAAGTACCCCGTAATACTCTACGTTTATGGCGGTCCGCACTCGCAGATGGTAACAAACTCGTTCCAAGCGCAGTTACGCCGTTGGGAGATGTATATGGCACAGCGCGGTTATGTAGTCTTTGTGATGGATAATCGTGGCACGCTAAACCAAGGTGCCGAGTACGAGAAGGCGATACACCGCCAATGCGGAAAGTGCGAAATGGAGGACCAGATGGCGGGCTTGCAGTGGTTGCTCTCGCACAAGTGGGCAGACCGAGAGCGCGTAGGCGTTCATGGCTGGTCGTATGGTGGATTTATGACTATTTCACTGATGACGCACTACCCTGAGGTATTCAAGGTGGGTGTCGCAGGTGGTCCTGTGATTGATTGGAAATGGTATGAGGTGATGTATGGCGAGCGATATATGGAGAGCGAAAAGACTAACCCTGAGGGCTTCGCTGCAACATCGCTTATTTCGCAAGCTAAAAACCTTAAATGCAAGTTGCTGATTTGCCAGGGTGCAATAGACGATGTGGTGGTATGGCAACACTCTTTGTCTTTTATTGATGCCTGCATCGACAATGGCGTGGCAGTCGATTACTTCCCTTACCCTCGCTCACAGCACAATGTACGTGGCAAGTGGCGTGTGCATCTGATGCAGAAGGTAACCGACTACTTCGAGGACTATTTGCGATAATTTTCAGGTATAGTTATTGATATTATAAACAATTCTTAATTCTGAATTTTTAATTTTTAATTTAATAATATTATGACAGTAAAACCACTTTCAGACAGAGTACTTGTACTCCCGAACCCTGCCGAAACAACAACGGCAAGCGGTTTGATTATTCCCGACTCGGCAAAGGAGAAGCCGGCAGCGGGCAAAGTTATAGCAGTAGGTCCCGGCACTGCCGAAGTTAAGATGGAGGTAAAGGTTGGCGATGAGGTGTTGTATGGCAAGTATGCCGGCACCGAGTTGAACATCGATGGCGAGAGCTACCTTATGATGGCTCAGCGCGATATCTTGGCGGTTGTTGAGAAATAAACGGAAAACGGAAAACGGAAAACTAAATTAAATTCCATCTATTCAAAAATCGGAGGCGATTGAGGAAATTTTGTGCGTTACGCAGTGGCAGAAAGCGGAGCATACTAACCGTATGTGAGCATTTACGACGCAAGTAAGGTGCAAAATTTACCAATCGGAACGATTTTCAAACAAAAAGCAAATACGATTATGGCTAAGGATATTAAATACAATGTTGAAGCACGCAACCTTTTGAAAGAGGGTGTTGATGCTCTGGCAGATGCAGTAAAGGTAACATTAGGTCCAAAGGGCCGCAATGTGATTATCGGTAAGCAGTTTGGTGCGCCACACATCACAAAAGATGGTGTAACGGTAGCAAAAGAGGTTGAGTTGGAGGACTCATTCGCAAATATGGGTGCGCAGATGGTGCGTGAAGTTGCATCGAAGACTAACGATGATGCCGGTGATGGCACTACCACCGCAACAGTTTTGGCACAGGCTATTATCGGCGTAGGTATCAAGAATGTTACCGCCGGTGCAAACCCTATGGACATCAAGCGTGGTATCGACAAGGCGGTTGCAACCGTTGTAGAGAGCCTTCGTGCGCAGTCGCAGGAGGTTGGCTCGGACAACTCGAAGATTGAGCAGGTGGCAACAATTTCGGCTAACAACGACAACAATATCGGTAAGCTTATCGCCGAGGCTATGGCAAAGGTAAATAACGAGGGTGTTATTACCGTAGAGGAGGCAAAGGGAACAGATACATACGTGGACGTTGTGGAGGGTATGCAGTTCGACCGTGGTTACATCTCGGCATACTTCATCACCAACACCGAGAAGATGCAGACCGAGTTGGAGAAGCCATATATCCTCATTACCGACAAGAAGATTTCGACAATGAAGGAGATTATGAGTGTATTGGAGCCCGTAGCACAGAGTGGCCGTGCTCTGCTTATCATTGCCGAGGATGTTGATGGCGAGGCGTTGTCGGCTCTCGTAGTTAATAAGTTGCGTGGCACGCTCAAAATTGCCGCTTGCAAGGCTCCGGGCTTTGGCGACCGCCGCAAGGAGATGCTCGAAGATATCGCAGCTTTGACAGGTGCGACCGTAATCTCAACCGACAAGGGTATGCGCCTTGAAGATGCAACACTCGAAGCACTCGGTTGTGCCGAGAAGGTTACTATGAATAAGGAGAACACCACCATCGTAGATGGCTGTGGCGACAAGGAGGCTATCAAGGCTCGTGTGGAGCAGATTAGAGCATCAATTGAGGTTTCGAAGTCGGACTACGATAGAGAGAAGTTGCAGGAGCGTTTGGCGAAGTTGGCAGGTGGCGTAGCAGTTCTCTATGTAGGTGCCGCTACCGAGGTCGAGATGAAGGAGAAGAAAGACCGTGTTGATGACGCTTTGGCTGCTACCCGTGCCGCTGTCGAGGAGGGTATCGTTCCGGGCGGTGGTGTGGCATATATCCGCGCTATCGCATCACTCGAAGGCTTGAAAGGCGAGAACGAGGACCAGACAACCGGTATTCAGATTGTAAAGCGTGCTATCGAGGAGCCGCTCCGCCAGATTGTGAAGAATGCAGGTGGCGAAGGCTCAGTCGTTGTAAATAAGGTTAGCGAGGGTAAGGGTGCCTTCGGCTACAACGCTCGTGACGACCGCTTCGAGGATATGCTCGATGCAGGTATTATCGACCCTACGAAGGTTTCGCGTGTGGCGCTCGAAAATGCCGCCTCTATCGCTTCAATGTTCCTCACCACCGAGTGCGTCTTGGCAGAGAAGAAGGTTGAAACTCCGATACCCCCAATGCCTGCCGGCGGAATGGGCGGAATGATGTAAGATAAAGATGAGCAGTAAAAACTGCTCATCTTTGCTTTTAGCCATTGGCTATTGGCTATTGGCGTTTTAGGAAATATAAGGAATTTAGTGAATTTAGAGAAAGGCGCATCACTAATTTCCTTAGACTCATTAAACTCCTTAGACTCATGATCTTATGCGCCATCAAAAAACACCCTACTGCCGAGGTGCAAAAAAGGAGGCGTGATGCCTCCTTAAAGAAAATTCTGCTCAAATATCTATCGAAGTGCTCTAAGTTTTGATAGATACAATTCTCCCGCCTCTTTTGAACAGGCACGAGCAGTTGGAAGCTCAACATCTAAATCAACCATATAATACAAACCTTTATTTAATGATTTGCACAAAGCACAATGAATCTTAACTTCATCTAGAACTTCCAACTCTCCGTAAGGATTTGTCACAACAGTATTTCTCATAATTGTATAATTTTAGTTATTAGTATAACTCTTTAATGGAATTCGCATTACATTGCCTAGCCCAACTATTGGTCTCTGTATCATAAAGGCCGTATTTGCCATCCTTTTCGATTACAATATGTTTATCAAACTTTCCCTCTTTGGTCTCTGTACCATAAATGCGGCATATGCCATCCTTTCCGATTACAATACGTTTCTTTCCCTCTATAGATAATGACGGCGGATAAATAGTCCACTCTCCATGAGTTACCGGTTTTTCACCTAGGATTACCGGATATATGCACCATTTACCGAAAGCATCTATTAAACCACAAGAGGCAAAGCCATAAGAAGTATCTACAACAATAGAAAAGGGTTCTGCCACTGGTTCTAATTTTGCCAAAGAGAATATAGGAATCCGATATGATTCTGTGGAGTTTGATAACTTTGCATATGCAATACCGTTCTCTACTCCCACGCACTTATATCCACGATTATCTATTTTTGCAACATATTTTGTTTTAAGTATACCAAACTTCCTATCCAAACAGACCAACATTGGATTGTCTCTGCCTACATAGCCCTCATTTGTTGTACTTCCAAGCAAAAATACATATTGTGAAGTTTCATATAAAGTATTTATTTTCTCACCTTCTTTCAATGAATACACCCATACAGGATTACAATCATTCGAATATTTTATAATATCTCCGCCATTTGAGATGCTGTTCCTGTATCCAAGATAAAATCCTCCCAACTTCGACATTGAATCAATTTGTCTTCCATTAGGTAGCACATCAGTATATTTGGGCTTAAATGTCTTGCCATCAAGTATTACTACATCTATTTGAGTTTCTACTTGTTCATCAACATGTATTCCTCCTGGATCAATACATACAAGATTCCCTAGTATCATTTTATACTGAGGAGGGTATATAATTTCTGAATTGTAAACATATTCTCTTATTATACCACAAACTTCAAATAAGATATCGCCGTTTGGCAAGATGTCAACACTCCACATCTTTCTCCTTGCATTTGAACCCGTTAACGGAGGCAAAAAGCCTTCTATATCCTCCATCGCTATTTTGTGTAAGACATCTTCCTTTTTTATATATATATAATCCTTTTTATCTATGTAATGTTTTATAAAATGTAGTTCTATTCCTTTCTCTATTATACTTTGTTTGGTTTTTGGATGCATATAGATATTTCCATTGATATTTTCTTCGTAGTATGCGTCCGAAGATTTTGTTGATTTAATGGGGGTTGGATAATAGAGATTATTCTCCTCAAAATCTACTCGCTTATCCGAGAATGACAATTTATTCTTGAAGTCGTCTATATCATAAACTACAAAATTCCGTGCATCAATATAACAATAATAATTATGTTCCCTATGTTTTGCAACATAAAATGGTTTCTCCCCATTAAACATAATGGTTGTTTGAGTAGGATCTGTTGACCATGTTCGATGATCAGCAAAATGATCACTTGAAAGATTTCTATTGCGCTTTTTAACTTCATGCATTGGCATTATCCAATGCTCCCCCCCACGATAACCAATCATGAAATAATTACCGAATTTGTGATGAATTTCTAAATGTGTAAATCCATGGCTATGTTCTTTTACGGTAGATTTTCTCTTATCTACAACTACTGCTTTATACCGCTTCTTGGTATCTTGTAGCAAATAGACTGAATATGGCCCTTTATCTATAACTTTTATATCTGATATATATAAGTGTCCCTTCAACGGCAGAACCTCTTTGCCCTTATTGTCTATAACCCCCATTTTATCACCTTCGGTGACAATCGCATACCCCGTGCCATTATATGTATAGGTAAATTCACTTATCTTGTCGTACTTTGGCCATACAATATAATCTGCACGGGTATCTATTACGCCCCACTTATCGTATGTACTACAAACACGGGCAATTCCATTTTTAAAAGGAGTCGCATAACCATATTGCGGTCTTATAAATTTTTTGTTATGCAAAGTGTATCCCCATTTGCCTCGTTTATTCTGATATGGGGTTTGCGCCAATACAACCATTGGTTGTATAATAAAAAATAATAAACACAACTGTGTTAAGATTCTTGTTTTCATAGTATTGTTATTTTATTACTAAAATCTCTCAATTCCACGCATTTGTGCCTCTATGGGATTTGTATCTACCCACTTATTTCTTGCCACTTTTATTCTTTCTTGCCACCATGCTCTTTCCCGTTCTATATCATCTGCAAGTACGCACTCCGCACACTCGTTATCATTGCTACGATAATTAAAATTTTCATGGTATATGCGATCTACAATTGAGTAACTTTTTCCACATCTTTGACACTTCCATAGAGTGACTCCATAAGGAATATATACACTTGATAGTTGCTTGCAACCTTCGAAAATATTGGAACCTCCTATATCGTGAAGACCACAGCCAAAATGTACTCTTGATAATGAAGAGCACTTAGCGAAAACCTCTTTTCCAATCGAAGTAACGCTATTAGGGATTGTAACACTTGTCAGTGAGGTGCATTCATAGAATGCATAATTTCCAATCGAAGTAACGCTATCGGGAATTGTAATACTTGTCAGCGAGGTGCAACCAGAGAATACACCACATCCAATCGAAGTAACGCTATCGGGAATTGTAACACTTGTCAGCGAGTGGCAACCTTCGAATGCACATTCTCCAATCGAAGTAATGCTATCAGGTATTGTTACACTTGTCAGCGAGGTGCAAATCCAGAATGCACATTCTCCAAGCGAAGTAACGCTATCGGGAATCGTAATACTTGTCAGCGAGGTGCAACCAGAGAATGCACCACTTCCAATCGAAGTAACGCTATCGGGAATTGTAATACTTGTCAGCGAGGTGCAACTATAGAATGCCTTTTCCCCAATCGAAGTGAGGTTTCCAAAAAAGAAAATTGAGCCCTGACCATTTCTGTATGTGTTCAATAAAACAGTAGCATCAAATGCATCTTTGTAAGATAGTTCCAAACTTTCTTCATCATTTGTCGTATAGTGTATCACACTGCCATTCGAGCAAGATATCCATAAGACAAACATCAATGATATAATAACTGCTAAAAATATAGATTTCTTCATAATCATAATAAATCTAATATGACAGATTATTGCTTCTATACAAGATATCAGACCAAATTATCTCAGATATTTAATTTGAACTCGTCCGGGAGTGTCAAACTTGAAAGGTCTGCCTGTATATCCCTTAGGAAAAACCACGCAGATATCACCTGTCCCTTGATAAAGTTGTGTGGTACCATACGAGCCGACACAGGTTAGTTCACCATTATACCAAATGAGAACTCCGCCAACAGAGATACATTTGGAAGGCTCATTACCTTCGAAATGAGCTGTTCCATACGACCAATCTGCATAGGCCGAAATACAGAACATCAGAGATGCAATTAATAATGAAAATCTTTTCATTGCTGTAAATGTTTTTTTTGCCCACCAACCCCAAATAAGGCAGTTATATAAATGAAGAAAGTGTGGAGCTGTCTTCCGTTTACTAAATAGAGGCTCTGACAAAACCCTGCAAGAATAAACGATGCAATATCCCCACACTTGGATAGTATGGGTATATACACAAGATGTGTATAGCCACATAACTATACAAGAAATGAGTGCTGTTCGTTTGCCCTCTTGCCTTGAAAACTGTCAGATTTTCTATTTAGGACTGCGAAAACACTTTCTATGTCTGCCGTTATGCTGATTTTCAGCCGTTCAGCAATGCAAATTTAGAAAACTTTTCGTAAACGAGCAACACTCAACGAGGATATTGCACCGAGAAAATAAAAAAATCGCCCCACCGAGCGCAACGCTTGGCAAGGCGAACTAACGGAAAACTTTTAGTTAAAAGTTTTCAGATTGACAATTGACGAATTGACAATTAAAGGTATCCTTAAAAACGGAGACCTTTTTGTTGTTATGATGAGGCTATTTCTTCTCTTCAAGAAATGTATCCACAAACTTCTTCTCAATCTTTTTGTAGTTATCAACAACGGTATTCTCGATATTCTTATAGCCATCTTCAACGCCTTCGCACATAGCCTCAAAACTCTCTACCACACCATTTTCAATCTTCTTGTAAGCACCGACAACCTTCTCTTCAACCTTGGTGCTCTTCAACTTATATTCTGCCATAATAATAGATTATTTGGTTTGGTACAAAGGTAGTGGTCATCAAACAAAATACACTGCTCCATTTTTACACTATTTTGGTATATTTTCCCACTTTTCGATTTTAAAACAACCCATTTCCGAAATAAAAGAGGTATATTTGCGAAAAGATTATCACCATGAGCAGAGTTCCTCTATTTGGAAATTACGCCATAGCGGGCAGAGTCGAGAACGATTTGATACTCCTCGATGAGAGTATCGAGAGGATTGCCGCAAATATCTACGAGCCATTCAAGAATGAGATGACAGCAACATTTATCTGCCTTGAAGGTGAGGCGCGCATAAAGGTAAATATGGTGGAGTACCCTATCGAGCCGAGCCGCGTGATTATTGTTCGATTTGGTCAGACCTGCCAGATATCGGGAGTGTCGGAGAATCTTCGCTGTCGGGTGATACTTATGTCGCGCAACTTCTCTGACGGACTGTTTTCGGGCGTTGAGAAGATTGGACCATTCTATCTGCAAATGTCGCAACACGCTGTTATGCAGATGGATAACTGCGCCAATGTATTCAATATCTACTATGAACTTCTGTACAATATCACGCAATCGCCACGCCAGAAATATCGTTTGGAGGCGGCAAAGCATCTCACTTTGGCGACCTTCTACGGCTACTCCTACGAGGTGCATAATGTCGGCGAAATGCAGATAAAAGGTGGTCGCAAGGGGGAGATTTACGCACGATTTGTGGAGTTGGTGCGACAGAACTACAAACGGGAGCGCACTCTCAGTTTCTACGCCGACCAACTCTGCATAACGCCCAAGTACCTCTCGCAGGTGGTGATGCAGACGTCGGGCAAGGGGGCGTTGTCGCTTATCGAGGAGCACGTTATCACGGAGTGCAGGGCGTTGCTCTCCTCGACCGATATGACAATACAGCAGATTGCCGATGCGATGAATTTCCCCTCGCAATCGGTCTTTGGCAAGTATTTCAAAAGGGTTGTAGGCGTCTCGCCAAAGGGGTATAGGGAATAAATTGACAATTGACGAATTGACAATTAAAGGTTTGTTATTTTATATATTGAGCGGGAGTGTCTAACAAGTTTTTAGACACTCCCATTTTGTTAGACAGCTTCTTTTCGTAAAATTGCCGGTTGTGGAACTATTTAACCCACTCGGCCATCTTGTCACGAGCAAAAAGATAGTAGACAACCAAACCGAGCCAGCTGCAAATAAGAACAAGCACGATAAAGATAATCTTCTTCAACAAATCGCCTTCGAGACGATAAATCTCCAATGCCGCCTTTACCGACAACACAAGACCGATAATCCAACAAATAAATGCAATCATAGTTTCTCCTTTTTTTAGTTAATGTTGATACAAATATACAAAAACTATATAATTTCGGGCAGCGTTTATGAAGATATTTATCGCACATATGTCAAATCTTGGTCTTCAATCCTAAATATACCTATTAACGGGTGCAAAAAGAGTCCATCAGAGCAACAAAAACACAAAAGGCTCTCCTTTCGGAAAGCCTTTTGTATTAGGAGAAACTCCTAAATACATTGTAGCGGTTTTACTATTTCATAAACTCTGCTACCTGGTCGTTTGGAAGAACTGCCTCCTTGAAAATGTAAGCACCGGTCTTCTCCGACTTAACCATCTTGATGCACTTGGTAAACTGCTTACCTACACCTGTT
>JAGBCX010000049.1 GCA_017937805.1 Alistipes sp. | reverse complement strand
ATTGAAAGAGTTGTCTGACCTTTGTGGGCTCCTCCGAGCTGTACACCAAGGTCCTCAGTCGTGTCTGTTACGCAAGAGAATGCGAACATTCCCGCCACAACCGCCATGAAAATTTTTGTCAAATTTTTCATCTTGTTTTTTTGGTTTTAGTTAAAAAATTAGGTTTATTAAAAGTATGTAAAATTACTTGTTTAGTCTGTTTGCCTCACAATTTATCGTACATAATCGCTGTAAACACTTGATTGTAAGTATCTTAAACCTCAAAATCCCCCCCCCGAAAAATCGGGAAAGGATTTTGCCACCAACGCCATACACAAAGATAGTAATTATTCTTAAAAAAAAGAATATTTTGCAAAAAAAATCGCAACTCCATTTTAGGAATTGCGACACATATATTGCAATCACATTGCTATTTTACTATCTCGAAGGCTTTCTCTTCGGAGCCCACATAGCGAGCAAGATAGAGCGTTGCCGATCGTCCCTCCTTTGTCTTGCCCGGTGCTGCAAGGTAGAAATAACCATTGCCCAAAGAGCAGGTTCCACATGCTCCAAACTTATTGTGCCAGCCCCGCACTTTGCCATTGTTAGGGTCCTTTGCGCCCACTTTGGCGAGCGAGAGCACAGCTCCCTTTTCCTGATAATCGACACCTTTCAATGATTTTGTTGTGGCCCTCTTTGCGCCATCAACGCAGAATAGCGAGTAGTTGGCAAAATGAGGTTTTTTGCCCGTATAACACGCTAAAAACCAGAAATTTGTACTCTTGTCATATTCGAGGTTTTGAACGCCCCATGTGGTGTTGCCCGTGAATGCGAAATACTTTCCGTATGGTTTTTCGGGGCCTTGACGGTGCAAGTCATTCTGCGAGTGGATAGCCTCATACTTCGCCCAATCTGCAATATCGTACTGTAGAAGTACTTGGTAGTCGTTGTCTGTGCGATTGTTGTCGCCATAAATGCCGTACGCCACCGTCAGCAACCTCTTGTCCGAGCCATCGAAAGCCGGACCAAACGATATACCATCGAAACCGGAACAACCGTAGCGATGTTTTAGAGTTGCGCCCGATGTGGTCGTAATCTCCGCCTCGAAATCTTCTACAACAGTTTTCAGCAAGACGCTCTTCATTACGCCATCTTTCTCGGCATTCATATTTATGCGATTTATCTTCTCGACATCGAATATCGCAACATAGAAACCTGTCTTAAACTGTTTTGTTGCACCCTCCTGGCGCAAAATACCCTTGCCGATAGCATCATTTTTGTACTCCAACGAGCCGTAAAGACGACCGTCTTCTTCGTTAAATTCCAAACAGCCCAAATGTCCTAAAAGTCCCGTAACTGTACCGATAACCTCTCCTTTCATATTCATCTTTACGAGCATTGTCGTAAAAGAGAGATAGACATACTCCTGCTTGGCATCAACCGCAATACCCTGCACGTGTCCCGCCTTCCAAGGGCCTGAATAGAGTTTTTTAGGGAGATTTGGCACAGATTGCGCCACCGCCGAGACGACAGCAAACATCGCTCCCAGCAATAGAAAAATCGTCTTACGCATCTTTGTTATCTTTTTTATTAGAATGTTCAATATCGCACCCTGCGCAGTTGCCGCTGCAAGGATTGTCATCGCAATTTTCGGCCGCCATATCCTCGCGCGTCTCCTGCACCGCACACTTTATACCGAGGCGTTGCATATCCTTATTGGTTGATATCTCGGAGTCGATGTGGTGCCCCTTGAATATCAAAGTCAGCGACAGCGCCAACACAAAAAAGCCGACTGCGCCTGCCGCTATCAATATTACCGTCAATAAACTTCCCATAATCATCACTTAAATCGAACAAAATTACTATTTTTTGAGATAATATACAATATTATCGCTCCTAAATTTCGTGATTTGAACGGTTTTTTCTATTTTTGCACCAAATTATATTTGGTAACTTGTAATATGTACGAATACATAAGCGGTGCGCTTGTCGAAATTGCTCCGGCATACGCCATAATCGAGACCGGAGGAGTCGGCTATTTTATAAATATTTCGCTCAGCACCTTTTCCGAGATAGAGAAGCTTGAAAAAGTGAAGCTGTTTCTGCACCACATCGTAAGAGAAGATGCGGAGTTGCTCTACGGATTCTCCTCGAAGATGGAGCGTGACCTGTTCCGCTTGCTCATTAGTGTGTCGGGCGTTGGAGGAAATACGGCTCGAATGATTCTATCGACCTACTCCCCAACCGAATTGCGCAACATAATAGCAACGGGCAACGCCACTCTCCTGAAAAATGTGAAGGGCTTGGGGTTGAAAACTGCGCAAAAAATCATTGTCGATTTGAGTGGCAAGATGTTGGATATCTCTTCGCACAATGCGTGCGAAAATATCTTGGCCGCAGCACAACACCCACAAGCATTTGACGAGGCTCTGGCGGCACTCGTAATGCTTGGCTTTACAAAAGCAGCATCGGAGAAGGTTTTACAAAAAATCTTCAAGGCAGATACATCGCTCAGTGTGGAGGAGGCTATCCGAAGTGCATTGAAGCAGTTGTAATATTTTTTGACCACAAAAACAAAGTTTTTGCATAATAATTTGTACCTTTGTTCGTTTAATGACCATGAGAAAAATTTTAGTTATACTGTTTCTGTTGCCGTTATTGGCAGGCTGCAAAGACAAAGAGGAGGATATTCTCATGTCGGAGCACGACAAAATAGTGAAGTTTCTGACTTCATCACGTCGTTTGATTGCAGAGGAGGATTTAGGCAACGTCATCGACTCTGAGCCACCATTCTATTCCACTTTCGGGCGATATGCTTATCGCCACATCGTAAATTATTATGATGCCGGACGAGAGGCAAAGCCGATTGTGTATTGGGGCGACAAGATAGAGATTCGTTTCACGGCCTACACATTTACCGGCTCTGCGCCTTCGAATTCGGCGATATATTGGTCAAATGTTCCGTCTGTAATAGAGCAACTTGGCAAAAAAAGTGATAACACTCTCGATTGGTCGAAAGAGCCACTTCAAATAACACTTGGCACTACCCCCATACTGAAAGGATTGGAGCTCACCCTTCCGGGGTGTCATGAGGCGGACTCTGTGCAGGTGTTCATGACATCAAGTCTGGCATACGGCGATGAGATAATCAATGTCGTGCCTAAGAATTCGATGGTTGCATGGTATATGAAAATTGAGAAAGTTTTAAGGTAGAATATGAGATTTACAAACAGCATAAAGATCGTTTTTGGGATTATCATCTCAGCCTTCATGCTCTCTTCGTGCATAAAGGAGGCGGAGCCACTATCCACTCAGGAGAGAGAAAAAATTTCACTCGATGCGTGGATAAAGCTTCACAAACCCGAATTGATGGGCAACTACCAAGCAGTAGGTGGATACTATGTCGAAATTCTCGAGGGAGATAAGAATGACAATATCGCCGCAAATGGAAATAACTATGGCTCAGAGCCACTTATGCGACAAGATACGTGTTGGGTTTATACCAATATGACCGGTCGCGACATAAATGGCTCAATCTGCTTGACGCGTAAAGAAAAGGAGGCCGAGTTGTGCGGAACATTCTCTTACTCTACTCACTATGTGCCATTCTTCAACTACTGCGGAAATACAAACGTAGGATTGTTGGAGGGTACATATCTGGCAATGCGTCACGAATTAACATTGAGTGACGAATATTGTGCAAAATACAACATAAAGAAGCCATACTACATGCGTCGTGGCTCGAAAATACGCATCTATCTACCATCGTCCATTGCCTATGGAGAGAGTGGCTCGACCACTCAGGGCGGTTACGAAGGTCAATATACTCTCAGCGCTTCACGCCCATTGGTTTTGGATATTGAAGTTCTGGGTGCAATCAAAAACCCTTCAAAGAGAGAGGAGGAGATGGTGAGAATTTACACGGGATATGGCAACAACCCTGCATGGGTGCTGGCTACTAAGCCCGAATCGGAGAGAGTTGATGCCAATGACGATTTGAATCTCAAAGGCCTATACTATAATCTCGACTACAATCCTGCCAACGACAATATCTATGCGTATACATATCTTCAACACCATGACGACACAAACAATACGCAGAATCCATACGTGGATAACAGAAAATATGCGCTTGGCAATATGTCAAAGATAAACGACACCATCAACAAAATTCTGTTGAAGCGTTTTGGTAAGGGCTTGGATAAGTCCAAGCAGTCGGAGAAGACTCAGATTACAAGAAATGGCCGTGCGCATGTGTGGTATGTGTTGCGATTTATGGACGGCTTTGTTGTGGATACCAATATCGCAGAGATTCGCAAACTTATGTTCGATGAGTCCGAGCCGGACTGTTCCGTATTCAGCTATAGTCCATCTGACGATGAAGGCAAGGAGCAGAGCGAACGTCAAGCCATCGGTGCATGGTACTACTGCATACCTCAGATGCACTACGGAGCCTACGGACAGATTGTAACAACTTCGGGTTACGCCTACGGAATTGCCGGATTGACGGGTACTACAACCACAACCGAGGTTTCGACATCGGGTAATGCCGACTACTACAACGCAATCAACTACTACAATTACTACAACTATTACAACTCGTACTACAACTATTATAGTCCTTACTACAACTACTACGACTATAATTACTACAACTATAACTACGACACCAGCGTTGAGGAGGAGGTTATAACCACCAAAACCATCAGTACCGAGATTTTGCCATACACGCCATTGGTATTTACGCTATTTGTAGAATCTAACGATTAGACCTAAGATGAGTAGAGCGAAGATATATCTCCGCCGAGGTAAGGAGGAGTCCCTGCAACGCCGCCACCCTTGGGTGTTTTCGGGTGCAATAGAGCGTGTTGAGTGCGAGGGTGAGAGCATCTCCGAAGGTGCTGTTGTTGATGTGTTTACCCAACGAGGCGACTATATCGCACGAGGTCATTATCAGATCGGCTCTATCGCTGTTCGCATTCTAACTTTCGAGCAGGAGGCAATTGATGCAAAGTGGTGGCACGACCGCATTGCAAGTGCCTACGATGTGCGCCAAACGCTCAATCTAACCGATAATCCCCAGACAAATTGCTATCGCCTTATTCATGGCGAGGGCGATTTGTTGCCGGGCTTGGTAGTTGATATTTACGGTTCAACGGCAGTGGTTCAGTGCCACTCTGTCGGAATGTACCTTTCGCGTAACGATATAGCAACAGCCATTCGTGAGGTTTATGGTGAAAAAATCACCGCCATCTACGACAAAAGCGCACAAACCGTACCTTTCAAAGCCAACTTAAATGCCGTTGATGGTTATCTCTACGGCTCGGCAGAGAGAGATAATATTGTTTTGGAGAATGGTCATAAGTTCCTCGTAAATTGGGAGGAGGGACAAAAGACTGGTTTCTTTATCGACCAACGCTTCAATCGCCATCTTGTTCAGCAATATGCCAAGGGGCGCACCGTCTTGAACACCTTCTGCTATACGGGAGGTTTCTCGGTCTATGCTCTGGCAGGTGGAGCGAAAGAGGTCTGCTCGATAGATGCTTCGGAGCGTGCGGTAAGGCTCGTTGATGAGAATATAAAGTTAAATTTTGGCGAAGATGCACCGCACACCTCGTTGGCGTGTGATGCCGTAGAGTACCTGAAAGATATTGGCGAGAAGTACGATATGATAATCCTCGATCCGCCGGCATTTGCCAAACATCACAAGGTGCTGGGAAATGCAATGCAGGGTTATAAACGATTAAATGCTCGCGCCTTGTCGCAGATTAAGAGTGGTGGCATACTCTTTACCTTCTCTTGTTCGCAAGCGGTATCGAAGGAGCTGTTCCGCACTACGGTATTTACCGCAGCAGCAATCGCAGGGCGCAAAGTGCGTATCCTGCACCAACTAACACAGCCAACCGACCACCCAATAAATATCTACCACCCTGAGGGCGAGTATTTGAAGGGGTTGGTGCTGTATGTGGAATAGACGAAAGACGAGAAAAGCGGAAAGCGGAAAACGGAAAACGGAAAGCGGAAAGCGGAACCGACGACAAACCGAGAGCAGAGGGCGCTTGCGCACTATGCCGAGGTGCGAAGGAGGAAAAGCCCTCGAAGAGGGATTAAAGCGGAAAACGGAAAACGGAAAGCGCACTCCTTAAATTCCTTAAACTCCTTAAAAAGGTTTGCGCCTTAACAACGCTCGGAGTTCGGAAAGCGGAAAACGAAAAACGGAAAACTATGTCAAACTATACGAAACTATCAATAAGTACAACGGAGGAGCAGGGAGATATTCTCACTGCTTACCTCTCGGATTTTCCGTTTGATAGCTTCGACTATGGCGATGGTCTGCTCAATGCCTATATTCCCCAAGAAGAGTTCGATAAGTGCAAAGAGAGCGTTGAGGAGCTCTTGTACAACGAGGGTATTCTCGACTACTACTTCGAGGAGATCGAACAACAGAATTGGAACGCTGTATGGGAGAGCAACTTCAAGGAGGTTGAGGTTCGGAATAGGGTTCTTATTCGTGCACCATTTCACAAAGCACACACCCACTACAAAGGTTTGGAGATTGTGATACAGCCTAAGATGTCATTCGGTACAGGCCACCATGCCACCACGCAATTGATGGTTGAGGTGTTGCTCGACCTTGATTTGAGGGGTAAGCGGGTGCTGGATATGGGTAGTGGCACGGGCGTTTTGGCTATTGTGGCGGCAAAACTCGGCGCTGAGAGCGTCTTAGCGGTCGAGATAGATGATATGGCAGAGGAGAGCGTACGCGAAAATATCATGCTCAACGATGTCGGTGATAAGGTCGTTTCGGTTTGCAGCGATGCAAAAGCGATAGAGGGCGAACACTTTGATATTGTCTTGGCGAACATCAACCGCAATGTCTTGCTGGAGGATATGAAGGCGTATAGTGCAACACTCTCACAAGGTGGATTATTGGCAATAAGTGGCTTCCTTGAGGAGGATGTGACAATCCTTGCGAAAAAGGCGAAATCGTTGGGATATAAGCAGATACAACATAGCAAATGCGATATTTGGCAGATGCTTAAATTCGAGAAAATCAAATAGAAAACTTAAATAATTATGAAAATTTTACGAAACTTTTTATTGATGCTTTTGTGCGTTGTTCCGATGGCAACAATGGCGCAGGAGAACACCGTAAAATGGTCGCACTCGGTTACGGAGAGTGGAGATGGAGGTTACACCGTACAGATGAAGGCGCAAATGGCTGACGGTTGGCATATCTACGACCTCGGACCATACGAGTTTATCACTGCCACATCGTTGAAGTTTGAGCCGAGCGAGGGTGTGAAGGCTATGGGCGAGATGCGAGTATTGTCGAAGGCAGTGCGTCACATGGACGATATCTTCGGTATCGAAATAGGTTATTTCGAGAAAGAGGCTCTCTTTGAGCAGGATTTCAAGGGCGAGGGCGATGTTAAGGTCGCTATCGAGTATATGGCTTGCAACGACTCGAACTGTACCCCTCCTACCGAGGAGGAGGTTATAGTAACGCTCGGTAAGGCGACTGATACCCCAAAGGCAGAGGTTAAGGCTGTAAAAGATGCCGCAGGCGAGGGTTCGTTATGGTCGCTCATTATCGAGGCTATCTTGTGGGGCTTTGCAGCACTGCTCACACCTTGCGTATTCCCTATGGTGCCGATGACCGTATCGTTCTTTATGAAGAATAGTGGCTCAGCGGCTCGTGGTCGAATTAACGCATCGTTGTATGGTCTGTTTATCATTGCACTCTACACACTCCCTATCGCTATACTTATTATTATTACGCGCGTAGTGGGTGGCGATGCCGTAACAGCCGACATCTTCAATTGGCTTGCTACACATTGGTTGCCAAATATCCTCTTCTTTGTGGTATTTATGATATTTGCAGCCTCGTTCTTCGGCGCATTCGAGATTACCATGCCGAGCGCACTTGTAAACAAGAGCGATGCCAAGTCGGATAAAGGCGGTATCGGAGGTATCTTCTTTATGGCTCTGACTTTGGTGCTTGTGTCGTTCTCGTGTACAGGCCCTATTGTAGGCTCGGTGCTTATCAAATCGACTTCGGGCGAGGTGTGGTCGCCAATTATTACGATGTTGGCATTCTCGACCGCCTTTGCACTGCCATTTACACTCTTTGCCTTCTTCCCTTCGTTGTTGCAGAAGTTACCGAAGAGTGGCGGTTGGCTCAACTCGGTGAAGGTTGTTCTCGGATTTGTTGAGGTGGCTCTCGGATTCAAGTTCCTCAGCGTTGCTGACCAGGTTTACCATTGGAACTTGCTCGACCGCGAGGTATATCTTGCAATTTGGATTGTGGTATTCTCGTTGCTCGGCTTGTACCTCTTGGGTAAGATTAAGTTCGCTCACGACAGCGAAGTTAAACACCTCAGCGTAGGTCGTTTGGCGTTGGCTATCGGAGTATTTACATTCGTCGTATATATGATTCCGGGCATGTGGGGCGCACCTTTGAAGGCGTTGTCGGGCTATCTGCCACCGCTTTCATCGCAGGATTTTGTGATTGAGAAGTATGCTCCTACCGCAACATCGGGTAGTGGTGAGGTGGATATAAACAACGCAAAATATAGCGATGTCTTACACCTTCCACACGGCTTAAAAGGCTTCTTCGACATGAAGGAGGCGGAGGCGTATGCTGCAAAGGTCGGAAAACCGATATTTATTGATTTTACGGGTCATGGCTGTGTGAATTGTCGAGAGATGGAGGCGAGAGTTTGGGCAGACCCTGCCGTACAACAAATTTTGCGCGATAAATATGTTGTAGTGGCACTCTATACAGATGATAAAATGCCATTGCCTGAGAGCGAATGGGTGACAACCGAGAGTGGCAAAGTGCTTAAAACTTTGGGCAAGGTAAATGCCAATTATGCCCTTACACGCTTCGGTGTAAATGCTCAGCCATACTATGTCTTGCAGGGCAAGGATGGCAAGATTTTGGGCGAGCCACGTGGCTATGACCTCTCGGTCGAAGGCTTTATAGACTTCCTTGAAAAAGGTCTTGAAGAGTACAAGAGATAAATTGAGAATAGAGAATTGAAAATTGAGAGTTGGAGGCCTTCCGACTCTCAATTTTATTTTATATTATTAACATAATTATTCGCCTTCTTTGGGGTCATTTTCCCGCGTACGCGAGCATAATGCACGAGCATACGAGAAAAATATTTTAAAAAATCATAAAAATCCCGAAAAAATCACTATCTTGCGCCCCGATATTGAAAGAAAGTTTCATTTAATCAAATAAAAATCTTATGAAAAATTTATTCTTAAAAGTATTCATTCTCTTGGCAGTAGTAATGCTGGGAGGAGGAATAACGGTTTCGTGTACCGGGTTTGATGGGGACTTAAACTTTCCACAAACAAACCTCCCTGGTGATGACAAAGATGACAAGGAGGATGAAAAAGATGAAGGAAAAGAGGACGAGGAAGGTGATGACAAAGAGTCGGAGAAGGGACCTTTCTTGGAGATCGCTGATCCTGTGATTTATTCGGCTATCAAAGTCGACATTCCTATCACAACACGAGGGCTGGCAGCCGTAGGTTACAAGGTTGTCGAGAAGGGTGTGGGTAAAGCACCTGCAAGTGCGTTGGTTTTGTTCCGTTCAGGAAAGACGATTGACGGCAATTCTGAAGTCATCAACCTTACCGGTAACGATGGCCTCGATCGAGGAAAGACCTTCGTTGTCTATATCGCTGCTACTGTTTCGAGCACCGAATTCTATAACGATGGAGAAATCTTCTCGGTAGAGTTTACTACACCTAATGCGTATGCCGATTCAGATGTTGTGGTACTTCGTACAAACGCAGAGGGTGCCGACATCTATGTTCAGGTTCCTGAGCATGTTAAACAAGAGGACCGTCGCCTTAAGTGGGGCGTTACCAATATCGCAATGTTGGAATACAACGGCAATCCTTCGATTCCGGAGATGTTGCACACGTGCGACTGGGTGTATCCGGCTTATGTTATCAAAAACGACACTACTCTTAACATCAATCACTACAACGTATATCGTCGCAATGCTGCAGGCGAAATCGGATACTATGTTATTTCCAACTCTCAGTGTATAGAGGTTCCTGCCACCGACCCTCGTGTTGAGACAGGTGAGGCTGCTCCTATTTCATACTACTATCACTTCCAGCCGGGAGAGCCACTTCTCGTTCTTATGTCGGAGGTCTATCACACCGATTGCGACGAGTACTTCAAGGTTGAATATCCACAAGATCACCTTGATACAGGTTGCGACAAAAAACACCCGACAATCGATTACGGTTGGGGACCTGGTTGGTATTGGTATCCATTCGATATGAATGCTTACAAAAAAGCTGTTGGTGGCGGTCGTGATGAAGGTGAGCTCCCTGATATGGGCGTAGGAGGTGGAGGCGGTTCTAACATCGACTCTAACAAGTTCTGGCATGAAGGCGCTTGGTACAAGCGTGTCGATGTACGACTCCCCGGACCTACACAGTTCGATGGTACAGTGAAGGTTGAAGTATCAGACCTCAAAACTGATGGTGGTACCATCACATTCACTCCTGACAACAAGACCTTCGCATACTTTGTAGGTTTGTTCGAGGAGACAAACGAGTATAATCAAGGCTATCGCGATCTCGTTAGAGATTATCTCAAAGGCGACGAGAGCCTTATGCAGTGGTTTACAACTTCGGAGATGGCCGGCTACTTCGGTATATTCCCTTACTATGCATCGGAGGGTATCATTCAACTTAAGCTCGAGGAGTATTTCATGTGGCTCACTCCGGGTTTAACATACCACCTCGTTGTAAATGCAGTAAATGGACGTATGGAAGATGGCGAGATGTGGCCTGATGTTTCGGCTCAGAACTACCAACACATCACTTTCACGCTCCCTACATTCACAAAGCCTGCGCCTGAACTTATCGTAACACCTTACGATGCGTATGACCCATATAAGGTTAAGTTCAATATCAAGAATGCAAACCCTTCGATTCCTGTGAAGAAGGTGGTGTATGCTGCAAACTACACTCGTGACTTCGCTTCGTACATGGGCGCACTCGGTTATAGCTATAGCGACATCATCAAAGCTAATGATGGCTATGCAAACCTCACCGAGGCTGAAATTGCAAAGATTAATTCCAGCGCAGGTTACGATATCGATTTCGATGTTCGAGAGAACTCGAACTTTACCCTTGCAGTTATGGGCTGGAACGATGAGAACCGTCCAAATGACCCTGATGGAGAGAATCCGCAGGCTGTTGCTGAGGCTATATCGTTGAAGGCGTCACCGGCTACACCTCTCAATATGACCAAGTTGAACGCTTTGAAGGGCGATTGGACTGCAACTGCAACAATCAGGACTATTGACTACAGCACAGAACCATACACCTATACTCAATCAACAGCAAGTTGGAAGGTTTCGATTGGTGATTTGAAGACCGATAATGTCTTCACAGCTGCGGACTACTTGGTATTTGAGAATGAAGGCGTAGATAAGGAGGCAGCAGATGCATACCTTGCTGAGTTCAACCAACAGTCTGTTGATTATAATGCTGCCGTTCTCGGTCAGAACCGAGTTCTTTGCCAAGGTTGGGCTATCGACAACGATCGTACATTATCTACCGTTACTCCTTGGGATCTGTTCGTAATGCCTGACTATAAATCATCGAAGGTTGATTACCTCTTCTTCGACTTCGGTCCGAAGTGGTTCTTGCAGACCGATGCTGATGGTAATATCTTTATTCCTGTTCATTACGACCGTGTTCAGCCATTGACTTGTTGGTATAGTGGTATGATGCACTATCTGTGCGGAGGTAATTTCGAGAGTGGCTATGCAAACTTCTATAATCCGAATGACCCTGAGAGTGTTCAGAGTGTAGGTATTCATGTGGAGATTGCTGAAGACGGCAATACTATCACCCTTAAATCTTACCAGACTGAGGTAAAAGATGCAGAGACGGGGGAGACGTCTATGGTTACTCTATATCCTAACGTGATTTACGAGAATAATAACATGCTTAATTTCTACAACCCATACGTCGTTTCAGATGTTGTGTTGACCAAGGGTTGGAGTGCTACTGCACCTACTCCAAGCAGAAAGTCGTATGTTCGTCACAATGGCAAGCGCGTTGCGAATGATGCAGGATATCAGACTCCTGTTAAGCCACACAATCACACGGTGCTTGTTCCTGGCGTTAAGAAGTCGGATATCAAGGTTGTAACCAACAAGTTCCCAACACCAGAGCAGACTCGCGAAGGCATGAAAAAGCTCTCGAAGAAGATTGCTCCGGCTCGCAAATAGTAGTAATTTATCTCGCATCGAGAAGTTTCCGCAAGCGGAGACTTCTTGGTGCGGATTTAAGACAGGAGTATAATTATGAAAAGATTATTTTCTCTTTTGTGCCTCATATCGGTAGTTTCATTTGCTTCGGCACAGCAACTCCCCGATGTAAAGGTCGAGAATGCACAGGGCAAGATTGTTTCGGTACGCGATTTGGCACAAGGTAAGCCGTTGATTATCGCCTATTGGTCGATTGCCTGCAAACCTTGTATTCAGGAGTTGAATGCCATCAACGATGCATTGGCAGATTGGCGTTCGGAGGCAGAAGTGGAGGTCGTTGCGGTATCGGTTGACGATGCCCGCTTGAAGGCTTCGGCAAAGGCTATTGCATCGTCACGTGGTTGGGAGTTTATCTGCGTCTACGATGAGAATCAAGACCTCAAACGAGCAATGAATGTTTCGCTAACACCGCAATCGTTCGTAGTTGATGCCGAGGGTAATATTATCTATTCGCACTCGGGCTACACTCCGGGTAGTGAGCAGGAGTTGTTCGACAAGATTGTCGAATTGAAGAAGGGACAGAAAAAGAAGAAATAACAGACGATGAAACGATTAACTCTCTTTGTTGCCGGTGTATTAGCACTTGCGGCGTCCGCTTCGGCACAACAAGTACTCGGCAACGGTCAGGTGTCGGGTAGCTTGGAGTCATCTTCTATCTACTACACCCCGGACAACAGAATATATACGGAGGATAAACCTCGTCCTGAGGACAGATTTGGCTCGAACAACTACCTAAAAGTCGATTACTCCAATGGCCGTTTCTCGGCAGGTATTCAGATGAATGCCTACCTTCCGGCATTGGTCGGTTATGAGGAGTTGGCAGATGGCTACAAATTTTATCTTGCATCGAAGTATGTTCAGTGGCGTGATAAGAATTACGAGATTTTGGTGGGAGATATCTTCGACCAATATGGAAATGGATTGATTTTCCGTTCGTTCGAGGACCGTCAGCTCGGATTCAACAACTCGCTCGAAGGAGTTCGTGCAGCCTACAACTTCGGTCGCTATGTGTCGTTGCGTGGAATGTATGGTCGCCCTCGACTCTATACCGAGTACTCGAACACATGGGTGCGCGGTGCCGATTTGTCGGTATCGATTGCCGAAATAATAAAGGCTCCGGCCATAACCTTCAATATTGAGGGCTCGTTCGTAAACCGCTATCAGGATTTGTCGCAGGCTCCTGAGGAGTTGCTCATTATAGATATGGCAACAGCTGACCAAGAGACGGGTGAGGGTGGTATTACCTTCCTTGAATCTTACGGTATCAAACCTAACCTGAATATGTATTCGGGCCGTTTGAACTTCGGCTGGAACGGATTGACCGTCAGGGGTGAGTATGTCGGCAAAGGCAACGATTTTGTCGATATTTCACACACTACCACACACAAAGGTTGGGCCGCACTCGGAGAGGTCGGTTACAACTACAAAACTTTCAGTGTGATGGGTACATTCCGTGCATTGAGCAATATGCGTACAGCTATTGATATGTTCACGAATGGTACGGGCAACACCATCAACTATCTTCCTGCTCTGACTCGCCAATATACCTATATGTTGGCAAATATCAACCCTTATCAGGTTGCGATAAATGGCGAAATGGGAGGTCAGGTCGATTTGTGTTACTCCTATCGCAGCAAGTCGAACCGCTATCGCTATTGGAACTTCCATGCCAACTTCTCAACGTTCTATTCGCTCGAAAAACAGGCGTGGCTCGGAGATATCCGCCCACTCTATTGGCGTGATATCAACGTTGATGTAGAGCGTCAGTGGGATAAAAAGTGGAAGTCGCTCTTGCTCTACTCGTATCAGGACAATATGGACCATCAGGCGCATATCTTCGTAGGCGATGTAACGCACAAGTTCAATCGCAAGATGTCATTGCGTTTCGAGTTGCAATACCTCCTTTCGGGCGATGATAAGAGCGAGTGGGACGGCATGCATAGCGAAGGTGATTGGGTGGCAGGACTCGTAGAGTTCAACCTTGCTCCGCATTGGAGCTTCTACGTGCAGGATATGTACAATATCGGACAGAGCAAGATTCACTACTACAACGGAGGATTCAGCTATACCTACAATCGTACTCGCGTACAGTTGAGTTATGGTCGCAACCGTGCAGGTTATGTATGCTCGGGAGGCGTTTGTCGCTATTCGCCTGCATACACCGGCGTAAATCTTGTGCTGACATCATCGTTCTAAACAGAAAACAAGAAAAAATATAAATTTAATATCACAAAATTATGAAAGTACTCAAAACACTACTATCTTTTTGCATTGGAGCAATGCTCTTCACCGGTTGTGCTCAGGGCCCAACTGTAAATCCTGATGATAAAGACAAGAATGACGATGGCTTCGATCAGATTCAGGCGGATTTCGATATACCGACTGAGGGTCTATATCTTCACAACGACAAGCGATATATCTACGACAATGGCGAGGATTGTGTCACCTTCACTGTCTATCTTGATGGCGAGGTTTTGACAGAGGGCTACGAAATCTATCTTGGTGAAGAACTATACGAGGGTGGAAATACATTCTCTTCGACCACACAAGGTGTCTATGGATTTTGGGCTGCATATGGAACAGCCTACACCGGTACAACAAATATCGAAGTGGTTAAGACTCCGCCTACTGCACCTGCAGCTCCTGTAGATACAAATCCGGGCAAGACAAACTTTACACGCCGTGTGCTTCTTACCCAATTTACGGGTACAGGTTGTGGCTATTGTCCAAATATGGTCAATGCACTTCATCAGATTGCAGGCGTTAAACTGCTTAACAACAGGATTGTGCTTGCGGCAGCACACCTCTACAATGCAAACGACCCTGCATACCTTGTAGATGCAAAGACTCTTGATAACTCGCTGGGTGTAACGGGCTTCCCATGTATCTATGCCGATTTGAATAGCTCGACTGCAACATCGGCAAGCTACGCTGCTGTTACAAAACTTATCAATGACTCGTATGCACGTACAAGTGCTGCCGGTGGTATTGCGGTTAATTCAAAATATTATCCGGAGGAGGGCTATATCGTACTCACCGCTACTGTTAAGGCTGCTACCACAACAAGTTTCCGTATTGGTGCATGGTTGTTGGAAGATGGCATTCAGGCAGCACAAGCGAATTATGGCACAACCCCATTGGAGGGAGTAAATCTCAATGAGCATAACAACTGTATCCGTTTTGCTGATAGTCGACTTTCAAATATGGACTTTACCGGTCACTATTTGGGCGTTATCAATGCCGGAGCAACCGAATCGCGCGAGTTTGCTTTCAAGTTGGAGAAGAACTGGAAGGTTGACAACCTTCGTGTAATTGTCTTCATCTCGACAAAGGAGGGCGACAAGTGGTACGTAAACAATGTTGTAAAGTGTCCAAAGGACGGCTCGGTTGACTTTGAGTACACTGAGTAAACGAATTTTACAACAGACAAAAACGCACAAGGCACGAGCTTTGTGCGTTTTTTTTAATCAGAAAACGGAAAACTTCATTTTTTAAAAATTTTATATTATTTTTGCGTAGCAAAAAATTGAGCAAAGTGCTGTTCACCGATATCATATATGGTCCTGTACGCTCACGCCGATTGGGTATCTCGCTCGGTGTGAATTTGTTGCCCCTTCACTCGAAGTTGTGCAACTTCGACTGTATATATTGCGAATGTGGTTGGAATGAGGATAATCGCACCGAGAAGGTGCGCTTCAACTCTCGCTCAGATATCCGCACGGCTCTTGAAGCAACCCTCTCAAAGATGGCTGCGGAGGAGCAACTTCCCGATGTTATAACCTTCGCAGGCAATGGCGAACCTACAATACACCCCGAATTTGAGGGTATTATTGATGACACTATCGCCTTGCGCGACAAGTTCGCCCCAAGTGCAAAGGTTTCGGTATTGAGCAATGCGACACAGTTGCATCGTGAAGATGTGTGCAGAGCGTTGCACAAGGTGGATAACCCTATCTTAAAACTCGACTCGGCAATAGATGCTACGGCACACCTTATAAACAAGCCTTGCGGCAACTACTCGGTGGCGGAGGTGGTGAAAAACCTCGAAAAATTTGGCAGAGAGTTTGTGTTGCAGACGATGTTTCTGCGTGGCGAGTACAATGGTGAGTATATAGACAACACTACCGAACGCGAATTTCTTGCATGGGCGGCAGTTGTTGAACATCTACGACCGCATAGTGTAATGGTCTATTCGATAGACCGTGCAACTCCGTGCAAAACGCTCGAAAAAGTTTCACGCGAGGAGTTGGAAAAGATAGCCGAAAAGGTGCGAGCCCTTGGCATAGAGTGCTCTGCGGTATAGCTGAATTTTGATTTATACCGCAAAAAACAAAAAGGTATAGAATCAAATTTTCGACAGATGTACAACATAGAACCATATTTGCTTATTCCATTTGTGTTGATGCTGCTCTCGATAGCATTGATGCCGCTTATTGCACCTCGTTTCTGGGGCAAAAACATCAACAAGCTGATTTTCGTGTTGGTTATCGCCATTCCTACCGCCATAATACTACATCGTGCAGGGTTGGGCGAGAACCTCAAACACCAAATGCTCTACGACTACATTCCGTTTATAGCCCTTTTGGCTGCGTTGTATGTCGTTACGGGAGGTATCCGCATCAACTACTCCACAACCCCACGCCCTATCGTGAATGCAGCGATTATGTTTATCGGCTACGGCTTGGCTTCGATTGTCGGCACTACGGGAGCTTCGATGTTGCTGATTCGACCTCTGCTCGAAATAAATCGTGACCGTTCATATAAGATTCATACCATCTTATTCTTTATCGCTATGGTTGCCAACTGCGGCGGCGTACTCACTCCGCTTGGCGACCCTCCGTTGTTCCTGCTCTACCTGCGAGGTGCCGATTTCTCGTGGTTCCAGACGCTCTTTCCACAGTGGGCTTTCGTAGGCTCGGTGTTGTTGGCGATTTATGTAGTGATTGACACCTATATCTGGAAGCGCAAGGAGGTTATCGGTGTGCGCCCACGCTCCGAGAGTGAGAGCGATGAGCCGATACGAATCTCCTTCTCCGGTACGGTAAACCTCTTCTACCTCTCGGCAATACTCTTGGCGGTGGCATTTATCAACCCAGGTCAAATTCCCGCTATGGCTGCCGAAGATGCTCCATGGTATATGACATTCCTGCGCGAGATTGTGCTGATTACAATCTTGCTGTTGTCGATAATCTCAACCCGTAGGCGAGTGCGCCACGAAAATCACTTCTCGTGGGAGCCGATTACCGAGGTGGCGATACTCTTTATCGGCATCTTCGTAACGATGACACCGGCACTGCTGTTTTTGAATGAAAATGCCGCTTCGCTCGGTATCACAGAGCCTTCGCAGTTCTTCTTCTTTTCGGGCGCGTTGAGTTCGTTCCTCGATAATGCCCCTACCGCAGTGGCGTTCCATACCGTAGCGGCAGGTCTGCCTATGGCTGAGGGCGCAACACTTGTCGCAGGCATTCCTGTTCAGCTTCTTACCGCCATTGCACTTGGCTCGGTACTGTTTGGAGCGATGACCTATATCGGCAATGGACCAAACTTTATGGTCAAGGCGGTAGCCGAAAATGACGGTGTACGAATGCCATCGTTCTTCGGTTATATCTTCAAATTTTCGCTGATAATACTCCTGCCGACCTATATTCTGATGTCACTGGTATTCTTCTAAACAAGTCGGGCTTTGTCCCGACTTTTTTTTGGCTTTTTTGGCAGTAGGAACTCCGAGCGTCATCACGGCGCAGGGTTTTCTGGGGGTTATAGGGGCGGGCGTTCCGCCCTTACTGGGGGCGCTCACTTCATTCGCTTACTGGGGAGCGCTGAAAGTTT
>JAGBCX010000048.1 GCA_017937805.1 Alistipes sp. | reverse complement strand
CACTCCTCACTCCTCACTCCTCACACCTCACTCCTCACTTCTCACTCCTGACTCCTCACTCCTGACTCCTCACTCCTGACTCCTCACTCCTCACTCCTCACTCCTCACTAATAAAAAATTGTCAGTTGTCAATTATCAATTATCAATTATTTTGTATATATTTGTGAGTTAAATTGCGTGAATAGTATTCATATACACATATAAGTAGATTGTAGCGTATGAAAATTGTTATTGCAGGTGTTGGTGAGATGGGTAGCCATTTGGCAAAGATGCTGAGTGGTAATGGTCACGATATTACCGTCATAGATGCAGAGCCAAAGGCTTTGGCCGAGGTGTCAAGCCTTGCCGATGTGGTTACGGTTGAGGGAGATTCAACGACCTTTGCCGTATTGCGTAAGGCATCTGTGCGTAAGTGCGACCTCTTTATTGCAGTACACCCGGTGGAGAATACCAATATTCTCTCGGCTATTATGGCGAAGCAACTTGGTGCAAATAAGGCTATTGCTCGTATCGATAACAATGAATATCTCGAACCGAATAACAAAGAGATGTTTATCAATATGGGTATCGACTATATGTTCTATCCCGAGAAGATTGCTGCCGAGGAGGTTATTACGCTTCTCGGACACACTTCAACTACCGAGTTTGTCGATTTTTCGGGAGGACGTCTTTCGTTGGTTGTATTTCGCTTGGAACCTACATCTCCGCTTGTGGGTAGAGCGTTGTCGAGTTTTTCGGTCGAGGAAGATGCCGCATATCGTACCGTGGCTATCTCTCGCGATGGCAAAACCTTGATTCCGCACGGCACCGACTCTTATATGGTTGATGATATGGTCTATATTATCGCTCGTCACGACTCGGTGGGTGAAATTATGGCTCTGTCGGGACAAGGCAATGTCGATATCAAGAATATGATGATTCTTGGAGGCTCGCGTATCGGAGTTCAGATTGCGCAGGCGATGCAGGAGGATGTAAATATAAAACTCATAGACTACAATGCTGACAAGGCGTATCGTTTGGCAGAGCAGCTCGAAAAGACCTTAATCATCAACGAGGACGGTCGAAATACCGAGGCGATGATGGAGGAGGGCTTGTCGAATATGGACGCTTTTGTTGCAGTTACGGGACGTAGCGAAACGAATATCCTCACCGCAATGTTGGCGAAGCGTATGGGCGTGAAGAAGGTTATCGCTGAGGTTGAGAACTTGAATTACATCAACCTTGCCGACAGCGTAGGTGTTGACACCATTATCAACAAGAAGATGGTGTCGGCATCAAATATCTTCCGTTTTACGATGTCCACCGATGTCTTGGCTATCAAGTGCCTAACGGGTAGCGATGCTGAGGTTTTGGAGTTTATTGTTAAGCCAAATTCACCTGCTACAAAGGAGCCGATTAAGGATTTGGGCTTGCCGAGCGATGTTACTATTGGCGGTATTGTGCGAGGGGATAAGGTATTTATCGCTTCGGGCAAGACCGAGATTGCGGCATACGACCGCGTTGTGGTATTCGCCATGCCTTCGGCGATATCGAAGGTCGGAGAGTTCTTCAATTAGTTGCATAAGACGAAACAAAATAATAAAAAGTTAACCCATGTATATAGCAATTGCAGGAAATATCGGCAGTGGTAAGACTACTTTGACCGAGATTTTGACCAAACACTACGGCGCGAAGGCCTACTATGAGGATATCGACAATCCTTATATCAACGACTTCTACGAGGATATGAATCGCTGGGCGTTCCAATTTCAGGTACACTTCCTTGCAAGTCGTATTCGTCAGACTATGGATATGTTGGCAGACAAGTCGGCCGATATTTTTCAGGACCGTACAATCTATGAAGATGCGCACATTTTTGCGGGCAACCTTCATCAGATGGGTTCGATGTCATCGCGCGATTTTGGAACGTACATGAAGTTGTTCGACATCTCGACTAATCTCATTCCGCAGCCCGATTTGTTGATATACTTGAAGGCGAGCGTACCGACTTTGGTGAAGCAGATTTGCAAGCGAGGCCGCGACTACGAGCAGAATATTGAGGTGGGTTATCTTGACCGTCTGAATAATCGCTATAACGATTGGATTGAGAACCACTACAAGGGCGAGGTGTTCGTTATAGATAAAGATACCGAGGACTTTGTGGAGAATGTAAAGGTCTTGGAGGCTCTCTACGAGCGTCTTGACGAGATTAAAGCGGCGAAAGGTTAAGCGATGAGAGAGTTGCCTGTCGCCTTTACGGAGCGTATGCGTAAGCAGTTGGGAGCCGAAGATGCGGAGCGTCTTTTTGTTGCTCTTGACTCGGCATCGCCCGTTGCTGTGCGCCTTAATCCTGCCAAATGTGGCGAAGAGGGCGTATGGAGTGAAGGTGAGGCGATAGCGTGGAGCAAGAATGGCCGAAAATTGCAGGAGCGACCATCATTTACGCTCGATACGGCATTCCATGCAGGAGCCTACTATGTGCAGGAGGCAGCATCGCAGTTTATTGACCATGTAATTGCAGGTGAGGAGTTGCAGGGTAAGCGAGTGCTTGATATGTGCGCTGCACCCGGTGGAAAAACCACGATATACTCGACTGCCGTAGGCGAAGATGGGCTGGTTGTGGCGAATGAATATGTGCGCTCACGAGCAAATATCTTGGCCGACAATGTGCGTAAGTGGGGTATGGGTAATGTGTTGGTTACCAATAATGCACCCGAACACTTGGCGCAGTTTGAGGGTTGGTTTGATGTGGTGGCAGTCGATGCACCTTGCTCGGGCGAGGGAATGTTTCGCAAAGAGGAGGTTGCTCGCGAGGATTGGAGCGAGGAGGCCGTTAAGATGTGCGCTGCGCGACAGATATCCATTGTGCGTGAGGCGTGGCAGTCACTCAAAGAGGGCGGATTGTTTATATATAGCACCTGCACCTTTAATGAAGATGAAGACGAGGGTGTCTTAAACAACTTGATTGAGGAGTTGGGCGATGTTTTTGCTACATCGCAGAGGGTTGAGATAGACGAGAAGTGGGGTATTGTCAGAGGAGATATAGGAACATTTCAGACTTTCAGATTCTTCCCTCACAAGAGCGATAGCGAAGGGTTGTTTGTGGCGGTGGCACGTAAAGCGGAGCCTACCCAGCAACGCACACCGAAAGCCCGAAAGAGGGTGATGCAGGAGGTGGATAAGAGCGCACGAAAGGAGTTGGCGAAGTGGCTCAGAGAACCCGATAAATACACTTTTGCTGAGGTCGCCGATACAATATACGCCTATCGAACCGAGCAATTTAAGGCGGTGCAGGCGTTATCCGAGGGGCTTACTGCTATATATTCGGGTGTGGCTATGGGGCAAGTTTTTAAGGGCAAGCTGAAACCCGATTGGGCATTGTCGCAGTTCGTGGGTTTGCAACGCGAAGCCGTTACAACGGAGGAACTTGACGAGGCGAGGGCGTTGGACTATCTCCGCAAGAGAGATATTGCTGTCGGGGATATGGCAGAGGGAATCAATCTGCTGACTCACAAGGGCCGAGCTTTGGGCTTTGCCAAAAGGGTGGGTGCGAGATGTAATAATCTCTATCCCAATTCGTTGAAAATTATGAATATGTAGAAGATATGGTAGAGAAGTTGTACTATTCGATGGGTGAAGTTACGGAGATGTTCGATGTGGAACCATCTCTTATTCGCTATTGGTGCTCGCAGTTTAACTGTTTGCGCCCCAAGCGTAATGCTAAGGGTAACAGACTCTTCACTCCTCAGGATATAGAGAAGTTGAAGCGCATACATCACCTGTTGAAGGAGAAGAAGATGACTATCGAAGGTGCTCAAAAGGCTATGCGTAAGCGCAATATCGAGGCAGAGTCGCAGGATTCGGATATCGAGTTGTTGGAGCAGCTGCAATCGTTGCGTGCGATGCTTGTCGAGATGCGCGAGAGTATTGGTGAGGAGGAGCCTATCGAGGAGGCTATATCCGAGAAGACCAAAAACTTGTCGACAAATGGACCGTCAGAGCCTACTCCAAAGAAAAAACGAACTCCACGTCGTAAGTTGATAGGCGAGGAGGGTGTAGTTGAAAGACCTTTGTTTCCATTCTACGAACAGACACTTTTTTAGAGTAATAAGCCGATGAAAATCAGGGATATAATCGCTCCGATAGAGGAGTTTGCGCCGCTTTCGTTGCAGGAGTCGTACGACAATTCGGGTTTGGTGGTTGGTCGCCTTGACGATGAGTTGCAGGGCGGAGTGTTGCTTGCCGTAGATGTTACCGAAGAGGTTATCGCGGAGGCGATAGAGAAGGGTTGTGGCCTTATAATTACCCACCACCCGATAATTTTCCACCCATTGAAACGGCTCAATTCGGCTTCGGTGGTGGAGCGTTGCGTGGAGATGGCAATTCGCAATAATATAGCACTTTATGCTTGCCATACCAATCTCGATTCGGCACCAAACGGAATGAGTTGGCGTGTGGGTGAGATGCTCGGCTTGCAGAGTATGGAGGTGTTGCAACCAACTACTGAAAGTGCAGGATTTGGTGTTGTGGGAACACTTGCACAACCCATCTCCGAAACTGAATTTTTGAAACAGGTGCAGAAGACCTTTTCGGTTAAGGCTCTGCGACATAGCGCACTTCTTGGTCGCGAGGTAAGGCGTGTCGCAATTTGTACCGGAGCAGGTGCTTCGTTGATGGCTGAGGCTCGTAAAGCAGAGTGCGATATCTACCTGACGGCAGACCTTAAATACAACGATTTCTATACCCCCGACTCCCACTTTGTAGTTGTGGATATGGGACATTTTGAGAGCGAATTTTGCGCAATTGCAATTTTATTTGATATTTTATCAAAAATTTTTATTAACTTTGCGCTCCATAAGAGCGCTCAATCAAAAAATCCGGTGCATTACTTTGTGTAATGGGTTGAATGATAGGGCATTGAGGGGATAAAACTCCATTTTCGCGATTAAGGAAAATAACAAAATTAAGATATATGGCTACAAAGAAAAAGACAGCAGAGGTTGATTACTCGATGTATGAGAAGATTGTTGCACTTTATGAGTTGCAGAAAATCGACTCTCAGATTGACGAAATCAACAAGGTTAAGGGTGAATTGCCTTTGGAGGTTGAGGATTTGGAGGATACCGTTGCAGGTTTGAATACCCGCCTCGACAACATCAATCGCGAGATTGACGAGTTGGCATCGCTCACAAAGCAACGTCAGCGCGAGATTGAGGAGGCTAACGCTCTTATCGCTCGCTACAAGGAGCAGCAGGACAATGTTCGCAACAATCGTGAGTACGAGTCGTTGGAGAAGGAGATTGAGTATCAGTTGCTCGAGATTACCCTTGCAGAGAAGCGTTTGAAGGAGTATGCTGCAGCGACCAAGACAAAGAAGGCCTCTGTAGAGACTACCGAATCGGAACTTGCAGAGCGCAAGGCAGACCTCGATGTTAAGCGTCAGGAGTTGGAGAGCATCGAGAGCGAGACTGCAGATGAGGTTAAGGACCTTGTTGCTAAGGCAGAGGTTGCTAAGGCAAAGATTGACGAGCGTCTTCTCTCGGCTTACGGTCGTATCCGTTCGAAGGTTCGCAATGGCTTAGCTGTTGTAACCGTAAAGCGTGATGCTTGCTCGGGTTGCTTCAATCGTATCCCGCCACAGCGTCAAGCAGATATTCGCCTTGGTAAGAAGTTGATTGTGTGCGAGTATTGCGGTCGTATACTTGTTCCAGGAAACGAGGAATAATTTCTTGTGATAAGCCGCAATCTGTAGCTCATCGCTAAAAGTAAAGACCTTCGGGCTGTACGATTTAGTACTATCCCGAAGGTCTTTCTTTTGCGATGCACCACATCTCACGACTTCTGACAAGAAATTGGGTTGTGGGGAGTTTAGAGAATATAAGGAGTTTAAGGAATTTAAGGAGTGCGCTGAGACTTTCTAACTCCTCACTACTCGTTACTCACTACTCACTAAATGAAAAGTTTTCCGTTTTCCGCTTTAATCCCACTGCGTGGGCTTTTCACTGCTCCGTCTCGGCATAGTCTGCAAGCAGCCTCTGCTCTCGACTTAATCGCAGCGGTCCGTTTTCCCACTCCAAACGAAAAACTTTTAAAGTTTTCCGTTTGGAGCTTGCCGTTTTATAACTATCTTTGTAAAAAAGTTGGAGGAACTATGCAGACTATTATAATCTTTGCAGTTGCAGTGGTGGCACTCAGTGTGGGTGCGGTGTGTGGATATTTTGCGGCTCGCACTCGCAGTGTGGCGGCCGAAACCCTGCTTGCTCAAAAGCAGGCAGAGGCAGAGCAGACAAAGTCGGAGTTGGCGGAGTGTCGCGCTGAAAATATCTCTTTGCGAGCCGATAATGCCCGCCTTGACGAGCAACTTCGCCAACAGGCAGAGGAGCGCAAAAACTTGCGTAGCGAGTCAGAAATGGTTTTCCGTGAGATTGCCGCTTCGATTTTCGATGAGAAGTCGAAGGTTATGCGCGAGAGCAACCGCAACCAACTCGGTGAGATACTTACTCCATTCAAGAGCGATTTGGAAAACCTCAAAAAGACCATTCACGACTGCTATACGGGGGAGGTTAGTGAGGTTAAATCGTTGCGCGATACAATCAAGGATTTGACCGACCTAAACAACACCATCAGCCGCGAGGCGAAGGAGCTAACTCTGGCACTTAAAGGCAACTCGAAGGTGCAGGGCGATTGGGGCGAGATGCTTCTGAAACAGCTGCTCGAAAAGTCGGGCTTGGAGGAGGGCGTGAACTATGTTCTGCAAGCGACCGAGAATGAAGACGGCTCAAAGATTAAGGGTGAAGATGGCGGACAGTTGCGCCCTGATGCAGTCTTCTATCTGCCTGAGGGTAAGAGCCTTGTGATAGACTCGAAAGTGTCACTTACGGCATATACCGACTATGTAAATGCCTCGGCAGAGGAGCAACATGCGGCATTGGCAGCGCACTTGCGCTCGGTGAAGCAACATATTGATGAGTTGGCACGCAAGGAGTATCCGAAATATGTTCAGAATGCAGCAGACTTTGTGATGATGTTTGTACCGAATGAGGGGGCATACTTGGCGGCTTTGAATGCGGATAAAGAGTTGTGGGAGAGTGCCTACCAGCGTCATATTGTGATAATCAGCCCTACACACCTTATCTCGGTGCTGAAACTTATGTATCAACTTTGGATTCGGGATAAACAGACCAAAAATGCCTTGAAAATTGCTGACGAAACGGGCAAGTTGTACGATAAATTTGTAGGTTTTGTTGGCGACTTGGAGGATATAGGCAAGCACCTCGATAAGGCAAATGCGGTCTATGAGGAGGCGTACAAAAAATTGTCGAGTGGCAAGGGTAACCTTCTCTCCCGAGTGGAGGGCATTAAGGAGTTAGGTGTTAAAACCGCCAAACGCCTAAAAATAGAAGATAGCGAGGAGTAAAACCTCGCTATCTTGCTTTATAGGTGTGTGATATTATATCGTCAATCGATTTGTTTTTCTTGCAAGCATTACCTTCAAGCGATTGAGTCGAGCCATCTCTGAGGCAATCTCCAACTGCTCATCTTCGCCGATATTCTCATCAGTCAATCGTGCCTGCAACTCGGCCAACATGCCTGTTATAACCTTGGTCTTGAAGAGCTGTATCGCCTTCGGAACACCCTTGCCCAACACCTCCGACTCGGTTGTGGTATGCACCTCCTTCTTTGTCCAAATTTCGCTCATTGCGTATTGGTCATCAATGAAAAGCAGGTCTGTTGCGGCGTTACAAACCTCAATATCGCTATGCGTTGCAAGTTCATCGGGCATCAAAATTCTACCCTCTTTGTGAGCTGAGCAGTAGAGGTCGTAAATCTTGTTGTATATCTCGTCGTGAAAACGCATGCTATCCATCGTCATCTCGTCAATAATGGTCTCGGCAACATTCATCGGCACGATTTTGCGCCCCTCGCGGAACTCATAATTTTTTGCTCCATGAACAACAAGGTAGTATATCAACTCGCGCTCGATAGACTCCAAACTGCTACCTATCGTAAGGTGTCCGAAGTGTTCTCCCTCTTCGCTTTGAGGCTTATCTTCGCGATTTCTCCAGTAGCGACGGCTCTCGCGCTGAATAAACTCGCTCGTCTCCTTGTCGCCCAACGAATTGGCTCGGCGCTTGGCAACCTCGGCAACGAGTAGGTCCTCGCTCATGGACATTAACTGTGCGCACTCCTTGATAAAGAATGAACGCTGAATGGTATCCGGTATTTCGGCTATTGACTGCACAATATCGCGGACCACTTCGCTGCGCTTTATCGGGTCATCACCTGCATCGGCGAGAAGTAATTTCGCCTTGTAGGAGATAAAGTCCTGACTATTGTGTTTGATATAGTCGCGCACCTCCTCGGCCGAGTGCGAACGAGCAAACGAGTCGGGATCATCTTCTGCGGGCAACAATACTACACGAACATTCAATCCCTCTTTGAGAATCATATCTATACCGCGCAACGAGGCGTGTTGTCCTGCCGAGTCGCCATCGTACATCACGGTAATATTCTTGGTGAAGCGGGATAGAAGTCGTATCTGCTCGGTCGTAAGCGATGTTCCCGAAGATGCTACAACATTCTCCACGCCCGATTGGTGCATCGAGATAACATCTGTGTAACCCTCGACCATAATGGCGTAGTTCTGCTGCTGAATGGCCTTCTTTGCGAAGAATAAGCCGTAAATCTCGTTCTTCTTGCTGTAAATCTCGCTCTCGGGCGAGTTCTGATACTTGGCAACCTTCTTGTCGGTGCGTAGCGTTCGACCTCCGAATGCCACGATACGACCGGAAACATTGTGTACGGGGAACATTACGCGTTCGCGGAAACGGTCATAGATGCGACCATCTTCTTCGCGTTTGAGGGTAAGACCTGTTGAGAGCAAGAACTCCTCTTTGTAGCCGGCACGTAGGGCATCTTGTGTCATTTTGTCGCCCCCCGAAGGACAAAAGCCGAGACCGAATTTCTTGATTGTAGACTCTGAGAAACCACGCGCCTGACGGAAATATGACAAGCCTACGCTAATGCCTTCGTCTGTATTGTGAAGTGTATTTGCAAAGTACTCTGCAGCCCACGAGTTGAGCATAAACATACTCTCGCGGTTGTTGTTGCGGATTTTATCCTCCTCGGTCTCCTCGCGCTCCTTGACCTCGATACCATACTTCTTGGCGACGATTTTCAACGCCTCAGGGTAGGTGACATTCTCATGCTCCTTGACAAACGATACAGCATTTCCTCCCTTGCCACAGCCGAAACATTTGAACAAGCCTTTCGATGGGGATACGACAAACGAAGGCGTCTTTTCGTTGTGGAACGGACAGCACGCCTGATAGTTTACGCCCTTCTTTTTGAGCGTAACATAGTCGTTTATCACCTCGACAATATCTGCCGCGGCATAGATTCTATCTATGGTATCTCTATCAATCATAGACCGCAAAATTAAAAATTAAAACTTAAAAATTAAAACTTATTCGATTTTTTAATTCTTAATTCTCCATTAGGTACGCCTTGATAAAGCCGTCCAAATCGCCATCGAGGACACCATCGCAATCGGTAGTCTGAAAGCCTGTGCGGTGGTCCTTAACTCGCCTGTCATCAAGCACATAGGAGCGAATTTGCGAGCCCCACTCAATCTTCTTCTTGTCGGCCTCAATCGCCTGCTGTGTGGCACGGCGCTTTTCGAGTTCGTATTGGTAGAGTTTCGAACGCAAAATACGCATCGCGTTCTCCTTATTCATCAACTGCGAGCGAGTTTCCTGATTTTCGATAACATAGGAAATCTCCTCGCCCGTCTGCTCATCTTTGAAGTGGTAGCGAAGTCGTGCTGCTGTTTCGACCTTATTGACATTCTGACCTCCTGCACCGCTTGAACGGAAGGTTTCCCACTCGATATTGGCAGGATTTACAACCACCTCGATAGAGTCATCTACGGCAGGCGTGACTGCCACCGATGCAAAGGTTGTCTGACGCTTGTTGTTGGCGTTGAATGGCGAGAGTCGCACCAAACGATGTACGCCGTTTTCGCTTTTGAGATAGCCGTAGGCGAAGTCGCCTTCGACCTCCATCGTGCAGGATTTTACCCCCACCTCATCGCCCTCTTGGAAGTCGAGCATCTTCACCTTGTAGCCGTGCGCCTCGCACCAACGGGTGTACATACGGAGTAACATCGAAGCCCAATCGAGAGCCTCCGTGCCACCTGCGCCGGCATTGATGTCGACAATGGCTCCCATCTTGTCCTCCTCACCGGAGAGCATATTACGAAGTTCGAGCTTTTCGACAAGGTCGGAGGCTCTGGTGTATGCTCGCTCGGCATCATCTTCGGAGGCAAGCCCCTCAGTGATAAATTCGGGCATCAACTCCACCTCATCAACCGCCTTGCGCACCTCCTCGTAACCCTCAACCCAACTCTTTATCGAAGCAACCTTGCGCAACTGCTCCTGCGCCTTTTCGGGGTTTTCCCAAAAGTCGGGTTCAAGAGTCTTCTCCTCCTCGTTTTGGAGGTCTATTTTTCTCTGTTCGATGTCAAAGACACCTCCCCAGCGTATCCAGACGCCTTACAAGTTCTTTAATTTGTTCTGCTTGTATCATAAAATTAAAAAAATCATTCCGGTTGACTCTTTTCTCACCAATCTTCGGTCAGCCAACTCCTCACATACGCTTTAGTATGCTGCGGTTTGGCTGCCTTGCTTGGCAAGAAAATAGCCTAACCGCCTCTGATTTTTGGCTTCGAACGAGGCTTTTGCTTTGCAAAGATAATAAAAAGACGAAAGACGAGAGAATTTTTTATAAAAAAGTGGAGTGATAAACCCTATTGCCCATATTGCCCATATCTCCCCTAATTTTATATCTCTATCTTTTGCGTAAACAAAAATAAGTTTTTAACTTTGCGATTAGTTAAACGATAAATAATTTTTTGCCTATGGTTAAATAACAGACAATAGGGACATATAGAGATAAAAAGCGTTAGTTTTATTCTGTGATTCTGAAACTTCGACACTTTCAAAAATCACTCAGCGGGATGAAGTTTGACGCTCACATCATATACTGGTGTGGGCTTTATTCCATTATTTGAGTGATAGGTAGTCGAAGACCTCAGAATCAGATATTACGAATTTAGTCCGCACTCTTTTTATGCTCTGCCCACAACTACCCAAACTTTCGGCGGACAAGAACAAACAGTAATAAAACTTAAAAATTATAATGATGAAAAAGATACTATTATTAGTAATGATGGCTTTTGCGATTACTTGCACATTTAGCGGTTGTTCAAAGAAAGAAGAGCCGGTAAAAGAGCAAAATAAACAATTAAATCCATTGGTTGGTACTTGGGCTAATGCAACAGGTGGCTGGATCTATACTTTTAATGCAGATTATACCTATTCTGAAATATTTATAGAGGAGTCAACAGGTATTAGAGATAAGGTTAG
Organism: Alistipes sp.; assembly: GCA_017937805.1. Taxonomy (GTDB): domain Bacteria; phylum Bacteroidota; class Bacteroidia; order Bacteroidales; family Rikenellaceae; genus Alistipes. The sequence continues at coordinate 5,905 of JAGBCX010000048.1, read as the reverse complement.
CGGAACTTATGCAATTCAAGGAGATCTGTTGTATTTTACAATAGAAGTAACAATGTTTGTAAAATTCTATTTTTCTGACCCATGCACATTAGTGATAGATGGCCATGAGTTTTATAAACTCTCGGAAGATTATTAGTAGAGCTGAAATAGGACAAATAGCATTATAGAAGCAGATAAACTATTTGTTTATGATTAGAGCCTATCTTTTTTGATAGGCTCTAAATTCTTAATCGTGGAAATTTTCAAAGAATTTCTACAGCACCACGTCACCCGAAACCGAGACATTCAGCGAGCGTTTTGTGCCGAGTTGCGGTATCTCGATTGCTGAGTCGCGGATATCGAATTTCTTGCGAAAGAAAATAATTCCGAAATAATCGCTATTTTTCATATTTAGTTGAGTAAATTTTAGTAAATTTGCGAAAGTATAACAGCTTATTCGATAGATTTATATAGTTATGATGCCGCAATTTCGTAAAATATTGGACCGTTGGTTGAATAGGGGCTTTTGGGTAAAAGTCACATTGGTTGTACTAACCTCATTTGTGGTCTTTTTCCTATCTGCAATCATAATAAAATGGTTGTGTAATAAATATGTGCCATATAGCGAGGGCTTCGGAGAAAATAATGCATTTTGGCAACTATATTACTACTTTGCAGACCCGGGTAATCAGATGTATATGAAATTGTCCGATGCTACGGCCGATGTAAGTAGTGGCGCACGATGGGTGGGGTTAATAGTTAGTACGCTTGGTTCTATCTTTTTATCGGGCATACTAATCTCAACCATCACTAACAGTTTTGAACGTATGTCCGATAATTGGCGTTCAGGATTTAGCTACTATAAACTGAAAAATCACATTGTCATAATCGGAACCGACCAAATGGTTTATAGTTTGGTAAATCAGTTATGCGAGAGTTCAAATAAATCTATCGTTGTTATGACATCTGCAAATGTCGAACAGATGAGAAATGCTCTGTGGGCATCGCTGAAAAATAAGAGAGATAGAAACAGGATTGTCGTAAATTATGGCCATCGCAACTCCGAAATTTTCCTGAAAAAGATAAATGTTGCGTACGCAAGCGAGGTCTATCTGTTGGGTGATACCTCTGAGTTTGATAACATAGAGAGCTACCACGATTCGCTGAATGTACAGAGTCTTACATTAATCGCACAACAATGTAAAGCGATTGGTCGTACAGAGCGCCTGAAATGCCATGTATTGTTTGACTGCAAAACAACTTATCACATATTCCAATATGCCGATTTGAATACCGAGATAACAAAATATATCGATTTTCACCCATTTAATTTCTACGATTTCTGGGCGAGGAAGGTGCTTGTTGCAGGTCGTAGTAAAGAGGGTAATATATCGTATAAACCATTGGACTATATTCCAATAACCTCCAAGGATAGTGATAAGTTTGTCCATTTTATCGTAATAGGTATGTCGCAAATGGGACAGGCGCTGGCTTTGCAGGCTGCCCATATTGCACACTTCCCTAACTATAAAAGAAAAAAGACAAAGATTACATTTATCGATGCTAATGGCAGAGTGGAGATGAATGAATTTAAGCAGAAGTGCGGAGAGTTGTTCAAACTCTCTCATTCGACATTCATCGATGCCGATGCTTGGTTGGAGGCAGAGCTCAACGCTGTGGGTGGCAAAGATGAGAAATTTGCAGAGAAGTTTATAACCGAGTACCACATAGCTGACGAGTATAGGCATCTTGTTGAGGAGGGCGATACCGATAAAGATTTTATTGATATCGAGTGGGAGTTTATCAAAGGTCACGACCATAATCCTGTGGTACAGCGCCGTTTGAGTGAGTATGTTAATAACGAGAATGCTATTATTACCGTTGCTGTATGCTTGAATATAACCCATGTGTCATTGCGCTCGGCAATGGGCTTGCCGAAGAGATATTACGAAAAGAGTGTTCCGATTCTTGTTCAGCAGCGCAAGACCTCGACTATGGTCTCCACGCTGAACGGAGAGGGTTTTGCTGAGGATTACAGGAAGAATTTGATGTATAAGAATGTCCAACCGTTTGGCATGGTTACCGAGTGCTACGATTTGCACATGGTCTCTTCGATTGAGATTTGTAAAAAGATATCATATATCTACAACCACTTCTTTGCACACGACAATCTGGCTGAGCAGATTGATATGGCAAAGGCTAACCAGATATGGAATGATACAGTTACCTCGAAGCGTTGGTCTAATATATTTGCCGCAGCCTCAATTCCGACAAAACTACGCTGCATAGGTGTTAATTGGGATATGGAGAAGCCTTGCGATTTGGGCGTACTTACGGAGGAGCAGGTGGCGTTGTTGGCAGAGATAGAGCATAATCGTTGGAATATCGAGGAGCTACTACTCGGATATCGCCCTGTATATGAGAATGAAGATAGGGATATAGATGCCGATGTAACCAAGAAAAAGGAGTATCGCACTCGTTTCATACATTACGATATAAGGCCTTTTGGCGGATTGAAAACAGACAATAGAGGAAGAAAGGCCAATGAGTATGACGAGGTGATTGTCAGGTCGTTGCCGGTAATATTGAAATCATAGATTGATTTATACAAGATGGTTGTTCTATAATAAAACCGAAATGAGAGAACAATGAGAAAGAGTTATGTACCGCAACCTGTGAATACGAGCGATATCCATTTACCGGAGGAGTTAAATGGGTTGGTAGAGCAGATGGCTAAGAATGTCCATGATGTGTGGGCTCAGAACCGTATGGAGCAAGGTTGGACTTATGGTGAGGAGCGCAGTGATGCCTTGAAGCAACACCCATGCCTGATTCCATACGAGGAACTTCCCGAAGAGGAGAAAATGTATGATAGAGAGAGTGCTCTTGGTACGCTGAGGCTTATCTGTAAGTTGGGCTTCAAGATTACAAGATAATAGTCAGCATATAATTCGTGGAATTTTTTAATTGAGGAAATACTCAAAGAATTTCCACAGCACCACGCCACCCGAAACTGAGACATTGAGCGAGTGCTTTGTGCCGAGTTGTGGTATCTCAATTGCCGAGTCGCAGACATCGACCACCTCCTGCGCTACACCCTCCACTTCGTTGCCGAAAACAAGGGCATATTTCTCGCCCGAAACAGGCTCGAATTTATCCAACATTACCGACTCCGCAATCTGCTCGATAGCGACAATTGTATATCCCTCATTTTTAAGTTGTTGCACGCACTCGACAGTGGTCGGGAAGTGCGCCCATTCGACCGAAAATTCAGCACCCAACGAGCTCTTGTGAATCTCGCGTGAAGGGGGCGTTGCAGTGATGCCGCAGAGGGCTATTTTTTCGACTGCAAATGCATCGCCTGTGCGGAAAAATGCACCCACATTTTGGGCAGAGCGAACATTGTCCAACACTACCACTACGGGCATCTTCTCCATCTTGCGAAACTCCTCGACCGAAGGGCGACCAAGTTCGGCGTTAGTTGTCTTTTTCATTTTACGCTTCAATTATTTGCCACAAAAGTACGAAAAAATAAAAAATTTTCACTATTTTTGACCGATTTATACGCACGCATAGGCGAAATGGTTAGAAAGAGTGTCATACTTATAGTGGCTTTGTTGTTATCACTCAGTGCTTTGGCGCAGAGTGAGAGGCTCTATTTGGATACCGACTTTAACTTCGATTTCGACAATACGGAGTATACGGGCAGTGGTCTTGGTGCTTCGGAAACACTTTTTGGTGTGTCGCTTGCGCCCGTGTTGCGCTACGAGTGGAACGAAAAACACTCGCTCGGTGCAGGTGTTAATATGCAGAAGTTGTTTGGCTCGGTGCGCTTTCTTGACGATATTGACCTTGTGGCGTATTATCAATTCAAGGGTGAAAAGTATGGCGCAGTGGCGGGATTGTTCCGCCGCGAGAAGATGATTGGTCACTACTCGGAGGCATTTTTCAGCAATGCCTACTTGGCGGACAACCGCTTGGTGCAGGGTTTGGCGTTGCAGTATCACGATAAGATTGGCTTTGCCGAGCTGGTTGCCGATTGGAACGGAATGTACTCGCTTGAAACAAGAGAGCAGTTCCGCATTCTCTTATCGGGTGAAGGTCGCTTTGTGAAGATTATGTATGCAGGAGCTTCGGCAGCGATGCAACACTACGCCAATCGTGCCGATTTCCAGCAGAATGTTGTGGATAACTTCACGATAAATCCATACATCGGTGTAGATTTCAACGCCTTTTTCGACTTCGATATTCGTTTGGGCTATTTGCAATCCCTGCAACGAGATAGGCTTGGGGGGGGGATTTGGCATACTCCTATGGGCGGGGAATTGTTCTTCCGAATGAGCCGTTGGGGAGTCTTTATCTCGAACAATATCTATGTAGGCAAAAACCTGCAACCACTATACAACTCGGTGGGCAAGGAGGGTACGATATATGGCGCCGACCTCTATGCCTCGGATCCGTTTTATGGAACAACAACCGGAATATACAATCGCACGGGCATTGGTTACGAGCGCAACTTTTGGGAGGAGCGCATAAAGGTCAAGGCCGAATTTGCATTGAAAACAGACGGCAAGAGATTATATAACCAGCAGATTATTTCGCTGGCGGTAAACCTTGCCCCGAAACTATATGATAAAGCAAACAAACGAACAAAATAAAGGAGAAAATTATGGCTAATGAGAATGTTGAAGTCAAGGAGAAGTCTTTGAACTTCCTTGAAGAGATTATCGAGGAGTCGATTGCGAATGGTTTGTCGCACGTGCAGACACGATTTCCACCAGAGCCAAATGGCTACCTTCACATCGGACACGCAAAGAGTATCTGCATCAACTTCGGTTTGGCAAAGAAGTATGGCGGTAAGTGTAATCTCCGCTTTGACGATACCAACCCCGTAAAGGAGGATACCGAGTATGTAGATTCGATTAAGCGAGATATTAAGTGGCTCGGTTTCGATTGGGCTATCGAGCGTTACGCATCGGACTACTTCGACCAGCTCTACGAGTGGGCGATTGTCCTTATCAAGAAGGGCTTGGCGTATGTCGATGACCAGACACAGGAGGAGATTCGACTGAATCGTGGTACAGTGTCCGAGCCCGGAAAGCCATCGCCTTGGCGCGACCGTTCGGTAGAGGAGAACCTCGACTTGTTTGAGCGTATGCGTGCCGGCGAGTTTGCCGATGGCGAGAAGGTGTTGCGTGCAAAGATTGATATGGCGCACCCTAACATGCTATTCCGCGACCCTATTATGTACCGAATTTTGCACACCGAGCACCACCGCACGGGCAACAAGTGGTGCATCTATCCGATGTACGACTACGCACACGGTCAGAGCGACTCGATTGAGAATATCTCGCACTCGATTTGTACTTTGGAGTTCGATGTGCATCGCCCATTGTACGATTGGTTTATCGAGGCGTTGGAGATATATCCATCGCACCAATACGAGTTTGCTCGTCTGAATTTGACCTATACGATGATGTCGAAGCGCAACCTTCTCAAACTCGTTCAGGAGGGTGCAGTATCGGGTTGGGACGACCCTCGAATGCCGACTATCTGCGCACTGCGCCGTAAGGGCTATACCCCTGCCTCGGTGCGAGCATTTGCCGAGATGGTGGGCGTGGCAAAGCGCGACAATGTTATCGACCTCGGCAAGATGGAGTACTGCGTTCGTGAGGACCTGAACAAGGTTGCCGAGCGCCGTATGGCAGTATTGAACCCTCTCAAAGTTGTTATCACAAATTGGGAAGAGGGCAAGGTTGAGATGCGCAAGGCTGTCAATAACCCAGAGAACGAGGAGGCAGGTATGCGTGAGGTGCCATTCTCGAAGGTTATCTACATCGAGCGTGACGACTTTATGGAGAATCCTCCAAAGAAATATTTCCGTCTTTCGCCGGGTAACGAGGTGCGTTTGCGCTACTCGTACCTT
>JAGBCX010000047.1 GCA_017937805.1 Alistipes sp. | reverse complement strand
GCGAGATTATAGGCGGTTCGGAGCGTGAGGCAGACTATGGCAAACTATCTGCAAGAATCAAGGAGTTGAACATTCCTGAGAAGGATATGTGGTGGTACCTTGACACACGCCGTTGGGGCTCTGCGCCGCACTCGGGCTTCGGACTCGGTTTCGAGCGATTGTTGCTCTTCGTAACAGGTATGAGCAATATTCGTGATGTGATTCCGTTCCCTCGTACACTTAAAAACGCTGAGTTCTAGGAAAAATCGTTCTGATGAGTTCTTTTTGCATAAGTGTGTCGGACGCTGAAATGCTCACATAGGTTTACTATGCTGCGCTTTCATCGCCTAACATCGCACAAAAATAATATCATCATTGACGATTTTCGAGGAGTTGGGCTAATCTCAGGAGTGATAGATGGCATAGAATGGCATAGAATGACAAACGCAGTCTTTGACTGCTGAATGGCATAGAATGGCAACACAACTTAAAGCGCCTGTCATTCAGCACTCGTCAGAGTGCGATTGCCATTAAGGGCATAAGCCCGAATGTCATTGAATGCCATTTTTGCTTGCGCCAAAATGAAGAGGCGATAAAAAGGTTGCAGTTGAACTTTTTGACCGCTATGAAATTATCAAACGCACAACTGCTATTGCAGCAGCAGAAACTCTCGCCACAGCAGATTCAGATGATTAAACTTCTGGAACTGCCTACCGTTATGCTCGAACAGCGCATAAAGGAGGAGATTGAGGAGAATGTCGTTCTCGAAGAGGAGCACCCTGCCGAGAGCGAGGAGGAGCCTCAGCAAATCTCGGTCGAGGAGTATCTGCGCGAGGACGATACACCCGCCTACAAGAGTCGCTTGAATCACTACTCGAAAGATGACCAACCCCGAAATATCCAAATCTCGGGTGGTCGCTCGTTGCAGGAGTCGCTTATCGAGCAGTTGGGCTACAAAAACCTCTCGGAGTACGAAATGCAGCTTGCGACCTTCCTGGTCGGCAGTATAGATGGGGATGGCTACCTGCGTCGTGATCTCGAATCGCTCGCAGACGATATAGCCTTCTCGCTCGGCATCGAAACGACAAGCGAGGAGTTGGAGCGATTACTCTCGATAATTCAGCGTTTGGAGCCTGTGGGTGTCGGTGCGCGTGATTTGCGCGAATCGCTGCTGTTGCAGTTGGAGGCTCAACCGCTCGACACTTCGGAGCGTAGGTTGGCGCATAAAATTCTGCAAAATCACTTCGAGGAGTTTGTGAAGAAGCACTACGAGCGGCTTATGGCTCGTCTTGATGTTTCGGAAGAGGAGTTCCGCGATGCGGTGCAGGAGATTCAGCATCTCTCGCCAAAACCGGGCAACCTCTTCTCGGAGGAGGGCTCGGAGGCTGCACCATATATTATCCCCGACTTTCTGCTCGACTACCACGATGGGCAGTTCGACCTCGCGCTCAATTCGTACAACATTCCCGAGTTACGCCTCAATCGCCACTATGTCGAGATGATTCGCGAAATGGCGACGCAGAAGGGCGAAAAGAGCGAGAGCGACAAGGAGGCGATACAATTTATAAAGAATAAGATCGACTCGGCAAAGTGGTTTATGTCGGCGATAAAGCAGCGCCACGATACGCTGATGCGCACGATGCAGACCATTCTCGACTATCAGCGTGAGTACTTCCGCGATGGCGATAGGAGCAAACTGCGCCCGATGATTCTCAAAGATATCGCCGACCGCACGGGATTGGATGTTTCGACCATCTCGCGCGTGGTAAACAGCAAATATGTTCAGACGCAATTCGGCATTATTTTATTGAAATCGCTATTCTCGGAGGCTATGCAGACGCAGAGTGGCGAGGAGGTGTCGTCATACGAGGTGAAGAATATCTTGCAGGAGGCTATCGCATCGGAGAACAAACGCAAACCGCTGACTGACGAGCAGCTAATGAATATTCTCAATGACAAGGGCTACTGCATTGCCCGAAGAACGGTTGCGAAATATCGTGAGATGCTTGATATACCGGTAGCCAGATTGAGAAAACAAATATAAAAATCTTTCCGACGAGAACGGAGATGGGCCAAATATGACAAATGAGTCCAATGGGACAAATAAGTTAGAGACCCCCTCATAGGTCGTATTAGTCTTATTGGTCTTATAGGTCTCATAAAAGATAAAAAAGCTAATGGCTAAAAGCTAAAAGTATAATTTTGAATTTTGCATTTTGAATTCTGCATTCAAATACGATTTGTTGGTTGTCGGTGCCGGACTCTACGGTGCTGTCGTGGCTTATCGTGCCCATAAGGCGGGTAAGCGAGTGCTGGTGATTGATCGCCGCAGCCATACGGGCGGAAATTGCTACTGCGAGGAGAATAGGGGAATATTCGTTCACAAATACGGTGCCCATATCTTCCATACATCGAACAAAGAGGTTTGGGATTTTGTAAATCAATTTGTTGAGTTTAAGCCATTTATCCACTCTCCACTTGCTAACTACAAGGGCGAGATTTACCCTCTGCCGTTTAACCTAAACACCTTCGATGCGTTGTGGGGTGTTAAGAGTGCCGAGGAGGCGAAGGCGAAGATTGAGAAGCAACGACTACACCTCGACCACGAGCCTGCGAACTTGGAAGAGCAGGCGTTGTCGCTGGTCGGCAAAGATATATTCGAGAAACTTATCAAAGGCTACACCGAGAAGCAATGGGGGCGCAATTGCGAGGAGTTGCCGGCGTGGATAATTCGCCGCCTGCCACTCCGCTTTGAGCGCAACAACAACTACTTCAACGACACCTACCAAGGTATCCCTGTAGGGGGTTATAATCCGCTGATTGAAGGGTTGTTAGAAGGCGTTGAGGTGCGACTCGATACCGACTACTTCGACCATCGTGAGGAGTTTGATGCGATGGCGGAAAAGGTGCTATATACGGGCGAGTTGGACCGCTTCTACAACTACCGCTTTGGTAAGTTGGAATATCGCTCACTCCGCTTCGAGGAGGAGCAACTCTCACAAAAAGATTTTCAGGGTGCTGCGGTGGTAAATTATACCGACCGTGAAACCCCATTCACCCGCATTATCGAGCATAAACACTTCGAGAATCGTGGCGCGGATCATACCGTTATTACTCGCGAATATCCTATGGAGTGGAGCGAGGGTGCCGAACCATATTACCCAATCAACGACGAGCGCAACACCGCTCTTTATGCCAAGTATCGCGCCCTTGCCGATGCCGAAACAAAGTATTTGTTTGGAGGCAGATTAGCAGACTACAAGTACTACGATATGCACCAAGTCATCGAAAAGGCGCTAAAATCGTTCTGATGAGTTCTTTTTGCACGAGTGTGTCGGACGCTGAAATGCTCACATAGGTTTACTATGCTGCGCTTTCATCGCCTAACATCGCACAAAAATAATCTCATCATTGACGATTTTTTTGGCAGGGGTTCTGATTGGTAAATTTTGCACAAATCTGCAGTAGCCGAGTTTCTCACATACGCCTGAGTATGCTGCGAACTCGGCTCTTTGCTTCGCACAAAATTTCCTCAATCATTGACGATTTTTTTGCAGGAGGTTCTGATGAGTTCTTTTTGCACAAGTTGTCGTTAGAGGCATTAGAGGTGCGCATTAAGTTCTTAACTACTCACTACTCTCTACTCACTACTCTCTAAACTAAAAGTTTTCCGTTTTACGCTTTCCGTTTTCCGTTATAGTTATTATCTTTGCGGTATGGAACAAGTTAGAGCAAAAAAGGCGTTAGGTCAGCACTTTTTGACCGACCTGAATATAGCGCAGAAGATTTGCAACTCATTGTCGGGCGGAACAACCGACAACCCCGACAAGGTCTTGGAGGTTGGTTGCGGCATGGGCGTACTGACGCAATATCTGCTACGCCGTGAAGATATCGAGACTTATGGCGTTGATATTGACACCGAGAGTATCGCCTATCTCCACGCGCACTACCCCGATTTCACGCCCCGTTTGCGCGAGGGCGACTTTCTGAAAATGGACCTTAACGACCACTTCCCCGAGGGTGTGAAGGTTATCGGAAACTTCCCGTACAACATCTCATCGCAGATATTTTTCAAAATTATTGAACATCGTAACCTCGTTCCCGAGTGTGTCGGAATGATTCAGAAGGAGGTTGCCGAGCGTATAGCCGAGAAGGAGGGCTCGAAGACCTACGGCATATTGAGTGTACTGCTCCAAGCGTGGTACGACATCGAATATCTCTTCACCGTTTCGGAGAAGGTCTTTAATCCTCCACCAAAGGTCAAGAGTGCCGTTATCCGTCTGCGTCGCAATGCCACCACCTCGCTCGACTGCGACGAGCAGTTGTTCGTGAAGGTTGTCAAAGCGTCGTTCGGTCAGCGCCGAAAGATGTTGCGCAACTCCTTACGCTCCGCCTTTGGCGACTTCGGCGGTGCCGAACATCCATTCTTCACCAAGCGTGCCGAGCAGCTGTCGGTGGCGGACTTTGTGGAGCTTACCAAGTGGGTGGCAGAGAATAGAAACTAAACATGATAGAGATATGAAAAGAGTGATTCTGTTTGCAGTGTGCTTGATGTTTGGCCTGGTAGATTTGCAGGCTGCCGAGCCAAAGGCGAAGTGCGATACGCTCTATATTCTCGGTGTGGGAAATAGCTGGACTCGCGACTCGATGCGCTGGTTGAGTGCCATTGCCAAGAGTGTAGGACGCCCTGTGGTTGTAGGTCACGCCTACCTCGGTGGCTCTACCCTCGAACAGCAGTATAAAGGTATTGATGATGAACTCTTTACCTACAAGCACGGCAGAAAGTATCAAGTGGTACACAATACCTACCAATATTGGCTCTACGACTGCACGGAGAGTCCGAGAAAGACCCCTGCGAAGGGCTACAAAAATGGTCTTGCGGGTATTGGCGTGACGCTCGAAAGTGTCGTTACGGACAAGCCGTGGGAGGTTATGGTTTTGCAGCCCGAATGTACTATGCGTCGTTATGTCAAGGAGCGTGGAGGTACATTCGATTTGAACTTGCTGGTCGAGCGCATCAAAAAGATGATGAAGCCCGAGGTGGCTGCCAAGGTGCGTTGCGGCTTGATGGTGCCATTCTCCTATCCTGCGGGAAATACCGATTATCGTCAGAACATTTGCGATTGGTACAACAAGGGTGTGCGCCCATCAAATCAGGAGGGTTGGGATGAACTCTATGAGCGTATTCATCACTGCATTCAGAGCGAAATCAAGGAGCTTGGTGCTGCGTTGGGTAAGAACTGCGAGTTTTATGTGAATGTCGGTCAGGCAATCTACAACAGTCGCCACAACAAACACCTCGTAAAATCGGGTTACAAGTTGCAGCGTTCGCAGAACAATACCCACCTCTCGGAGGGCTTGGCGATGTATATTGCGAGCCTTACTTACGCCTACACCATCCTCGATATCGAGCGCGAAGATGTGAAGTTTTACCCTAAGTACTCGAAGGATGTGCAACTTACGGGCGACCGAGGCACGACCGATATTATTAAGGTCGAGAATACTCCGTTCCTCGCCAAGAAGGCTCGTCAGGAGGCATGGAAGGTTTGTAAGGGCAAGAAAAAATAGTGCGCTCTGTTTCAAAAGATTTATGCTCTGTTAGTAAACTAACAGGGCGTTTTTTTGTTTTGTTCGTTTTCGATTTGTAAATTTGTATGCGCAAAATGGGGTTTTGCTCAAATTGGGAGCTAAAATGTTCGTTTTTGCGTGCTATTTGCAGGCAGAATACGATGAAGCTAATGGCTGATGGCCAATAGCTAATGGCAAAGACAAACAACAACATAAAACCAAATAAAATTATGGCAGAAAAGAAATTTATTACCTGTGACGGTAACTACGCAGCTGCGCACATTGCGTATATGTTCTCGGAGGTTGCCGCCATCTATCCTATCACGCCATCTTCGACAATGGCAGAGTATGTCGATGAGTGGGCTGCACAAGGCCGCAAGAACATCTTCGGCGAGACCGTAAAGGTTGTTGAGATGCAGTCGGAGGCCGGTGCCGCAGGTGCAGTGCACGGCTCGTTGCAGGGTGGTGCTTTGACCTCGACATTTACCGCTTCGCAGGGCTTGTTGCTGATGATTCCTAACATGTACAAGATCTCGGGCGAGCTGCTTCCGGGCGTATTCCATGTGTCGGCGCGTGCATTGGCTGCACAGTCGCTCTCAATCTTCGGCGATCATCAGGATGTTATGGCTGCACGCCAGACAGGCTTTGCACAGCTGGCTACTTCGTCTGTTCAGGAGGTTATGGACTTGGCGGGTGTTGCTCATATCGTAGCGTTGAAGTCGCGTGTTCCTTTCCTTCACGTCTTCGACGGCTTCCGCACCTCGCACGAGATTCAGAAGGTGGAGTTGATGGACGAGGCTTCGCTCACAGCGTTGTTCG
>JAGBCX010000046.1 GCA_017937805.1 Alistipes sp. | reverse complement strand
GGCACTACAACCCACTTCTCGAAGAGGAGGGCAAGAATCCGTTCGTTCTCGACTCGAAGGAGCCGGATTGGTCGAAGTTCCGCGACTTCTTGTTGAAGGAGGTGCGTTACACCTCGTTGCAGAAGACCTTCCCTCAGGAGGCAGAGGAGCTCTACCAGGCAGCCGAGGAGAATGCAAAGTGGCGTTATGAGGGTTATGTGCGTCGCTCGAAGATGGAGTTCTAAAATAAATAATCTTCACTCAAAGGGCCATTCGGAACAATGAATGGCTCTTTTTGTATGATTTTTGAAAAAATATTACTATATTTGTAAAAACTATGTGGTCGTAAATATGAAAAAAATCATTGTAATTGGTAGTTCGAATACCGATATGGTCGTTCGCTCGGAGCATCTTCCGCGTCCGGGAGAGACGGTTTTGGGTGGAGGTTTTATGATGGCCGGAGGTGGCAAGGGTGCCAACCAGGCTGTTGCGATTGCGAAGATGGGACATCCCGTAATCTTTGCGGCTGCCGTAGGTAAGGATATCTTTGGCGACGAGGCGGTAACACGCTATCAGCACTATGGTATCGACACCTCCTATATTGTTCACAAGGAGTGCCCATCGGGTGTGGCGTTGATTTTGGTCGATGCGTCGGCACAAAACTCGATCTCGGTGGCCCTTGGTGCAAATAATGAGCTGTCGTTGGAGGATGTAATGCCTGCACTCGACACCATCGAAGAGGGCGATATCGTACTGTTGCAGCTCGAAATACCGATGGCAACGGTCGAAGCGTGCATCGGTGTAGCAGAGGCAAAGGGTGCCCGTGTAATCTTAAATCCTGCCCCTGCGGCAAAGGTTAGCGAGTCGGCGCTCTCGAAACTCTATCTTATAACACCGAACCAGACCGAGGCGGAGATTCTGACAGGCGTTGAGGTGAAGAACGAAACAACCGCTCGTCTGGCTGCCGAGGAGCTTTGCCGACTTGGTGTGAAGAAGGTTGTTATCACTCTGGGTAGCGACGGAGCGATGCTCTACGAGGATGGCAAGGCTGAGGTTATCCCTGCTCACAAGGTCGATGCCGTAGATACCACCGCAGCGGGCGATGTCTATAACGGAGCTTTGTGTGCCGCTTTGGCTGAGGGAATGTCGTTGCGCGAGGCGTTGCGCTTTGCGACAAAGGCCTCGGCGATATCGGTTACGCGAGTGGGCGCACAGCCGTCGATTCCATCACGCGAGGAGGTTGACAACTTTTAATGGAGAAATTTAACCAATCTAAAATAGTACTATTATGTTTATTATCAACAGTTACACTTTGGCAGTTGTATTCTGCTTTATCACAATGTTGTGTTGGGGTTCGTGGGGTAACACCCAGAAACTCGCAGGTAAGACTTGGCGTTACGAACTCTTCTATTGGGACTATGTTATCGGTATGGTCCTCTTCACTTTGTTGCTTGGTTTTACGATGGGTAGCATCGGCACCGAGGGTCGCGGCTTTGTTGCCGACTTGGCACAGGCTAACTATGAGAGCGTATTGTGGGTATTGCTCGGTGGCGTGATTTTCAACGCTTCGAACATTCTCCTTTCGGCCTCGACTTCGTTGGCGGGTATGGCTGTGGCATTCCCTCTCGGTTGCGGTTTGGCTCTCGTTTTGGGCGTTATCAACAACTACCTCGAACAGGCAAAGGGTAACCCATGGTTGCTCGGCTTGGGCGTGTTGTTCGTAGTCGTGGCTATCGTCTGCAACGGTATGGCAGCAGGTCGCGTAGCGAAGGGTGGCGAGCAGAATGCAGGTCGCAAGAAGGGCGTTGTCCTCGCTATCGTGGCAGGTTTGCTTATGTCAACCTTCTACCGCTTCGTGGTTAAGGGTATGGATATCGACAACTTCGAGCAGCCTGCGGCAGGTATGCTCACTCCATACTCGGCAATCTTTATCTTCTCGATAGGTGTGCTTCTCTCGAACTTCATCTTCAATACCTTTGTTATGAAGAAGCCGTTCGTTGGCGAACCTGTATCGTATAGCGAGTACTTCAAGGGTTCGTTCTCGACTCACCTCGTAGGTATCCTTGGCGGTATGATTTGGTGCCTTGGTACTGCGTTTAGCTATATCGCAGCAGGTAAGGCAGGTGCAGCAGTATCGTATGCACTCGGTCAGGGTGCTCCTATGATTGCAGCTTTCTGGGGTGTGTTCATCTGGAAGGAGTTCAAGGGTGCAGACAAGAAGACCAATTGGTTGCTCGGCCTTATGTTCCTGCTCTTTATTGTGGGCTTGGGCATTATCGTTGTTGCGGGTAACTAAGACATACCTAAGTATATTATAACAAAGGGTATCAAATACCCCCCCCCGATTTTTTTGGGGGAGGGGTATTTAGTTAGATATCAGCCCATTACAAAGATAAACCCTAATTTATTATAACTATTAACTTTATGAAAAAACCGATTTTACTTACGATTCTACTATGGTGTAGCTTGGTCTGTTTTTACGCTTGCAGTTCGACACCATCAGTTAATGAGAGCACAACCTCAGGCGAATTTATGCTAAAGAACGACCTTGTCGAGGTCAGCGTCGATGCCGAAGGTAACCTTGTTTCGCTCAAAAACCTCACGACGGGACACAACTATGCTACTGGAGGCTACTTGTGGCGTATGTACTACGACACTCACGGCGAACGCGAGATAGAGATTCTCGGCAGTGGACAGCATCCGAATGTCACTTGCGATGGTCAGAGCATCGTGATTGTCTACGACAAGCTTGTTGTTCGAGGCACTGAGGTCGATATGAAGTTGAAGTTAACCATCACTTTGGAGGGCGACTTGGTTAGATTTGCTTCGGATATGCATAACAATCTTGCACACTCGATTGTTCGTGAGTTGCATTACCCTCTCGTTCACGGCACAAATTACCCTACCGACCACAAGTTGCTTATTTCGACCGAGGGAGGTCGTCGTTATGACGATCCGTTAGAGGCTATTATGTCTCAATCGAACAAGGTGGCATATATGACCCCTGCTCAGATATTCCGTCAGTTAGATTTGCACTACGGAGGTTTGGCATCGATGAACTGCTTTATGCTCTCGGGCGAGAAGCAGGGCTTGTATGTCGGTAGCCACGATGAGGATGTGCAAGATACTTGGCACATATTGCGTGTATATGCCGACAAGGATGGCAAGCATACTATCCCCGAGTTCGGTATGTCGAAATATCCGCACTGCTTTGCAGGTGAGAAGTGGAGCAACGCCTCGAATGTTCTCTCGCCTTACAATGGCTCGTGGCACGCAGCAGCCGACAAGTATGGTGCGTGGGTGCGTTCAACTTGGTGGGAGCGTCAGGAGGTTCCTCAGTGGGTGCGCGAGATGAAGTCGTGGCAGCGCATAATCTTCCGTCATCAGTACGGAGAGCAATTCTTCAAATATTCCGATTTGTATGGTCGCATTCAGCAGGTGGGTGAGAGCGTTGGCGCGAGTGCTGTTCACGCCTTTGGATGGTGGAAAGAGGGTATGGATAATTGTTACCCAGACTTCACTCCAGACGATAGCCAAGGCGGTGACGCAGGCTTCCGCGAGGCGATTCTCAAATTCAAGGAGAGCGGTCAGAAGTTGATGGTCTATGCCAATGGTCGCTTGATGGATACGAATAGCAAATATTACAATAGTAAGGTTGGTCGTAGGATAAGCTACAAGAGTCCTGGTGGTCCTGAATTTATCGACCAGTATCGTTTCTCGGGTCGAGGCACATATACCGCAGAGTATCAGGCGGTGTCGTTTGCTATGGCAGATGCGCGCGCTCCAGAGTGGCATCAGCATATGAAGAACTTGGCGATTCGCGCCTATAATAATGGTGCCGACTGTATCTTCTTCGACCAGCTCGGCAAGGGCTTGCGCCAGATGGTGCCGTGGGATTTGTCGCGCGAGTTCCCAGTGCCAAACATCCGACTTTTGGCTGACAACTCCTACCTCTTGAAGGATTTACACGATTTCATCAGCGAGGAGTGCAATCCAGATTTTGCGATTGGTACGGAGATGTTGGCAGATTTCACAGCAATGCGATGCGACTTTGTTCATATAATCAAGATACAGCCTGGTTATGAGAATTTCGCTGAATTGTTCCGCTATACATTCCCTGAGATTCCTTTCTCGGATCGTCGCATTCGTGACGATAGAGATATTGAATCGCGTGTGAATATGACATTGATAAAGGGTTTGATTAACGACATCGAGATTTACCGTTGTCGCGACCTTATCGATAAGACTCCTCACTATCAATCGTATTTGGCTAAGGTGAATGGTATTCGAGATAGATACAAGGAGTGTTTCCAGTATGGTACTTTCCGCGATGTTTTGGGCTTCGAGAACTCAAATAAGGAGGTGCAGGCAAAGGGATTCTGGGGCAAGGATAAAATGGTTGTAGTTGCCACTAACGAGTTCGATAAGGCGGAGCTTTCGACCAAGATTTCGGTACCTGGTTATCGCTATGTCGAGTCTTCAACTCTCGGCAATGGCGAAGTAGCAAAAAATGGCAAGAAGGTAAAGTTGGGTCAGTATGATGTAGCAGTACTTCTCTTTGAAAAAGAGTAAATAGTGACTTGTGATATTTGTAGGGCTGCTCAACTTTCATGTTGAGCAGCCCTTTTTATAGAGATTTATAATTCCATATTTTTTTGTACCTTTGCCTATCAAAAGTGAGATATATGCAGAGTAGAGATATAATCGTAGCACCGGCAACTGCTTTGGGCGGTGCAATCGCCGTTATTCGTATGAGTGGCGAGGGCTCGGTGGCTCTGTGCGGCAACCTTTTCAAGGGACGCAAATCCCTCGCAGAGGCGAAGTCGCACACTATCCGCTACGGATCGATATGCGATGGCGAGCGCGTGGTAGACGATGTTGTGGTTGCGGTATTCCGTGCCCCACACTCTTATACGGGCGAGGAGTCGGTCGAGATTTCGATTCACGGCTCACGATATATCGCGCATGAGGTTATGCGCCTTTTGTGCGAACAGGGTGCCCGTATGGCGGAGGCCGGAGAGTTCTCACAGCGAGCTTTGGCGGCAGGGCGTATCGACCTCTCACAGGCGGAGGCGGTGGCAGATTTGATTGCTGCCGAGTCGCGTGCAGCACACGCTGTGGCTGCTACGCAGATGCGTGGCGGCTACTCGGAACTGCTCGAAAAACTGCGTGGGGAGCTGCTCAATATTACCACTTTGCTCGAACTCGAATTGGACTTCTCGGAGGAGGATGTCGAGTTCGCCGATCGTGAGCGCCTGCGCTCGATGTTGGAGCAGACGGATGGTGCTGTGGTGCGCCTTATGGAGTCGTTCCGCGTGGGAAATGCCATCCGCGAGGGCGTCTCGGTGGCTATTGTCGGTCGTCCGAATGTGGGCAAGAGTACACTGCTGAATCGCCTTGTGGGGGATGACAGAGCTATGGTGTCGGATATTGCCGGCACTACGCGCGATACCATCGAGGAGAGTGTAGTGATTGACGATATACGCTTCCGTTTTATCGATACTGCGGGTCTGCACGATACCGATGACAGACTTGAAAAGATGGGTATCGAACGCACTGAACGAGCAATCCGCCAGGCGCAGATTGTGCTCTATATGGTTGAACCTTCGCAGTGTGAATTTGAACTGCCAACGCTCTCGGACGAGCAGACTATGTTGGTGGTTGTCAATAAGATGGATGCAACCTCGGAACGAAATATTGAGGGTGCATTGTATATCTCGGCTCGCGGTGGCGAGGGGGTGGATGCTCTACGCCACGCACTGCGCTCGACGGTCGATACCGAGGGATTGTATAGGGGAGAGGTTGTGGTGTCGAATATGCGCCACTTCGAGGCATTGAGCCGAGCACACGAAGGGTTGCAAGCGGCTGTAAAGGCCCTCGATATGGGTGTGTCGGAGGAGCTGCTGGCGGAGGATATCCGCAGTGCCATAAATGCTCTCGCCGAGATCACCGGCCGCATCACAAGCGACGACATCCTCAAAAATGTCTTCGCCAACTTCTGCATCGGCAAGTAGATCGGCAGGTGGAGGCGGTGTGATATAACAAAAAAAGACAGACTCGAAAGTCTGTCTTTTTTATTTGAAGTAGTATAAGATTACTCCTCTGCAACTACCGAGAGAGTGATCTCACCCTTAACCTCGCGGTGGAGCTTAACGGTTGCCTTGTACTCACCTACGGTGTTGATTGCCTCTACGGTGATGTTCTTCTTCTCTACCTCTACGCCCTTAGCTGCGAGAGCCTCAGCGATGTCGGCCGAAGTGATTGTACCGAAGATGCGACCCTCCTCTGCCTTAACAGCAAACGAGAGTGGGAGGTTGGCGATCTTCTCTGCGAGTGCCTGAGCGTCTGCCAAAATCTTAGCGTCCTTGTGAGCACGCTGCTTGAGGTTCTCTGCCAAAACCTTCTTTGCAGAAGCAGTAGCAGCCTTTGCGAAACCCTGTGGAATGAGGTAGTTGTTCGCATAACCCGGCTTTACAACAACGATGTCGTTTGCGTATCCGAGGTTCTCTACATCCTTAATCAAAATAATCTCCATAGTGCTTCTCCTCCTTATTATTTCATGCAATCGGTTACGAATGGCAAAATTGCGAGGTGACGGGCACGCTTAACAGCCTGTGCCACCTTCTTCTGGAACTTCTGCGAAGTACCGGTCAAACGACGAGGAAGGATCTTTCCCTGCTCGTTGAGGAACTTCTTCAAAAATTCGCCATCCTTGTAATCTACATACTTAATGCCGAGCTTCTTGAAACGGCAATACTTCTTCTTCTTAACATCAACCGATACTGGGTTGAGGTAGCGCAACTCGCCACCCTGATTCATCTCTGCCATAGTTTACTCCTCCTTGTTTTTGTTAGCAAGCTTGGCACGACGCTTCTCAGAGTACTCTACTGCGTACTTGTCCTGCTTGAAAGTTAAGAAACGGATAACTCGCTCATCACGGCGATACTGTGTTTCGAGGGTGTTAATCAACGAGCCCTCGCCGGTGAACTCTACCAAGAAATAGAAACCGGTTGTCTTCTTCTGAATCGAGTATGCAAGCTTCTTCAAGCCCCAATTCTCTACATTCACAATCTGACCACCGTTCTCGGTAATGATTCCCTGGAATTTGTCAGCAACCTCTGCTACCTGAGCCTCAGAGAGCACCGGAGTGACAATGAAAACGGTTTCGTAATTGTTCATAATTGTTTAATTATTAAATGTTTTGTGCTATTTAGCGGGTGCAAAGATACGACAAAAATTAAGAATTAAAAATTATAAATTAAAAATTTTCCGAAAAAGTTGATTTGTTGTGATTTATTGTGCAGTTCCAGCAAAAAAATACTATATTTGTGGAACGGAGTGAAGAGTGATTACAGTGATTACACAATGAAAAAACTTTTACTTGTTCTGGTTGTGGCAGCCATGTTTGCTGTCGGTTGCCAAACCTTTCAGCCTGCCGATAGTTGGGTTGAAGGTGGTGATAAAGGGGGCGCAACGCTGATCATATCGCTTGCACAAACCCGTATCTCAATGGGTGGAAAGATTGGCGATACCTACCCTGTCAATTGGAGCGAGGGTGATAAAATCGTAGTAAACGGTACACTATCTGACGAGGTTCAGATTGATGCAGATAATCGTAGCTGGGCTAAGTTTACGGTAAATCCTTTGCCCGTAGCACCTCTTTGTATCACATACCCTTATTGCGAGGCGACCTCTGCTGAAAGACCTATTGTTGATTTCCCTGCCGAGCAGGAGTATGTGGAGGGTACATTTGCTTCGGGTAGTGCGCCAATGTGCGGATATGCCAAGAGTACAGATGAAGCTATAACCTTGTCGCATCTTGCAGCGATTTTGCGTTTTCCGGTAAAGGCTCTATGTGGGGGCGTTATCTTGGAGAAGATTGTGATATCGCCGGTAGATGGCTCTAAAATCGCAGGTGAGTTTAGTGTGGATTGTGAAACAGCGGATATCTCGGCAACAGCAAATAGTTCTAATAGCATAACTTATATTTTGCCCGATAATTTCGAACTTTCGACAAGTGAAGAGAGTGTGTTCTATATTGCATTACCTGCGATAAATGTAGGTGTTTGCAAGGTGGAGTTCGTGGAACAGTCGGGTGACAGTATGACTTGCTATTGGGATAGCAAATCTGCAACAAAAGGTGTTGTTCGTGAGTTTAAGACCATTCTCTATAAACATGGCACACAGGGTATGTTGTCGCCAATGATGGTTGAGGAAGATGAGATGATTCTTATCCGTAAAAAGTATGCCGGCGACAACGAACTTAAAATTATGAGTTTTAATGTCCGTACCAGCACTACCGAGTCCGACCCTGCGAACAATTGGGTAAATCGACAAGCCACTTGCATAAAACTTCTCTTTGACCACCGACCTGATATTGTTGGCTTTCAGGAGGCGAAATATACAACGCAGTGGCTCTATCTGAAAGAGCAACTCGCAGGTAGTTACGATGGCTATGGTGTTAATCGTGATACGGGCGCAGAGAGTGGTAATGGCGAGACTATGGGTATCTTGTACAATAAGAGTCGTATCGAAAAGATAGAGGGCGGAACATTCTGGCTCTCCGAAACCCCCGATGAGCCATCTAAGGGCTTTGGTGCGAATCACAGTAGATGTGCAACTTGGGGTTTGTTTAAGCATAAATCGACAGGCTCGATATTTTACTATATCAATACCCATATCGACCACCAATCTGCATTGGCAAAGGTTGAGGGTATGAAGCTTATTTCGACATATTTTGAGAAGTATAAGGAGTCCTGTCCTCTATTCCTGACTGCCGATTTCAATATGTCCTCTGACCACGAGGCATTCGATGTTATTGAACCGTATATGTACAATGTTCGTGATGTCGCACAGGCGGGCCTTACCGACTACAATACGACATATAATGGCTTTACAACAGGCAAGCAAAATATTATTGACCATATCTATTGTAGCAACTATTTGAGAGTTGCCGAGTATCACACCATAAATGAACAATATAATGATGTGATATTCGTGTCGGACCACTATCCGATATATGCAATTGTCAAACTGAAATAATACTTGCTATACAACTTCTGTTAATGGTGATGGAGAGCGTAGAAATACGCTCTTCTTGTTGATTATAAGTTGTTTGTGGTGAATAGCCAAATGTAGTACCATGCCACAAATCGTCCGAACTTGCCGAGGAACATAAAGAGTGCCGATGGTACAAATTTTACACGGAAGAAACCGAGCGCAATGGCGAGTACATCACCGATGAAAGGCACCCACGAGAGGAGTGCTACCCAAGCGCCATATTTGTCGATTTTGGCTTTGTGTTTGGCTATGGATTCGGGCTTGGCTCCGAGCTTTTCTATCCACTCCCATTTACCCATGCGCCCTATGCCGTATGAGGTAAGACCACCGAGGAAGTTGCCGATTGTAGCTATGGTGATAACTGCCCAAGGCGAGCCACCAGCAACGAGCATACCCACCAACAGAACATCTGCGCTGAACGGCACAACCGTTGAAGCGAGAAACGACCCGATAAAGAGTCCGAAATATCCTAAGTCTAATAGCCAATCCATAGCAAGTGCAAAATTAAGAATTAAAAATTAAAAATGATAGAGAATTTAAAGAGTTTAGAGAATTTAGGGAGAATAGGGATTTTTCCATTAAACTCTCTAAATTCCCTAATTTTACTACTCACTACTTTCAACTCTCAACTCTCCGCTTTTTTGGCTTATTCTTTGCAAGAATCAGTGCAAAATCGATACAATTATGAGAAAGTTTTTTGCCTATTTTATACCTATTCTTCTCGCTTTCGCCATTGGTGCGCTCGGCTCGTATATTCAGGGTGATGCGCTCAAAGAGTGGTATCCCTACCTCGTAAAATCTCCCGCTACGCCACCTGCTATTGTCTTCCCGATTGCGTGGAGTATTCTCTATGTTTTAATCGGAGTTTCGGCGGGTACGATGCTGGCAAAGGGTGATATGAGCGTATTGAGGTTGTGGCTGCTGCAGCTATTGCTCAACTTCTTGTGGAGTGTCTGTTTCTTTGCTCTGCGCAGTCCGTTTATGGGTCTGCTCGTGATTCTCGCCCTCGATGTTACGGTGATAGCATACATAATATATACGGCAGGTCGCCGTTCTGCTGCGGCGTGGTTGTTTGTGCCGTATATGTTATGGCTGATATTTGCTACATATTTGAATGGATATATTTACATAAATAACCAAAAACCAAAAGGTAAAATTACTATGAGTACAACTGCTGTGAAATTTGCGTTGCCGGCACTCCCTTACGCTGCCGATGCGCTTGCTCCCACAATGAGCAAAGAGACTATTGACTACCACTACGGAAAACACTTCAAGACCTATATTGACAATACGAATAGGCTTATCGAGGGTACTCCGTACGAGGGTTTAGGACTTGAAGAGATTGTAAAGAAATCGGACGGTGCGATATTTAATAATGCGGCACAAGCCTTGAATCATCGCATCTATTTTGATGGCCTGACTCCTGTTCAAAAAGTGATACCCGCAAAACTCAAAGAGCGTATTATTCGTGACTTTGGCTCGGTTGAAGAGTTTAATAAAAAGTTTGCTGAAACGGCGGTCGGGCTATTCGGCTCGGGGTGGGTTTGGTTGGTTGAGAATAGCAAAGGGCAACTCTCTGTTATGCCGACAAAAGATGCGGATAATCCTATACGTCACCATCTTAACCCCTTGATGTGTGTTGATGTCTGGGAGCATGCCTACTATCTCGATTATCAAAATCGCCGTGCAGATTTTGTAAAGGAGTATATGAATTTGATTGATTGGGATAAGGCGGCATCTCGAATGATGCACGCGTAGCTATATGTTCGATTTGTGATAAAAAGTGGGCTTCTTGTTGTGGCTTTCAAGCGCGGCAAGAGCCCTCTTTTTTGCATAAAACGCGTAGCGTATAATTTAATATTTATGCAACTTTTGTAACTAATTGATTGTCAGCGTATTTCCCCCCCCCTGAAATTTTTGCGAAAAAAATCGACCAAATTTGCTGTTTTGTTTGATAATTCGCAATATTTTACTTATATTTGCTGAGTAATAATAGCCCATAATACTCGCACTGCGACATTGGAAATGTTGTATTTTGGTGCTTGTGTTTTTTGTTGGTGAGCGCGCAATATACTGTAAATCAATGTGTTGTATGCTTGCCGAAGCCCCAGAGGTGTGTGCTGTTGTGAGGTGGGACAACCTTGAAACAAATTAACCAAAAATCAAATTTATGGAATTCTTGTCTTTGCTTGGAGTGTTGGCGGCATTTGTTGCCTCCTTGCTTGTGGTTTTGTTGATTCATGCCCGAGTGATTAAATTCGCATTCAGATACAAGGTGGTTGATGTGCCTAATGGCAGAAAGTTGCAGCGTGAACCTGTCCCTGTTTTGGGCGGTGTTGCGGTTTTCTTTGGTTTGTTGGTCGGATTGTGTGTGGCAACGCCTTTTATGGATATAAAGCCACTGCTGCCGATGTTTGTGGCTATGTCTGTTATGTTGTGTGTCGGTGTTGCCGATGATGTTGCGGGGCTCTCTCCTCTGTTGCGATTCGTTATTGAGATTGCCGTGACGGTAATGTTGGTATTTATGACAGGCATTTCGCTAAATGACTTTCAGGGACTGTGGGGCATTGGAGAGGTACCTATGTGGGTATCTGTGCCATTGACAATAGTGGCTGTTGTCGGAATTATCAATGCAATAAATCTTGTTGATGGTGTTGATGGATTGTCTTCCGGCTATTGCATAATGGCTTGTATCGCTTTCGGTATTATGTTCTTCCACGCGGGAAGTGTAACTATGTTGCTTCTTTGTGCAATATCGGTCGGAGCATTATTGCCATTCTTCTTCCACAATGTGTTCGGAAAGACCTCCAAGATGTTTATTGGTGATGGAGGTTCGTTGATGATGGGTATGGTTATGTCTACCTGTGTGGTTGCAACGATATCCTCTGGTGAGGCATGTGAAAAATGCGCGGAGTGCGGAATGGGACTTGTACCGTTTACGCTTGCTGTGATGTGTGTTCCTGTGTTTGATACGGTGAGAGTTATGTTTATGCGAATTATTCGCCATACATCGCCATTTCATCCTGATAAGACTCATTTGCATCATCTGTTTATCGAGTTGGGATTTTCGCACGTGGGAACAACCGTGTGTGAGTTGTTGCTCAATACGCTTGTGATATTTAGTTGGTGGATTTCGTATAAATTGGGGGCATCAGTGGATGTACAATTCTACGTTGTGATGGTGGTCGGCTTGCTATTAACAATGGGCTTGTACAAATTTATGCGTGTTCAGATAGCTCGCAATAGCGCCATTTCCAAGCTTGTGCAAAAAGTTGGCGCAAAGACGAAGATGGAAGAGCATAAGAGTTGGGTTGCACTGCAAAGAGTTGTGGACCGTATGTAGTTTTGCTCATCGGTTAGAGGTTATAGGTAATGAAAATTGCGGTAGCAGGTACGGGTTATGTGGGAATGTCGATTGCGACACTCCTGGCTCAGCATAACGAAGTCGTTGCTGTGGATATAATGCCCGAAAAGGTCGAAAAGGTGAATAATCGCCAATCGCCAATTCAGGACGAATATATCGAAAAATACCTCTCTGAGAAGAGTTTGAACCTTCGAGCAACGCTTGATGCCAAGTTGGCATATAGTGGTGCCGACTTTGTTGTGATTGCTACCCCGACAAACTACGATAGCGATAGAAATTTCTTCGACACTTCGGCAGTCGAGGCGGTGATAAAGGTCGTGATGGAGGTGAATCCGGATGCAGTGATGGTTGTGAAATCGACCGTTCCGGTTGGATTTACGGAGATGGCTCGTGCGAAGTATGCACCTGCAAAGCTGCTCTTCTCTCCGGAGTTTTTGCGTGAGAGTATGGCGTTGTACGACAACCTCTATCCGAGCCGCATTATTGTTGGTTGCCCGAAAGACGATGAACACCTCGATAAGGCTGCACACACATTTGCGGCATTGTTACAGCAGGGGGCATTGAAGCAGGATATTCCGACTCTATTTATGGGCCTGACCGAGGCGGAGGCAGTGAAACTCTTTGCCAATACATTTTTGGCGTTGCGAGTAAGCTATTTCAATGAGTTGGATACCTACGCTGAGGTGAAAGGGCTCGATACGGAGTCGATAATTCGGGGTGTCGGTCTTGACCCTCGAATCGGAATGCACTATAACAATCCTTCGTTTGGCTATGGAGGGTATTGCTTACCGAAGGATACGAAGCAGTTGTTGGCGAACTATGACGATGTTCCGCAGAATATGATGTCGGCGATAGTTGAGAGCAACAGAACGCGCAAAGATTTTATTGCGGAGCAGGTGTTGCATAAGGCAGAACGGTTGAGTGGTGGCGGTCGAATGGTTGTCGGCATCTATCGCTTGACGATGAAGACCGATTCTGATAATTTCCGCCATAGTGCAATACAGGGCATAATGCGCCGATTGAGGGCGAAGGGTGCAGAGGTCGTGATTTACGAACCGACTTTGCAGGGAGGAGAGAAGTTCTTTGGCTGCGAGGTTGTGAATGATTTGGAACGATTTAAGGAGTTGTCGGGAGTGATTTTGGCAAACCGAAACGACAAGTCGCTTGCCGATGTCGCAGAGCGAATTTATACTCGCGACATCTTTGGACGAGATTAAAAAATAGCAGTAATATTAAACAAGTCGAACATTAAGAAATAAGTTTCGAATATGGCATACAAACATTTAGTTTTTCCGAAGGATTCACTTTTTTTGGTGACAGGCGGAGCAGGTTTTATCGGTTCTAACCTATGCGAAGCGATACTCGATATGGGCTATCGTGTTCGTTGTTTAGATGATTTGAGTACAGGAAAACAGGCGAATGTGGATATGTTAGTTGATAACCCAAATTACGAGTTTATCAAGGGAGATATCAAAGATTTTAATACGTGTGTTGAGGCTTGCAAGGGAGTGGACTATGTTCTTAATCAGGCTGCATGGGGAAGTGTGCCACGCTCAATTGAGATGCCTCTTTTCTATTGTGCCAACAATATACAGGGAACACTCAATATGTTGGAAGCGGCTCGTCAGTGTGGAGTAAAAAAGTTTGTTTATGCATCGAGCTCTTCGGTATATGGAGATGAAGAACATCTACCTAAGAGAGAAGGTGTAGAGGGCAATCTGCTCTCACCGTATGCATTGACCAAGCGTTGTGATGAAGAGTGGGCAAAGCAATATACAAGGCATTACGGTTTGGATACGTACGGAATGCGCTATTTCAATGTATTTGGTCGCCGTCAGGATCCACATGGAGCGTATGCAGCAGTGATTCCGAAGTTTATAAAGCAATTGCTTAACGATGAACAGCCAACTATCAATGGCGATGGAAAACAAAGTCGAGATTTTACCTATATCGAAAATGTTATAGAAGCAAATTTGAAGGCATGTTTGGCTCCGAGTGAGTGTGCCGGAGAGGCTTTCAATATTGCTTATGGAGGTAGAGAGTACTTGATAGACATTTATCACGCTCTGACACACGCTCTGCGTAAGGATATAGAACCAATATTTGGTCCGGATAGAAAAGGAGATATAAAGCACTCCAATGCGGATATCTCAAAGGCTCAGAAGATGCTCGGATATGAGCCGGAATATGATTTTAAGAGAGGTCTTGATGAGGCAATAGAGTGGTATAAAAATAATTTGTAAGAATTGTAATAATCTATAAAAACCAAAAGATATGAAAGAGACTAAAATTTGTGTGATTGGACTTGGTTATGTAGGATTACCATTGGCTCGTTTATTTTCAACAAAATATCAAACAATAGGTTTTGATATGAGTCAGCGCAGAGTAGATGCTTTGATGGCAGGTCACGATGCAACACTTGAAGTGAGTGATGAATTGTTGCAGGATGCAATAAATAACCATGGATTTGTATGCACTACAAAATTGGAGGATATTAAGGATTGTAATTTCTATGTTGTTGCTGTACCAACACCCGTTGATGAGAATAATAACCCTGATTTGACACCTTTGTATGGTGCTAGTACAACCGTTGGAAAGGTTATTTCAAAAGGTGATGTTGTTGTGTATGAGTCAACAGTTTATCCGGGCGTTACAGAGGATGAGTGTCTACCTGTTGTAGAGAAAGTTAGTGGGCTCAAATTTAACGAGGACTTCTTTGCTGGCTATTCGCCGGAGCGTATCAATCCGGGTGATAAGTTACACACAGTAGAGAAGATTAAGAAGGTGACATCTGGCTCAACACCTGAAATTGGAGAGTATGTGAACGAGGTGTACTCTTCGGTAATCACTGCGGGAACTCATCTTGCTCCAACAATTAAGGTTGCAGAGGCTGCAAAGGTTATCGAAAATTCACAACGCGATATAAATATTGCTTTCGTGAATGAGTTGTCGAGAATCTTTACAAAGATGGGTATTGATACCCTTGATGTTTTGGAGGCTGCTTCTACAAAATGGAACTTTTTGCCATTTAAGCCGGGATTGGTAGGTGGTCACTGTATTGGAGTTGATCCATATTACTTGGCACAGTGTGCTCAACGTTATGGATATAATCCGGAGATTATTTTGGCTGGTCGCCGTATGAATGATGGCATGGGCGAATATGTAGCTAATCAGGTCGTTAAATTAATGTTAAAGAAGGGCATACAAGTATTGCACTCAGATATTGTAATACTCGGTTTTACTTTTAAGGAGAACTGTCCGGATGTTCGTAATACAAAGGTTGTTGATATTGTCAATGCCTTGAAAGAGTATAACTTGAATATCACTATTTATGATCCTTGGGCAAATCCTGCAATTGCAGAACACGAGTATGGACTTGTCGTAACAAATGAGTTGCCTACCAATAAGTTTGATGCTGCAATAATGGCAGTTGCACACAATGAGTTTAAGTCGTTGGATGTGACAAAACTCGTGAAGGATAATGCTGTAATATACGATGTCAAAGGCGTATTGCCAAGAGATATTGTAGACGGTAGATTGTAGTAATTCGTTGTAATGATAGCAAAGTATCGCGGATACATACACAATGTAGGATTATACTTCGTGTCAAGTATAGTCGTTGCTTTGGTTGGTGTTTTATTGAATCCAATCTTTGCAATGAACCTTTCTCATGAGGATTATGCTATCATTGGTTATTACTCTTCATTTAATCTGCTGCTAATTCCTTTATTAAACTATTGTTTATATTCATTTTATTCGCGTAGCTATTATTTTACGCCCGAAGAGGAGAGGGAAGAATTAGGCGATACCGTATTATGGAGTTCAATCGTTATAGGTTTAATTTCGCTGTTTTTATTTACATCCATATTTTATGTGATTTATAGGTTCAGCGATAACAACTTTCCATTTTATCCGTATGCAATATTGACATTTGTACAACTATATGTAGCTAATATATCCTCTTTCTATCTTACAAAATTGCGTATTACGCGAAATGCTAAACAATATGCAAAGTTTGCGATTTGGCAGTGTATAATTGTAGCTCTATTCTCGCTATTTTTTGTCGTTTGTCTCAAACAAGGAGCAACCGGCAAGTTGTTAGGTGCACTACTGGGCTCCATAATAGCATCATCATATGCTCTCTATCGTTCTTTTAATAAACTAAGAATAAATATTGGCATATTAAAGAAGGGCTTACGATTTTGTACACCATTGGTGATATCAGCACTATTTTGGTACTGTATTACGGGTATAGATAGAATGTTCTTGGAGGATTTGAATGACTCTTACACATTTGGCTTGTATAGTGTTGGTTTGCAAATCGTAGGATATTTAACAATTTTCTATACGACTGTTGCTAATACATTCGAACCGGATATATACCAAGCGATTGCACAAGAGAATAAAAGGAAATTAGCATTAGTAATAAGCATTATCTTGGGTACAACAATAGTTGCCAATATCGTATTTATCGGTTTAGCACCGTACGTTATAGGATTATTGACTGCAAATAGATATATAGAATCCACGCAATTCGCACGTATTCTCTCTATCCATAATATAGCGATGGCTTGTTATTATATGGTTGTGAAGTTGTTGGTGGGCTACGGATATGTGAAACAGGAATTATTTGTTCGTATTGTTGGAGCCATGCTCTCTTGTTGCATGTTCTACTTTGTAATACGCGAATATGGTTTTATTGGTGCAGCGTGGGGGCAAACAATATCATTTATAATGTTAACGTTGTTGGGCGTAATTGTGTTGATTGTATCTAAGCGAAAAACCCAAAAACAGTCATAGAGAATATACCGCAAATTGGTTGTAGAATGAATTTTATAATTTTAATATTTCTGATAGCGATGGCGCTATTGTCGTCACTATCCAGTTTTAACATCTATCTCGTGGTATTAATTAGTGCAGCCTCATTCTTGCTGATACCGAAGTATAAATATTGGGATAAAGAGTCAATTTTTATAGTACTATTTTCTATATTATACGCATCGGTACTCATAATTGACGATAGAGTTATTAGTTGGGCTAACACAATTTCTTATGCCATATGTCCTATATTGTTTTATAGAATGGGAGTCTATATTGCTGACAAAACAACAAAGAGAGGTCTTGTGATAATATTGACAATGTTGGCGGCATGTCTTACCTTCCCGTTATTAATGTCAACAATAGATAGTATTGTAAAGACCGGTGAATTTGTAAATATATACAGAACATTAGGCTCAGAGGGATTTGAGGATGATACAATCGGTGCTACATACTATGGCTTGTATGCTTCGTTAGGACTTGCATGTGTATCTATGTTGTTTACACGTATGCAAAAGGTTCTTATATATAAGATTTTGGCATTGTGTTGTGTTATAGCAGCCTTGCTGACAACAATCCATCTTGTAAATAGAACAGGACTAATTATTCTTGTTGTTTGTTTATTGCTGGCGATATTATATTCAACGAAGGGTAGTATGTTGAAAAAACTACTTTTGTTGGGAGTGTGTAGTGGAGTCGTAGTGGCTGTGCTGTATTGGGTTTTGCCCGATTTGACAACAGATGAAATATTTGAGGCCTATCTTTCTCGTGAGGAGGATGCCGACTTTGATTTAGCTTCGGGAGGAGGTCGTTTTAAATTATCATTGAATGTCATGCAGAAGATGTTCTATAATCCATTCGGAATGCCAGAAGAGAGCTATGCGCATAACATGTGGTTGGATATTATTCGTGTAGCGGGCTTTTTGCCATTTGTTCCATTTATAGTTGCTACATTTATCAACTATAAACAAGTTTGGCATATTCTGAAAGGTCGTGATATGGAGATTGCACCATATTTATTAGGATTAAACGTTGCACTCCTTTTATCATGTATGGTTGAGCCTATCATAGAGGCTTCGGCACTATATTTATACATTGTTATGATGATATGGGGCGTGAATTCTATGGTATTTACCAAAATGACTCATCCAAATAGTTATAGTGTCTAATTAATGCCGTATGATTGATATTTCAGTTATAATTCCGTCTTACAATAGAGTAGGGTCTATTGAGCGCGCTATAAATAGTGTTTTATCGCAAGATTTTCGTGGTAGTTATGAGATAATTGTATCAGATGATGGCTCTACGGATGGCACTATTGAACTTGTAGAAGATAAGTATAAAGAGAGTGTTATCCTGGTTAGAAAGCCTGATGGTTGTAAGGACCAAGGAGCAGCGGGTGCAAGAAATAGGGGAATAGATGTATCAAAGGGAAATTATGTATGTTTCCTTGACTCCGATGATGCTTATGAACCAATCTTCTTGACACGTTGTTACGAAGCGCTATCCAATGACGAAAAATTAGGATATGTGTTTTGTCGAGTTAATAAATGTACTCGTGCTACCGATAACAGCATAGATGTAAAACCATGGACTCGCGCATCTCTCTCATATGTAGATAAGAAATATCATGTACTACATCGTGCATATTGTATATGCACTATAAGTATAATGTGTCGTAGAAACGTATTGGATCTAGTAGGAGCATTTGACACAACTCTTATGAATGGGCAAGACTCCGATATGTGGATAAGAATTTCAGAGGTTAGCAAAGGTCGATTCCTTGACTTTGTTGGAGCGACATATTATATCGAAGGATTCGTTAATAATCAATTGACAAAATCATCGACTAAGGAGTTTAAGAGAGGTCTCAGTCAACGTATATACGCAAAAGCTCTTGAACGATATAATGAATCGCATTGTAAAGATGGGCTTCGTCTGCTGATAATTAAGATGAATATTATGTCGTTTGAAGAGAGTTGTATTGGTAATCCAAAGCTTCGTAGGTTGATTATATTATTTAGATTGTTTTTCCGTCAGCCTATATCTGTACTACAATATATTTTTGGGGCGATAGCATGATAAATTCAGAGGTTAGGTGTGCAATGGTGACCATAAACCCATTCCCTATTGGGAATGTGGCGACAATCCGCTATTCTAGCTATATGCGAGCTATTGCACAAGTAGGGTGTTTTGCAAAGGTGTATATTTTCGCTCCATCTCGCACTGCAAAACATAATACTGAATTGTACGGCATACATAATGGCATACACTATGTATATACATCCGGCAAAATTACTCTGAATTGCAGGAATGCATTCACAATGCTGTTCTATCTGATTGTAGGCTTAGTGAATTGCTGCCGATTAATACGTAAGGATCGAATCAATACTCTCATTCTATATGGGGAGAATCCGTGGCCAATCAATTTGTTTTTTAAGATAGTCTGTTCGCTAAATCGTATTAAGTATTACGGAGATAGGAGCGAGTATCCTTTGCATAAGTACATATGTTCAAGATATAGGCGATGGATATACAAAATGAAGATTCGATGGTTTGATGGCATGATTCTCATGACAGAAGAGTTGGTCAATTACTATTCTAATCTGCTGAAAAATAGGCAGCAGACTTTTCTGTTGCCGATGACCATTGATTGCCATAGATTTGATAATGTCGTTAAGCCGAAGATTGACTGTAATTATATTGCGGTAGTCTTTGGTGTGCATAATCGAGATGGGCTATTGGAGAGTATAAAGTCTTATAATAGATACAGGGAGTTGGGAGGCAGCTATCATCTGTTGTTAGTAGGTAACTATGATGGTATGCCGAATAAGGTCGTATTGGATGAAGAAATTATTAGTAGTGAATATAAGGAATGTATTCATATATGCGGATTATTACCGAATGACCAATTGCCAGGCATATTAGCAGGTGCATCGTGTTTGATGACAACACCAAATTCGTATCCGTCAGGCGGCTTTCCGACAAAGTTAGGCGAGTATATGTTGTCTGGGGTTCCGATTGTAGCTACCGTAGCGGGAAGCCTTTTGAAATATGTTGAGGCGGATACAGAGGTGAAGTTCTCGAACCCTATGGATATAGAGTCAATTGCCACGAATTTGTTATATGTAGAAAACAATAAGCAAGAGAGCCACGAAATGGCGATTCGTGCTATGGTAAAAGCAAAAAAGGTTTTTAATGCTGAAACTTATATTCAAGGACTTTTAGATTTTTTTAGTGCAAATTAGATGAGAGTATTGTTAGCATCTCCAATCGGTAGGGCAGGTGGTATTGCTCGTTGGACAGGTCATATTCTTGATTATTACGCAAAAATTAAGGGGACAGATTCTTGTGATATGGACTTTCTGTCTATGACATTAGACCACGAACAGAATGTTATCAGCAAGGGCATGTACCATAGAATAAAGCGTGGACTTATCGGTTATTACAAAGTTATACAACAAGAGAATAAGATTTTAAAAGACCAAAAATATGATCTTATCCATATAGCTTCGAGTGCCTCCATAAGTTTATTAAAGGATATCTTCATGATTGAGGTTGCTCACAGGCATGGCGTGAAGGCTGTTGTCCATTTTCGATTTGGTCGTATTCCGGAGTTACGAGATCAAAATAATTGGGAATGGAAACTCTTGTGTAAAGTTGTTAAGATTGCAGATGGAGTCATAGTATTGGATAAATCCTCTTACGATACACTCTTGGAGATGGGATTTACGAATGTTAAGCGGTTGCCAAATCCTGTTGCGCCCCAAGTTGTAGAAATTGCTACAAGATTTGCGCAAGAGAGTCGAGAGGATAGAAGTGTGTTATTTGTTGGTCATGGCTTGCGAACAAAAGGAATCTATGAATTGATAGACGCCTGTCGTGAAATCCCTAATATCAAGGTCAAAATGTTGGGTGCGATATTGGATTCAACAAAAGATGACCTGTATTGTTATGCTAACCATGCCGAGTGGTTAGAGATTAAGGGGGAAATTCCTTATGAAAATGTAATCCGGGAGATGTGCAAATGTGATATATTTGTTCTGCCAACCTATACGGAGGGATTTCCGAACGTTATTTTAGAGGGCATGGCTTGTAGCTGTGCTATTGTTACGACTTCGGTTGGTGCTATTCCGGAGATGCTCGAAGAAGAGAACAATAAGCATTATGGTATTATGGTCGAACCTCAAAATGTTGAACACCTGAAAACGGCAATTGAGAAGATGTTGTTGGATGTAGAGTTCAAAAAAGAGTGCCGTGTAAACGTACAACAGAGGGTTAATAAGAGGTATGATATAGAATCTGTATGGCGACAGATGGTCAATATATGGAGAGAAACAATAGTACAATGAAGAGGCTTAAACACCGAATAAAGAACAATAGATTTATACGAGGATTGTATTTTTTGTATAAGAATTATTTCGGATATAGCCGAAAATCATTTGGCTATATTGCTGATAATGCGACAATTACCCCCCCCCTAAGTTGCGCGAACTATAAAAACTTATATGTTGGTGAGAGCGTGGGAATAGGCCCATATGCAAACTTGTCTTGCCTAAACGCAAAGTGTATTATAAAAGGCAATACAGCGATAGCGGAAAACTTTACTGTGCATACTGGTAATCACGCCTATATTAAGGGTATGTTTATTACAGACATAATGGAATCAAACAAACCTAAAGGCTATGATGAGGATGTTATCATTGAGAAAGATGTTTGGATTGGCTGTAATGTAACTTTGTTGTCTGGTGTAACCATAGGTCGTGGCTGTACAGTTGCTGCGGGTGCAGTAGTGAATAAAAGTACTCCACCATACGCAGTGATTGGTGGTGTTCCGGCAAAATTTATAAAATTTAAATGGACTATCAACGAAATACTAGAACACGAATCAATACTATACCCTGAAGAGGAGAGATTCTCTCGTGAGGAGTTAGAATCTATCTTTGCTCAACATCAAAAAAAATAATAAAAAACAATACAATAATTTTCACACAATGTCAATCTTTAAAGACAAAGTCCTGTTGATTACAGGCGGTACGGGCAGTTTCGGAAACGCCGTGCTTCGTAGATTCCTTGATTCCGATATCAAGGAGATTCGTATCTTCTCGCGCGATGAGAAGAAGCAAGATGATATGCGTCACGCATTACAAAACCCAAAAGTGAAGTTCTATATCGGCAACGTTCGCGAAAAGGCTTCTGTCGATGTCGCTATGCGCGGTGTTGATTATGTCTTCGCTGCGGCTGCATTGAAGCAAGTGCCTTCGTGCGAATTCTTCCCTATGGAGGCTACTATGACCAATGTCATCGGTACAAACAACGTTCTCCTCTCTGCTATCGAGCATGGTGTGAAGAATGTTGTTGTTCTTTCGACCGATAAAGCTGCTTATCCAATCAATGCTATGGGTATTTCGAAGGCGTTGATGGAGAAGGTGGCTATTGCCAAAGGTCGTGAACTCGGTCAGGGCGCCGCTACTACAATCTGCTGTACTCGCTATGGCAACGTTATGGCATCGCGTGGCTCGGTTATTCCATTGTGGGTTGAGCAGATGGAGCAGGGTAAGCCTATCACCATTACAGACCCAGAGATGACTCGTTTTATGATGACTTTGGACGATGCAGTGGATTTGGTTGTCTACGCCTTCACTCACGGCGAGAATGGTGACTTGTTCGTTCAGAAAGCTCCGGCAGCTACACTCTCAACTTTGGCAGAGGCATTGAAGCAGACCTACGCAAAGGTTAACCCTGCATACGGCGAGACCGAGGTTAAGGTTATCGGTACACGCCATGGCGAGAAGTTGTACGAAACCCTCGTAACACGCGAGGAGATGGCAAAGGCTGTCGATATGGGCGACTACTACCGTATCCCTTGCGACACTCGCGACTTGAACTACGACAAATTCTTTGTTGAGGGCAACGAGAAGGTGTCGAAAATTGAGGATTACCACTCGCACAATACACGCCGTCTTGATGTTGAGGGTATGAAGGAGTTGTTGTTGAAGTTGCGCTTTATCCGCGAGGATTTGGGCTTGCAGCCGCGTTCGAAGGCAAAGGAGATTCGTAGTGAGTAGCATTATGGCAAAGGTAACAGTTGTTGAAGGCGAGATTTTCCGCGATGCTCGTGGACAAATCTCATCGCTAAATGCCTTTCGTTTTCCGGGTGTGGAGCGTTGCTACTTTATCCACCACCCCGACGTTTCGGTAATTCGCGGTTGGCACGGACACCAATTCGAGAAGAAGTGGTTTTACTGCATTAAGGGCTCATTCACGGTGGCTCTTGTCGAAGTGGATAATTGGGAGAACCCATCACCCGACTTGGAGGCAGAGATTTACGAATTGACAGATAGCGATAGCAAGATAATATGCGTACCAGAGGGTTATGCCAACTGCATCAAAGCGCACGAGAAGGACTCCATCTTGCTCGTCTTCTCGGGTAAGATTCTGGAGGAGGCGCTCAAAGATAGTTGGCGATATGACAAAAACCTCTGGGTGGACTGGTCGAAATACTAACGAATTATGAAGATATTAGTTACAGGCGCAAAGGGTTTTGTTGGTCAGAATCTCTGCGCGCAACTCAAAAATATTCGCGACGGCAAGGCGAAGTGCTATGGAGATGTCGTTGTTGAGGAGGTTTTCGAGTACGATATCGACTCTACGGCGGAGGAGTTGGATAGCTACTGCAAGGAGGCGGACTTTGTCTTTAACCTTGCAGGCGTAAACCGTCCGCAGAATACAGAGGAGTTTATGGCGGGCAATTTCGGCTTTGCTTCGACGCTGCTAGATACGCTCGAAAAGTATGGCAATACGGCTCCTGTGATGTTGTCGTCTTCGATTCAGGCAACATTGGCGGGCCGCTTTGGCGATAGCGAGTATGGACGTAGCAAGCGTGCTGGTGAGGAGTTATTCTTTAATTATAGTACACGCACGGGCGCGCGCGTACTGGTCTATCGCTT
The DNA here is from genome assembly GCA_017937805.1 of Alistipes sp. Classification (GTDB taxonomy): domain Bacteria; phylum Bacteroidota; class Bacteroidia; order Bacteroidales; family Rikenellaceae; genus Alistipes. The sequence goes on along the minus strand of JAGBCX010000046.1, from coordinate 12,686 downwards.
CCCGAACTTGTTTGGCAAATGGTGCCGCCCGAACTACAACTCGGCAGTGGCAACCTTCTGCAATAATATAGCCAACGATCTGCCTATTATGGTGAATGACCGTTCAACAGAGTTGGAACTGCTTTATATCGATGACTTGGTGGACGAGATGATTGGCGCACTCAAAGGCAAGGAGCATCACTGCGAGTTCGATGGTGTAGAGACTGTTTTATGCGACAACGGCAAGTATTGTGCTGTGCCTACGACGCATAAAATCACGCTCGGTGAGATTGTCGATTTGTTGGAGTCGTTCAAAGCACAACCGCAGACACTTGTTGTGCCTGAGATTCCGTATAACTCCTTTGCTAAGAAGCTATATTCGACCTATTTGAGCTATCTACCAAAGGAGAAGGTATCGTTCGAGTTGAAGATGAACTGCGATGCACGAGGCTCATTTACCGAGCTGTTGCGTAGCGAGAAGTGCGGGCAGGTAAGTGTAAATATCTCGAAGCCAGGTATTACAAAGGGCGAACATTGGCACAATACCAAGTGGGAGTTCTTTATTGTGGTGTCGGGCAAGGGCTTGATTCAGCAACGCAGAGTAGGCTCTGACGAGGTGTTGAATTTTGAGGTTAGTGGTGAGAAGATAGAGGCGGTACATATGCTACCGGGCTATACCCACAACATCATCAACCTCTCCGATACGGAGGATTTGGTAACGGTGATGTGGGCAAATGAGGCGTTTGACCCGAATAAGCCCGATACATATTTTGAGAAGGTGGATAAATCCGTATAGCAATGCGCTTTCTGCGTTACGCTCCTCCTCAAAATCCTCACATACGCTTGAGTATGCTGCGGTTTTTCGGAGTTCGCAAGCCTTGAAATCATCATCGCTATACAAATTTATAGAATAGAGCAAAACAAACAAAAAAGATATGAACTTTTCAAATGTAAAATTTGCCGAGAATGGCAAACTCAAACTCTTGATTATCGTAGGTACTCGCCCCGAGATTATCCGCCTTGCAGCGGTGATTAATAAGTGCCGAAAGTATTTCGATTGTATTCTTGCTCATACGGGACAGAACTACGATTATAACCTTAACGGTATCTTCTTCCGCGACTTGAAACTCGCTGAGCCTGAGGTATATCTCAACGCTGTGGGCGACGACCTCGGCGCAACAATGGGCAATATCATTAACGCATCGTATAAGTTGATGGTTGAGATTAAGCCTGACGCAGTGTTGGTCTTGGGCGATACAAACTCGTGCCTTTCGGTTATCGGCGCAAAGCGTCTGCATATTCCAATCTTCCACATGGAGGCTGGAAATCGTTGCTTCGATGAGTGCTTGCCGGAGGAGACCAACCGCCGTATCGTGGATATAATCTCGGATGTGAATATCTGCTACTCGGAGCACGCACGCCGCTACCTCAACGCATCGAGTGTGGCGAAGGAACGTACCTATGTTAGTGGCTCGCCAATGGCGGAGGTGCTGCACGAGAATTTGGCAGAGATTGAGGCAAGCGATATCCATAAGCGATTGGGCTTGGAGAAGGGTAGGTATATTCTTTTGTCGGCTCACCGTGAGGAGAATATTGATACAGAGAAGAACTTTACATCGCTCTTTACCGCAATTAATAAGATGGCGGAGAAGTACGATATGCCAATTCTCTACTCATGCCACCCACGCAGCCGTAATAGATTGGCTTCGAGTGGTTTCGAGTTGGATAAGCGAGTTATTCAGCACGAACCTCTTGGCTTTCACGACTATAACTGCTTGCAGATGAATGCCTTTGCGGTGGTTAGCGATAGCGGAACATTGCCAGAGGAGAGTTCGTTCTTTACAAGTGTTGGCCACTCGTTCCCTGCGGTATGTATTCGTACTTCGACTGAGCGTCCAGAGGCATTGGATAAGGGCTGTTTTATCTTGGCAGGTATTGACGAAAAGTCGCTTTTACAGGCAGTGGATACAGCGGTTGAGATGGTTGCAAATGGCGACAACGGCATACCTGTACCAAATTACACAGACGAGAATGTTTCGACCAAGGTCGTAAAACTGATTCAGTCCTACACCGGCGTCGTAAACAAAATGGTTTGGAGGAAGTAGAGTAGTGAAATATGACTTGCAAAAGAATACTCCTTGTAACACAGTATTTTCAGCCTGAAAATTTCAAATGCAACGATATTGCCTTTGAGTTGCAAAGGCGTGGTCATGAGGTGACTGTGCTGACAGCTATTCCTAACTATCCGCAAGGTAAGTTCTTTGATGGCTATGGTCTTTTTAAACGCCGTACGGAGGTTCTTAATGGAGTGCATATTATTCGAGGATTTGTTGTACCTCGTGGTAAAGACAGCAAAATCTTGCTTGCTCTTAATTATTTGAGCTATCTTGTGTCCTCATGCTTTATTGCATTGTATCTGGTCCTGAGGTATAGATATGATGCGGTTTTTGTTCATCAAGTTTCGCCTGTAACAATTGGCGTTGCTGCGACTTTTGTTAAGAAGATACAACGCATACCAATGTATTTTTGGGTACTTGATCTTTGGCCCGAAAGCCTTACGGCTGCGATAGGTATGCGTAACAAATATATCCTTGGTTTCTTTTCGAAGATGGTGCAGTGGTTTTATCGCAATTCGGATAAAATTCTTATCAGTTCAAAGGGCTTTGAGCGCTCTATTTGCGAGAAGGGTAATTTTGCATCGAAAGTTGTCTATTTTCCGAATTGGGTAGATTCGGCACTTACTATGAATGCTGATGTTGAAACCCCGACCGTACCGAATGGCTTTGTGGCGATGTTTACTGGAAATATAGGTGAGTCGCAAGATTTCGGAACAGTGTTGAAAGCAGCGGAACAACTTAAAGATAATACTAATATCCATTTCGTAATTGTCGGAAATGGTCGTGCGAAAGGTTGGGTTGAGGACCAAATTGTTCAACGCAATTTATCTGCTACGGTACATTGTGTCGGTTCTTATCCATTGGAGGCTATGCCTGCAACTTTTGCAAAGGCCGATGTCTTGTTTGCAGCATTAAAAGATGAGCCTGTTTTTGCATTGACGGTACCGGCTAAAATTCAGGCTTATATGTCCGCCGGAAAGCCGATTATTACGATGATAAATGGTGAGACAAAAGAGTTGATAGAGGACATAGGTTGTGGTATAGCTGTTGATGCAGGCGATGCAAAAGCCTTTGCAGATGCGGTATTATACCTATCGCAGATGTCATCCGAGCAGCGTAGTGAGTTAGGTGAGAAAGGTAGGACTTTTTCTGCAAAGTATTTCAATTTCGAGTTACAAATGAATATGCTCGAAACAATAATGAACGATTAGAATGAACGAGCCGAATAGTATAGCTTTGATTCTTTCTCATTTGCTTCGTATCGCTATCGGTACGGAGGGGGCGAGTGTATGTACTTTGAATAGCGAGGGTATCTCTTGGCGGGCGGTATATAATTTTGCCCGTAAGCAGGGTGTATTGGCTATTGCATTCGATGGTCTGGTGAAGTTGTTCGAGCAGGATAAAGAGTTCGCTAAATCCTTCCCACAACCACTCAAATTACAGTGGATAAATGCCGCATTCAATATCGAACAGCGTTACGAACGACAGCGTGAGGTGTGTGCTGAACTCGCCGAGAAATTGGCAGAGAACGACATTAAGACTCTTTGCATGAAGGGTTTGGCATTTAGTACATACTATCCTGTGCCGAACCATCGTGAGTGCGGAGATTTCGACTGTTACCTATACGATGACTATGCAAGGGGCAACGATATCCTGCGAAAGCTTGGCGCAAAGGTCGATGAGGAGATGTACAAACACTCCGAGATAATCTACCGCAAGGTGATGATTGAAAATCACCGCTTTATCGTTGCTGTACGAGGTGGTAAGAAGATGAAGAATTTGCATAAACTGCTCGATAATATAGCACGGAACGAGGAGCGCAAGCCAATCTTTGACACAAAGATTGAGATGCCGTCACCGATGTTTAATGCCTTGTTTATGAACTACCACTCGCTCACGCACTTCCTCTCGGAGGGTATTCGTTTGCGACACATTCTTGATTGGGCATTGTTCCTCCAAAAAGAGCAAGCGAATTTCGATTGGCGTAGATTCTACGAGTTGTGTGAGGAGTACAATATGCGAGCATTTGTCGATTGCATTACGGCAATAGCGGCACAAATTTTCGGAATACAAATTGCGAACCCTCAAATAGTTGTGGAGAGCCCATATTCCATGCAGGTTCTTGATTCTGTCATAAATGATGACAATGCTATTTTTTCACAGAATATTGGGCCTTGGCGTAAACGAATTATGTTAGTACAAAACATGTTTGTTTCTCGATGGAAGTATAAAGCATTTTCAAATCAAGGAATTTTTACTAAATTTGTATCGTTGGTTTGGGGATTTTTAACCCACCCCGAGGAGGATTAAGATATAAAAACCATGAAAGGTATAGTTTTGGCAGGAGGTAGTGGTACTCGCTTATATCCTATTACAAAGGGTATAAGCAAGCAGTTGCTACCTGTCTACGATAAGCCGATGATATACTACCCGATATCGGTTCTGATGCTGGCGGGTATTCGAGATATTTTGATTATCTCTACGCCACACGATCTACCAGCATTTGAGCGATTGTTGGGTGATGGCTCCAATTATGGCGTACACTTTGAGTATGCCGAGCAACCTTCGCCAGATGGTTTGGCGCAGGCGTTTATTATTGGCAAGGAGTTTATTGGTGATGACTGTGCATGTTTGGTACTCGGTGATAATATCTTCTATGGTCAAGGTTTTACCGGAATGTTGCAGATGGCAGTTACTACTGCTGAACAGAATAGCAAGGCTACAATCTTCGGTCATGAAGTCGCCAACCCCGAATGCTTTGGTGTTGCAGAATTCGATGCTGAGGGGAATGTATTGAGCATTGAGGAGAAACCTCAAAATCCAAAATCGAACTATGCTGTTGCCGGACTCTATTTCTATCCGAATAGTGTGGTTGAGGTTGCCAAAACAATCAAGCCTTCGGCTCGTGGCGAGTTGGAGATAACCGATGTAAACGAGCATTTCCGACAGAGTGGCGATTTGAAGTTGCAGATTATGGGACGAGGCTTTGCATGGCTTGATACGGGTACGCACGAAAGTCTGTTCGATGCTTCTCGTTTTGTGGAGGTTGTTGAGAGTCGTCAAGGTGTGCAAATAGCCTGCTTGGAGGAGATTGCTTGGCGTAAGGGTTGGCTCTCCGATGAGGACATATTGCGCTTGGCAGAGCAGATGAAGGGTTGCGCATACGGACAATATATGATTAGACTTGTGGAGAGAGATCTACGATAGACCAATATGGCTGTTTCGAAGAGAAATATCGTTATCACCGGAGGTGCGGGATTTATAGGCTCGCATGTGGTGCGTCTTTTCGTGAACAAGTATCCTGAATACAATATTATCAATCTCGATAAATTGACGTACGCAGGTAATTTGGCAAATCTGAAAGATGTTGAGGATAAACCTAATTACAAATTTGTGAAGATGGATATCTGCGACTTCGATGCATTCTATAAGTTGATGCAGGAGGAGCAGATTGATGGTATTATTCACCTTGCTGCCGAGAGCCACGTGGACCGCAGTATCAAAGACCCATTCACCTTCGCTCGCACGAATGTTATGGGTACGCTCGCACTGTTGCAGGCGGCAAAGTTGTATTGGGAGTCGTTGCCGGAGGGCTATGATGGAAAATTGTTCTACCACATATCGACCGATGAGGTCTATGGCGCATTGAAGATGAATAAACCCGAGGGTGTCGAGCCACCATTCTCGACTACAGCATCTTCGACAGAGCACCATTTGGCTTATGGAGATGATTTCTTCTACGAAACCACAAAGTATAATCCACATTCGCCATATTCGGCATCGAAGGCTTCGAGCGACCACTTTGTGCGAGCATACCACGATACATACGGCATGCCGACCATCGTGACCAACTGCTCGAACAACTATGGCCCATATCAATTCCCCGAGAAGTTGATTCCGCTCTTTATCAACAATATCCGCAAAGGAAAGTCATTGCCTGTATATGGTAAGGGTGAGAATGTGCGTGATTGGCTCTTTGTTGAGGACCATGCGAGAGCCATTGATGTGATTTTCCATAATGGCAAGGTTGCCGAAACATACAATATCGGAGGCTTCAATGAGTGGAAAAATATCGACCTTATAAAAGTGATGATTAAAACGGTTGATCGTTTGCTCGGAAACCCTGAAGGTCACTCCCTCGGTTTGATAACCTATGTTACGGATCGTCTTGGCCATGATGCGCGCTATGCAATTGATAGCACTAAGTTGCAGAAAGAGTTGGGCTGGGAGCCGAGTTTGCAGTTCGAAGAGGGTATAGAGAAGACCGTAAAGTGGTACTTGGATAATGAGGCATGGCTTGATAATATCACAAGTGGAGCCTACGAGCACTACTACGAGGAGCAATATAGTAACAGATAAAAATGGCAAAAATCGCACTCTTTGCGGGGTCGTTTGACCCATTTACTCGTGGGCACGAGGTTGTTGTCGAAATGGCATTACGCCTTTTTGATAAGGTTGTAATAGGTGTGGGTGAAAATGTCGCCAAGCAGTCGCTGTTGTCGGTTGAGGCGCGTTGCCGACTTATTGCAGATATCTATAAAAATAATAACCGCGTGCGAGTAAAGAGCTACTCGACATTGACAGGCGATTTTGCTCGCGAAGTAGGTGCAACTGTATTGGTGCGAGGTGTTCGTAATACGGTTGATTTCGAATTTGAGCGTACTATCGAAGCGACAAACAGAGAGCTGTTTCCGGAGTTGACTACAGTGCTGATATCAACGCCGGCCGAGTATATGCATATCTCTTCGAGCATGGTGCGCGAATTGCTGGCATTTGGTCGAGATATCAAGGAGTATCTGCCACAGAATATAAAGATTGAAAACTATATAAATAGAGTAGAAAGCTAATGGCTAACAGCTAATAGTTAATAGCCCAAATTTTTGACTTAATATGGAATTTACAGCACAAATGATTGCCGGTTTGTTGGCCGGAGATGTTGTTGGCGATGAAAACGCATCAATCTACACCATCTCTTCGATAGAGGGTGGCAAGAAGGGTGGATTGGCATATCTTTCCAACCCTCGTTTTGAACAGTATTTATATACAACAAAGTGCTCGGTGGTGCTTGTCGAACGCGATTTCGAACCAAAAGAGAAGGTCTCGGCAACGCTTATCAAGGTTGATAATGTAAATGCCTGTGTGTTGCGTTTGCTCGACATGTACAATGCCATGAAGCCTCAGAAGAAGGGTATCTCGAAGTTGGCTTCGATATCGAAAAAGGCCACTATCGGTAAGGATTGCTATATTGGTGATTTCGTGGTTATAGAGGCTGGCGCAGTTATAGGTGATGGCGCGAAGATATATCCACAGTGCTATGTTGGCGACAATGTAAAGATTGGAGCCAAGACAACACTCCATCCGGGCGTTAAGATTTATGAAGGTTGCTCGATAGGAGAGAGTTGTATCTTGCATGCAGGAGTTGTGATTGGAGCAGACGGCTTTGGCTTTGCACCAAATGCGGCAGGAGGTTTCGATAAGATACCACAGCTCGGAAATGTTATCATTGAGGATAATGTTGAGATTGGAGCAAACTCGTGTATAGACCGTGCTAAAACAGACTCTACCATTATCCGCAAGGGTGTGAAGTTGGATAATCTTATCCAGATAGGTCACAATGTTATCGTGGGCGAGAATACCGTATCTTCGGCTCAAACAGGCATTGCAGGTACGTCAAAGGTTGGAGCAAACTGCTTCCTTGCAGGTCAGGTTGGTGTTGCTGACCATGTTACGATTGGCGACAGAGTGAAGATTGGCGCAAAGAGTGGTATAGATAAAGATGTACCTGACGGAGAGATTCGTTTTGGTAGTCCGGCATTGGCTGGCATCAACTATCACCGTTCGTTCGCGGTATTTAAGGAGTTGCCGGATTTGCGTCGTCGTGTGATGAAGTTGGAGGCTGAATTGGCAGAAAAAGAGAGGTAAAAAACTAAGGAGAAATTTATAGTCTATATGAAAAAGTTATTTTTTATTTTGGCATCTGTATTTGCATTTGTTAGTTGTAGCTCGAACAAATGTGAGATTGTTGGTCGTCTTGACAACTTTAACGCTATTGGTTATGTCTATTTGACTGATATGTGGAATGCACGAACAGTTATCGACTCGGTGAAGTTGGAGAATGGTAATACCTTCCATTTTAAGCGAGTTAAACACGAGCCAACATTTGCGCAATTGGTATTGGAGAGTGGTCGTCCGGTTTCATATCTATTTGTTGAGAATGGAAAAGTGCGTATCGCAGGAGATGCTAATTTAGGTGATAATATGTGTAGCGGAACACCTGCTAATGATGCTTTCACAGCGATGATGGCACGCAATAGAGAGTTGGTATCTAAGTATCGCGATGCTGTTACTGCAGGGGATACGGCTACGGCTGAGGCTATTGATAACGAGCATACTCAGATGCAGGAGGAGTTTTTTGAACAGAACAAGGAGAATGTGTTTGGTCTGTTTATGCTTAAACAGCAATCTTACTCAATGCCTTCGATGGAGTTGCTTGGTAAGTTGGAGCAGTTGCCTGAGGATATGAAGGCTCTGCCGATAGCTGAAGGCATGAAGGCCTCTGCCGAGCGTAAATTTAAGACTGAGCCACAAGTGGAGGGTAGCGACTATGTTCCTCACTATATCAATATCGAGCAACCAACACCGGCAGGAGAGATGGTATCGTTGCAGTCGGTTGTTGAGAATAAGAAAAATCGCTATGTACTGCTCGATTTCTGGGCTTCGTGGTGTGGACCTTGTATGGCCGAGATGCCACATTTGAAGGAGGCGTATAAACTCTACCACAAGAAGGGTTTTGAGATTTATGGCGTATCGTTCGATGCCAAGAAGGAGGCTTGGGAAGCAGCCATCAAGAAGCAGAATATGAAGTGGGTGAATGTTAGCACGTTGGAGCGTTTCGACAATCCGGCAGCAGAGGATTATGCTGTAGAGTCAATACCTACAAACTACCTTATTGACTGCTCGAATGGCGTTATTGTAGCGAAGAATTTGCGAGGCGAGGCGGTACTTGAAAAGTTGGCTGAATTATTCAAATAGAGGTGGCACAACCGAAGGAGATATATCGTATTTTGGGCATAGACCCAGGCACAAACTATACGGGTTATGGAGTGTTGGAGGTCGATGGTAGGGAGTTGCGAGCTGTTGTAATGGGAGAGATAGACCTGCACAAAATTTCGGACCCGTACGCAAAGTTACAATATATCTTCAAGAGTGTCAGCCGATTGGTTGCGGAGTATAAACCTCGTGAGGTGGCTTTGGAGTCACCATTCTTTGGGCAGAATGTACAGTCTATGCTCAAACTCGGTCGTGCGCAGGGCGTGGCTATGGCTGCGGCACTGAGTCAGGAGGTTGATGTCTTTGAGTATGCCCCCTCACGAATTAAGCAGTCGGTTGTGGGTTTAGGCTCGGCATCGAAAGAGCAGATTGCAGGGGTTGTAATGCGCACTCTGCATATAGAGGAGGCTCCGAGAAAGTTAGATGCTACAGACGGTATGGCGGTGGCGTTGTGTCACTACTATTCGATATCTTCGCCAATAAATCAGGCACTCGGAGGAGCTAAAGTTAAGGGCTTGGGTGGCGACAAGAAGGCTCGCAAATGCGGTACAAAATCGTGGGAGCAGTTCCTGCGGGAAAATCCCGAGAGGGTGAAATAGTGGGAGTATCCGACAACAATAAAAAGACCTGCGATTGCAGGTCTTTTTGTTGTATGGTATAGTGGCGTTTTATCTCCAACGGAGTACCAATGTTTCACGACTACCGAGAGTCACTTTGCCAGACTTGCTGAATTTTGCTGTACCGAAGATTGGTGTTGCAGTCATACCCTTCGGAGCGACAAGTTTCAAATTGCAAGGGGTTGCCAAATTGTTTGTGATGATGGTTACATACTCGTTACCACTGCGCAATACTCGCATCAAAGCACCATTGGCATATCCTGCAAAGTGGAATGGCTGCTCGGCAAGTTGCTCCGAGAGGAGTGCATCTGCCAAGTGCGACAACTCACCAGACTCTCCCTTTTTGAGTTGCGACATCGACACCGATGGAGCAATCCAATACACCTCGCCCTTGCCAATCTTGTTGTGCAAAGCCACTGCGCCCTCTGCGCCATTGCCGATAACTCGTGCCGTAGGGGCTGTTGCACGGAGTATTGGGTGCCAAGCGTGTCCGAGGACCTTTCCTATACCCTCAATCTCGAAGTACTGCGGTGTTTCACGGTAGCGGATATCCTCATACACACCACCCACGAGTGGCTCCAAATCGAACTGTGAAAGCGAGGTGCATACCTCATTCTCGTTGTAGAAGCCTACGAGGCCTTCCAATATAACTTTACCTCCTCGTTTTACGAACTCAACCATTCGAGGCACTATGCTGCTTGGAACGGCAAAGGCATTGGCTACGATGACAACATCGCCCTCACCACGCTTCTCCCACTCGTAGTCCGTGAAGTAGCGCATCTGTGGCTGATAGCCACGCTCCGACAACGCCTCGAACCAATGGAATGTGGTATATACCTGTGAATTAGGCTCTGTTTCGGGAACGCCAACTTTCTCGGTGCGAATATGGCGCAACATACGCTGTGTCTCGGGGCTTAAAATGAGAGTTATGTTCGACAACTCGGGCTTCGAAGCCTTGAAGAAGTCGTTATTATTCTCGATAACCTCGTTTATCTCCTTTGTAACAAGCGAGCGGTCGGTATCTTCGCCCTTGAAGCCAAAGACACCCCATTCGCCAGCCTCGCCACTCTGACGGCGGTAGTTGGCACTCCAATAGATAATCTTGCGTGCACCCGTGCCAATGCCCGACCATACCCACTGTGCAAGGTCTGCGCGTTCAGGACAGATAGGAGTGCGACCCGAGAAGATGTTATTTCCTGCTTGCATCTCGCCTACCCAGAAGTGGTTGTTAGGGGCGTGAGCTCGTAAAATCTCGCAGATTCCTGCGGTTGAATAGGCAAACTTATCTCGTGACATCATACGCAACTGCCAAGCGGCATGCATCGAAGCTCCGAAGATGTCGAATACACCTCGCAAAGTTGTGAGGTCGTAACGGTCGAGCGAGCCGAAGAAGTCGGCGGGGTTTGATGTAACAGGGGTTTTCTGGTCGTACTTGCGTACAGTCTTGGTAATCTCTGCGAAGGTGTGAGTCAAAATATCGCGTGAGATATCTACCCAATCCCTGTGGGCGGTGTTCCATACAAATGCCTTGTTAGACTGCCACATCTGGTCGTATTTGACCTCCTCGAACGACTCAAAATCGGCAATCCACTCTCTGTTGAGAGCCTCGATAGTGCCGTATTTGTTGCGCAACCAATTTTGCGTAAATTCGACCGTGTAAGGGTCATTTGCCTTGAAGCTGCGAGCTTCGTTGAGAATCCACCACGAGCCGAGAGCCTTGCTATCGCGATAGCGCACTACGCACTCGCGCACAAAGTCGTCAGAGAGAGCCTTAATCTCCTTCGAGTAGTAGAGTACATGGCGCTGCGATGAGTAGCCATACTTCTTGCAGTAGAATACCGGAGCGTGGGTACAGAATAGAGTTGCCTCAATCTCAACACCATACTTCTCGGCAGCACGGAACAACGCATCGTAGAGGTGGAAGTCGTAGACCTTTGGGGCTGTTTCGATGTAGTTCCACATCAGGAAGGCGCGAGCCGAACGCATCTTGCTATCTGCCATGGTCTTAACCCAGCCCTCGACCTCGGCTTCGGTCTGCGATGGCTCAATCCACAACTCTGCACCGACATCAATACGCTCCTGTGCCGATGCAGTTGCGACTCCTCCTACTACGAGGAACAACGCGAATAACGAAAGAAAAATCTGTTTCATATTAGTTTAGGTATCTATTAAGTCATTTGGCACAAAGTTACTCTTTTTCTGCATTTTTGCAAAATTTCTAAAATTTTCACTGCACAATTGCATATCCCAAAAATAGTTTGTATATTTGCAACCCCAAATGGGATTTAATTAAAAAATTTAGTAACAATGAAAGTTTGCGAAATTACAGGAAAAGTGGCCCTCGTGGGAAACAATGTTTCGCACTCCAACGTTAAGACCAAGCGCAAGTTCAATCCAAACTTGAAGACTAAGCGTTTCTGGTCGGAGGAGGAAGGCCGATGGATTACCTTGAAGGTTTCGACTTCGGGAATCAAAACAATTAACAAGAAGGGACTCGCTGCCGCTCTCAAAGGTGCTGCTGCTCCCAAGAAAATCTACTAAAATTTAACAAGACATGGCAAAGAAAGGTAACAGAGTTCAGGTCATCTTGGAGTGCACCGAGCAGAAGGAGAGTGGCGTACCAGGAATGTCGCGCTACATCACCACAAAGAACAAGAAGAACACCCCTGACCGTTTGGAGCGTAAGAAGTACAATCCATACTTGAAGAGGGTAACTTTACATCGTGAAATTAAGTAATAGGAGGTAAAGAGTTATGGCAAAGAAAGCAGTCGCAACCCTTAGAACAGGTGTAGGTAAGCAGTTTACCAAGTGCATCAAGATGGTTAAGTCGGAGAAGACCGGTGCTTACATTTTCAAGGAGGCAGTTCTTCCAAACGACCAGGTAGCAGAGTTTATGAAATAGTAAAACCGCTACAATGTATT
>JAGBCX010000045.1 GCA_017937805.1 Alistipes sp. | reverse complement strand
CAGCCGTAAACCGCAAGTGCTTCGAGAACTTGGCTATGGCGGGAGGTTTCGACTCCATAATCGACTTTCCACGCGGTAAGTTCCTCGCACTGGTGGACGAGAAGGACGAATCGACCTTCGTGGATGCTTTGGTGCGCTACGGAGTGCGCATCCAGGCGGAGCGCAACAACGCCCAGCAGAGCCTCTTTGGTGGCGACAGTGGCGTGGTGGATATCCAGAAGCCGTCCGTGCCTGTGCGTGGCGACGCCATTCCGCTCGAACTGCTGAACAAGGAGAAGGAGTTGATCGGCATGTACCTCTCGGCGCATCCGCTCGACGAGTACCGACTGCTGATAAAATCGGCCTGCGCATGCTCACTTGCCGATTTGAGCGACTTGGAGAAGTTCCGTGGCAAGGAGATTGCGGTGGCGGGAATCGTAACCGACACCCGCGAGTTCTACCTCAAAAATGGAACGCCTGCGGGCTCGATGACGGTGATGGACTACAACGGCTCACGCGAGTTCCGATTCTTCCGCAAGGACTACGAGATGTTCCGTACCCGAATGTTCAAGGACTACTTCCTGCTTATTCAGGGCCGAGTGCAGGTGCGACCATACTCGAACCCAGAGGAGTTGGAGTTCAAGGTTACCTCGGTATCACAGCTCTCGGATGTGCGTGAGGGGGTGCGCGACATAAAGCTCTACATCCCTGTCGAGAAGCTCACTCGCGAGTTTGTGGACGAGCTTGTCGAGGTGGCAAAGCACTCGAAAGGAAAGTCGCAGCTGAAATTCTCGTTCCAGGACTTTGGCGAGGATGTGTATGTGTCGGCATACGCCCGCAAGATGCGTGTAACGCTGACACCGGAGCTGACCCAATTTATCGAGAAACACAATTTGAAATACACAATAAATGTAAACAACCAATAAAAAAACAAAAGATTATGGCACTTAACATTACAAATGAGAACTATGAGGCGTTGCTCGCAGACAGCAAGCCGTTGGTAATTGATTTCTGGGCAGAGTGGTGCGGTCCTTGCCGTGCAGTTGCTCCAATCGTTGAGGAGTTGGCCGAAGAGTATGCCGGCCAGGTAAATATCGGCAAGTGCGATGTTGATTCGTGCGACGATATCACAGCTTCGTACCGTGTTCGCAACATCCCTACCCTCGTATTTATCAAGGGCGGCGAGGTTGTTGACAAGCATGTAGGTGCGATCAACAAGGCTGACCTCAAAGCTAAAATTGATGCATTGCTTTAATTCTTAAAGCAATGGTAATAGAAAAAGGCGGTGAAATCACCGCCTTTTTCTATTCTACAAGGGCCTGTAACGGCTAGTAACGGCCAGTAAGGGCCAGTAAAGATTTTGCTATTTTGAATTACGGACTATTTTTCGTTGATATGTAAGTTTCTCACGAAAACCGCCTTCATTCACAAACCGTTCACTAATTTTCTGTATATACCTATATAATAGGTAGTCGCACTGATTCAATAAAATAATAGCCAAATTAGCAACTGTTTCAGCATTTCGAGTCCTGATAAGTTCTCGCCAAAAAGCCGACTCGTTATGTTCTTTGCCTAACTGTTGTGCTTTAACAAACTCTTTTGAATCAGACTCCCATTGTCGCAGATTGCGCACACGCAAATAATCTTCATAGTCGCACAACAACTCTTTAAGACTATTTTTTGCAACACCCATCAATTTTAGTTCCGTCTCTTTTGAGGTTGCTCCTGCACAGTACCCTTCTACAATATTTTGTTTTCCTGAACGGGCTGCTTGTACCATTTGGTCGATTGTCCTATCACCCTTCTCTAAAAAATTACTCGTAAAGAAGAAGGTAATATCATAGATAGACTCTGCCTTCTGATACGAAAGCAGAGCCTTGTAGTTATTCTTATTTGGTACAATATTCGGCATCATCAAAATTCCATTACTAGCCATTACTTGCCGTTACTAGCCTTTACTTGCCGTTATAATTTTACACCAAACCTGAAAATCCCATAAATGCCATAGCGAGGATAGATGCTGTAATCAGGGCGATAGGTACGCCTTGGAAAGCCTTTGGAGCCTCCTCGAACTCGATGCGCTCACGCAAGCCCGCAAAGATTACGAGTGCCAACGCAAAGCCGAGTGCCGTCGAAACATTATATACCAAGCCCTGCAATAACGAAAACTCCTTCTGAATCATCAAGATTGCCACACCAAGCACTGCGCAGTTGGTAGTGATAAGTGGCAGGAAGATACCGAGTGCCTGATACAACGATGGCGACACCTTCTTCAAGACAATCTCGACCATCTGTACCAACGCAGCAATAACCAGAATAAAGACAATCGTCTGCATATACTCGATGCCGAGTGGCACGAGGATATAGGTCTGAAGCAGCCAAGTAACCACAGCCGACAGAGCCATAACGAAGGTTACAGCTGCACCCATACCCATCGAAGTCTCAACCTTTGACGACACACCGAGGAATGGGCAGATGCCGAGGAACTGTGCAAGTACGACATTATTTACGAATATCGAACCGATGATAATTGCAAAATATGTTGTCTCCATACTCCTATTTCTTTAAGAATTTGTTGAACAATACCATCAAGAATCCCAGCACTAAGAACGCTCCGGGAGCCAAGACAAAGACCAAAGGCATATAGTCGGCACAACCGAGGTCGAAGCCAAAGAATGCACCGCTACCCAACACCTCGCGCACAGCACCAATAACGGTCAGCGAGAGGGTAAAGCCCAAGCCGATACCTACGCCATCGAGAGCCGAGTCCAAGGCGCCATTCTTCGATGCGAAAGCCTCGGCGCGACCGAGGATAATGCAGTTTACCACGATGAGCGGAATAAATACTCCGAGCGATGCATACAACGAAGGGACAAACGCCTCCATCAACATCTGAATCACGGTTACAAACGATGCGATAACCACGATAAATGCAGGGATACGCACCTTATCGGGGATAAGGTTCTTAATAAGCGAAATCACGATATTCGACATAATCAATACCGCCATAGTTGCCACACCCATACCAAAACCATTCTCTGCCGAGGTGGTCGTTCCGAGTGTAGGACACATACCGAGAACCAACACAAAAGTAGGATTCTCCTTAATCACGCCACGCCAAGTAAGGAGCAGCTTATCTTTCAAGAACATTGTTACTTTATTTGCCATAATTACTCCTCCTTCTTTGTTTTTGATGCACCCGTGGTTGCCTGAACATCGCTCTGCCAGCCCGCTGCAACCTTAAATACCGCGTACGCGCGCGCAACAGCCTCGGCATAAGCACGCGAAGATATTGTAGCCGCAGTCAAAGCATCGACATCACCGCCATCTTTCTTTACGGTAAGGTTGATTTTCGGAGCCTCCTTGCCCTGTACACTTGCCAAGAGGGGGTTGCCCTCCTCGGTCATCTTTGCGCCCAAGCCTGGGGTTTCAGCCTGCTCCAAGACATTTACATTCAAGATAGTACCCTTTGTATCGAAGCCGACCATCAGGCGTACCAAACCACTAAAACCATTTTTTGTCTGCGACTCGATGGCGTAGCCTACAACCTCGCCACCTTTTGTCGCCTTGTGTGCGATAATAAGCAGCTCGTCAGCCGTATGCTCGCTCTTCTCGGTAGCGTCAAACTCTGGCAATACCTGCTGCAACGCCGCCTTGACAGCCGCCTCTTTCGCCGCTGCAATAGGTCCCTCGGTAATCATATTTACCACGCCAACGCAAGCAGCCGAGATAAAGGTGATGCAGAAGAGCACCAAGACCATATTTTTCAATGAACTTTTCATCTCCTGCCCTCCTACTTTTTAGAGCCGAAACGGCGTGGTTTAACATACTTATTGATAAGAGGCACAACGCTATTCATTATAAGGATAGCGAACGACATACCCTCAGGATATGCACCCCACAGACGGATAGTCATTGTCAAAGCACCGATGCCGATACCGTAGATAACCATACCCCACGGAGTCATAGGCGAGGTAACATAGTCGGTAGCCATAAAGACTGCGCCCAACACCGCACCACCTGCGATAAGGTGGAACAGAGCGAAGTTCGACACGAGGTGTGGCGTATCAAACGACACTGCACCATAGATTGCAGCAAATACCGCCATAGTGCCAAGAATTGCCACCGGAATATGCCAAGTGATAACTCGGCGCACCAAGAGGTATGCAAAGCCGAGCAACAATGCCAAAGTTGCAACCTCACCAAACGAGCCCGCCATATTTCCCGTAAACATTCCGAGAGCGTCATACTCCGCGAAGTTCAACAAACCAGCCTTTGCTGCTGCGAGTGGTGTAGCACCCGAATAGGCATCGGCAAAGCCCTCGGTCGAAGGCATTGCAAACGATGTCATCTGCACCGGATAAGCAATCAAGAGGAATACGCGCGCCACGATAGCAGGGTTGAATGGGTTTTTGCCAAGACCGCCGAAAGGCATCTTTGCAACACCGATAGCGACGAGTGCGCCCACAGCCACAATCCACAACGGAATATTAGCCGGCATATTCATCGCCAACAACAAACCCGTAACCACAGCCGAGAGGTTTGTTACGGTCTGCTTGCCACGCACCAAGAATTTCTGAATTAACGCTTCAAAAAGCACACAGCAGCCAATCGAAACCGCTGTGATTGCCAACACGCCCCAGCCATAGACATAGACCGACACCGCCAACGCAGGCAAGAGAGCGATAATTACATCGCCCATAAGCCTTGTTGTCGAGAGAGGTCCGTGAACATGCGGAGCCGAGGCTACAATAGTTCTGTTTGCCATATCTTTTCTCCTTTATTTCTTTGCGTTACGAGCGCGGATAATGCCCATTACGGTCTGCTTGCCAAGACGAACATAGTCGAGCAAAGCAATGTTTGCAGGACAAGTAAATTGGCAGCAACCACACTCAATACAACTTGTAATATCGTTCTTCTCCATCTCGCCCCAAGCCTTCTTCTTCGACTGCTTTGCGAGGAGGTAAGGCTCCAAGCCCATAGGGCAAGCCTCAATACACTTTGCACACTTTATACAAGCCGAAGGCTCACCACGAAGAGCCTCTGCGCCGCTGATTACGGTGATACCCGAACAACCCTTCATTACGGGCGACTGCAAATTCGACATCGGGCGTCCCATCATAGGACCTCCGTTCAAAACTCGGTTATCGCCCTCAGGCAGACCGCCACACTTCTCTATAAGTGCCGAAACCGGTGTTCCGAAGCGGGTAAGCAAATTCTTGGTATCCTTAATGCTCTTGCCCGTAACGGTTACAACGCGCTGAACAAGTGGCTTATTCTTCTGCACAGCCTCATAGACTGCCACCGCAGTCGAAGCGTTGCACACCACCGCACCAACATCAATCGGCAATGCAGGTGGAGCAGGAACTTCGCGACCTGTTACGGCTGCGATAAGTTGCTTCTCGCCACCCTGCGGATACATCGTCTTCAACGCCTTAATCTCGATGCCGTTATAGTCCTTTGCCAACTCCTTGAGGTGCTTGATAGCGTCAGGTTTATTGTTTTCAACGCCAATCACAGCCTTCTCAACCGACACCGCCTTCATCAGAATTGAAGTACCAACGAGCAACTCTTCGCCACGCTCCAACATTGTGCGGTAGTCCGAGGTGAGATAAGGTTCACACTCTACACCATTGATAATCAAAATCTCAGCCTTCTTGCCCTCAGGGATTGAGAGTTTTACGTGGGTTGGGAATGTTGCACCACCCATACCTACAATACCGGCCTCCTTAATGCGAGCGATAATCTCGGCAGAAGAGAGGTTGCACTCCTTGACGAGGTCGGTTGAGAGGTCGATACCCTCTGCCCACTCATCGCCCTCGCGTTTGATGGTAACCATCATCTGGCGCAAGCCCTGACCATTCGGTTGCAAATCGACCGCAGTTACTGTACCCGAAATCGGAGCGTGGATATTTGCCGACATAAAGCCCGTAGCCTCGGCAATCTTATCGCCCACCTTCACCGCATCGCCCTTCTTAACGAGAGCCGTAGCAGGTGCTCCGATATGCTGTGCAAGCGGAATAGTAACGACATCGGGCAACTCCATCACCTCGATTGCCTTCGACTTACTCCACTTCTTATTGTCTGACGGATGAACTCCGCCAATTGGAAAAGTTTTCATTATATCTTGTAGTTTTAATTCTCTTTGGTTTCTGGTTTCTCTTTTGGAGGTAGTGGCGCAAGACCTACCATCTTAATAGCTCCCGTAGGACACTCGGCTACGCACTTACGGCACAAACGGCACTTTGTAGAGTCGATAAATGCCAAGTTATTCTCGATAGTGATAGCACCGAACTCGCAAACCTTCAAGCACTTGCTGCAACCGATACAACCCGCCTTGCAAGCCTTCATCGTTACAGGGCCTTTGTCCTTCGACACGCACGACACGTAGATTGCACGATTCTTTGGCCACTTTTTGCGCAACTCGATAACACCCTTCGGACATGCCGATACGCAAGCACCGCAAGCAGTACATTTGTCGGCATCGACCTCAGCCAAACCCGTTTCAGGGTTGATGTGAATAGCATCGAATGCACACGCCTCAACGCAATCACCATAGCCCAAACAACCATAAGCGCAGTCTGTTTCGCCCTTGTAGACACTCGAAGCGATAGCGCACGACTTTGTACCTGCATAGGTCGAGGTGCGAGGTCGCTTCTCGCAAGTGCCACCGCAACGCACAGTTGCTACTTGTGGCTCTTTAACGGGTGCAGCCTTACCCAAATAGTCGGCAATAGCCTTCATGCAGTCGCCACCGCCAACCGAACAGTACAATGACGAGATATCCTCCTGCTCAACCAACGCAGTAGCCAAGCCACGACAACCGGGGAAACCGCAACCGCCGCAATTTGCGCCCGGCAACATCTTCTCGACATCGTCAATGCGAGGATCCTCCTCAACCTTAAACTTCTGCGACACAAAGTAGAGGACAATAGCCGCTACCAAACCTATGGCGCAGAGAGGAACGATTGTGTAAAATAATGACATCATATCTTTTACCTTATATTTTGTTAATTGTAAATACTATTTTCTTTGCAATGCGTTTGTGGAACAATCCCAACACGAAATAATATACCGCCGTTACTCCAAGTGAGATTATTGCAGCCACTCCATCTGCTACACCAACCGCAACCGCCAAAGCCAACGCTATCACCAGCACTAACAACGGTACAACATAGCACAGCACCACCGCCATCACACCGGCACTCTGGCGCGCCATGACATTGACAACCTCGCCAACGGAATATTGCTCCGCATTATCGGTATAGACAACTATCTCACGAGTGGTACCCTGCCCCATGGCACACGCCTTGCGAGAGGCACATGAGCCACAAGCCTCATTTACCTCGATCGCCACACGAACAACGCCCTCCCCAATCGAAAGGACTCTACCCTTGTGTTCTATTTGTTCTGCTTGTGCCACTACGCAGAGAAATCGTTAATCGCCGTACTTATTGATAAGTGGCATCAATCGCTCGTGACCAAATGCGCATGCCGACAGACGCAAAACCGGAGGGAACTGATAGCGTTTCTTCTCGTTCTGCATAACCATAGAGTGAATCTTCTCGACAACCTCTGCATCGAAGCCCGCATTGATTATCTCCTCACGATGCTGTCCCTGCTCAATCATTCGCATCAATATCGCATCGACAACATTGTACGGTGGAAGTTCATCGCTATCCTTCTGTCCCGGATGCAACTCACTCGAAGGCTCTTTCTCCAATATATTCTCCGGAATTATGCCATTGTATATCTTGTTGATATATCGCGCCAAGTCGAACATTTCGGTCTTATACAAATCGCCCGTAACACTAAATGCTCCTGCCGTATCACCGTAGAGGGTACACATTCCCAAAGCATTCTCGCTTTTATTCGAAGAGTTCAAAACAACATAGCCCGTCTTATTCTGCACCGCCATCAACATTATGGTACGCAGACGAGCCTGAATATTCTCCTCGGTAGCATCGAATTCACGACCACCAATCGCAGGCTTCAAGGTATTTACAACCGAAGTATATGCCTCCGAAATAGGCAAAACGCTATACTCAATGCCGATACTCTCTGCCAAAGCCGTAGCATCGGTTACGGAGTGGTCGGTCGAGAATTGCGAAGGCATCAGCAAGGCCTTTACATTCTCCCTACCGAGAGCCTCCACCGCAATACACGCAACAACTGCCGAGTCAATACCGCCCGACAATCCTACGCAAGCCTTCTTATATCCATTTTTGAAGAAGTAGTCACGCAAACCAAGAACAGCTGCTCTGTAAATATAGCCCGTACGTTCATGGTGCAACAACTCCTGTGGCAATTCACATGGCTTATTGTCAGCCAAAGTATCAAACACCGCAAAATCCTCTTCAAAAGATTTCATAAGCAGGGCAATATCACCCTTGCTATCAATTACGCACGATGTACCATCATAGACTATCTCGCCTGAGCCTCCGACATGGTTTATCAAGACTATTGTCTTTGACTCCACGAATGCCAAGTTATGCATTGTTTCGTAACGGTACGACATCAAGCCCTTTCCATAACGGCGAGCATTGATGCTGAAGATAATATCCACATCGCGATCCACATCTTTCAAGAAGCTGAAATCATCACCAACCACGATAGCAACCTTCTCTCCCGCTATGCGTACAACCTTAACTCCCTCTCCACTATTGAGGAAGCCCATCTCACGGCGAGCCGTAATATTTGCCTTGGTGATATACCTCTCTATTTTGCCATTGTTTATTACGACAGCTGCACTCTGTGTTCCGTTCTGCATAAGCACAGGCGCACCGACAACAGCGGTGATACCATTGCAGTAAGAGGCTATCTCATCGAGAGCCTCATCGCAAAGTTCCAGAAAGGTTGTTTTTCGGAGAAGATCGAATGCAGGAGTTCCACTCAATGCCTGCTCTGCAAAGACAACGACATCGGCACCTTCAGCCTTTGCTCGCTCCACTGCAATAATAATCTTCGCGGTGTTGCCTGCAATATCTCCAATGGTATAATTTAATTGTGCAAGAGCTATTTTCATTGCTAAAACCGAATTTATCTTTTTCTTTGGCGCAAATATAGTTATAATTTATTAAAATTATAAACTTTCGCCCCCTTTTTATTCGATTTTAGAACTTTTGCGTCAATAGGCGATAACTCCAAGGCTCCATATCGCCCCAAGTGTGTTCGTAGAGAGTCGCTTTCTCGCCCGTGACAACATCGGTATATTCGCCAGCATAAATGCCCGTATGAAAATCAGCGAACACCTTGTATGGCGAGAGATTTGCCACATAGACCACTCTACCAAGTTGGTCTTCACGCACAAAGGTAAGCAGACAATCGGGAGCGTTATT
This sequence comes from Alistipes sp., assembly GCA_017937805.1. GTDB lineage: Bacteria > Bacteroidota > Bacteroidia > Bacteroidales > Rikenellaceae > Alistipes. The sequence goes on along the minus strand of JAGBCX010000045.1, from coordinate 17,276 downwards.
GTCTATCTCGACAAACGAACCGCCCAAATCGGCAGAACAGAGGGCTGTAAAAGAGTGTTTCATCTCGCACAAACGGCAGTATCGTTCGGTGGTTTTGTTCGGCTCAAACGAAGGCATTGCATCTTTATCGAAGAAGGCAAACGAATGGTCGTAGCCATACTCCTGACCGGTATAAATCAATGGCAACGACTTCGGCAAGACAAAAGTGAGCGCGGTCATAGCCTCCAATGCATCGCCAAATCGGCTCTGTTCACTGCCACTCCACGAATTTTCATCATGATTGGAGGTAAACGAAAGGTGCATCGAGTCTTTCGGATAGTCGGCAAGCAGGGTATGTATCTTATTGCGCAACTCCCAAACACGGGATTTTCCCTGCGCAACATCGACCATTGCATGGTGCAATTCCCAACCATAGCAGGCATCGAAGGCGTTATCAAAGAACTCCGCGCCTTCCGCCTCGGCAAGCATAAAAATATTCTTTTTCACGCTTTTTAGCTCTTTGCGTACCATCTGCCAAAACTCCAAAGGAACGAGCATTGCCATATCGCAACGGAAACCATCAACTTTGTGATTTTTTACCCAATATTTCATCGCCTCGATTTGACCATGCCACACCTCCTTTTCAGCATAGTTCAATTTCGCAGTATCGCTCCAATCCCAAGGCACTTTTGCCACTCCGTTTTCATCACGCTCATACCAACTCATTGGTTTATTTTTCAACCACTTAGCATCGCGAGCCGTATGATTTGCAACCCAATCGAGAACGACCTTCATGCCAAGTCTGTGCGCCTCCTTTACAAAGGCATCGAAATCGGCTTTTGTTCCAAATTCGGGGTTAACATCGCAGTAGTCCGATATGGAGTAATAGGAGCCCAACGAGCCCTTGCGTTCCACCTTACCTATCGGATATATAGGCATCAGCCAAATAATATCGACACCTATATTCTTTAAATGTTGCAAATGTCGCATAGCCGCAGAGAACGTACCCGCCTCTGTGAGTTGACGAATATTCATTTCGTAGACTACCCCACCGTAGCTCCAAACTGCATGTTGCATACTCTACACTTTGATTTTTTTTCAGAGTTCAAAAGTATAAAAAACAATTCAAAAATGCAAATATCTCTTTTTTTGCGAAAAACTTTGTTTTTCATAATTATAAATGGTATCTTTGCGCGTGCTTTTACGACACAACAACTCTCTATTGAGTTTATAATTGATAAAAAAACAGTATAAAAACATGAAAAAAATGTCTAAGCTCCTTTCGATGGTTATGCTTGCAATACTGCTGGTCAGCTGCAATGCATCGAAGCGAATCATCTACGATTTCAACAAGGAAGAGGCCGTAAAAACATTGCTCTCTGATGGACAAATCAGAATCAAGCCACACGACCGTCTGACCATTGTGGTTTCGAGCCAAAATCCAGAATTGGCTGCGCCATTCAACACTTCGACATCGCTCAACTCGTTAGCGATGAATCCGCTGGCAGCAAGCTCTACAGCAACGACAGCAGCATTGCAAATCCGCACAGTAGACGAAAAGGGAATGGTAGAGATACCTATCATTGGAAAGATTGAGTGTACAGGCAAGACTCGTTCGGAGTTATCTAAAGAGATTGCCAAGAAGATTATTGACGGAGGCTACATCAGCGATGCCATCGTGAATATCCAATTTGCCGACATGAAGTTCTTTGTACTCGGTGAGGTGACACGTCCGGGACAATACGATATTACTCGCGACAAAATCACCGTATTGGAGGCGTTGGCTATGGCCGGCGATATGACCATCTTTGGTAATCGTGCAAATGTGGCGGTTATTCGCCGTAACGGAGAGAAAGAGTACGAGGTATTCGAGTTGAACTTCCTCGAAGGCAACCAAATGTCGTCACCTGCATTCTACTTGCAACAGGGCGATGTGGTGTATGTTCAACCAAACAAATACAAGGCGGCAACTTCGGAGATTAACCAGAATAGAACTTTCTGGCTCTCGATTGTCAGCACACTTATTACAGCGACATCGCTGGTACTCACAATTGTTAATTTCGCTCAACGACACTAAATCACCATGGAGAATAAGACACAAAACACTAATCGTACCGAGTTTGAAAGCATATTTCAGCACACGGTATCTCTCAGCGAGATTTTCGAAAAATCGCTAAAAAATTGGTATTGGTTCGCTATCTCGATATTTACATTCTTGTGTGTGGGTGCACTCTATTTGCTATCCACTTCACCGGTATATCGTCGTGAGGCTACCGTACTCATCAAAGATGCTCGTCGAGGCGGCGCAGCAAGCGAATTGTCGGCATTTGCCGATATCGCAGGTATCTCCACTCGCCGTAGTGTAGATAACGAGTTGTATGTCTTGCAGGCTCGTCGTTTGATGGTCGAGGTTGTGGAGCGACTCAACCTCACAACCAACTACACCATCAAATCGGGACTTCGCACCGTAACGCTCTACAAGAATGCCCCAATCGAGGTTTCGTACGTAGACGACTTGGGTGGCAAGGGTTGCGCATTTACAGCCGTTCTATCCCCTGAGGAGGTTACGATATACGACTTCTCTTGCAGTCGCAAACCGAGTGAGCAGGCCGAGAAAAAGAGTGATAAGAAGTTCACCGTAACGGCCAAATATGGCGAAGTCATCAATCTGCCTATCGGTCAAATTGTCATCAACCCTACGCTCTATTTTAATCCGGATTATGTAGGAAAAGAGATTCGCGTATCAAAAAGCAACAAGGAGTTGATTGCAACGGCTTACCGCAACAAGGTTCAGATGTCGGTAGCCAGCAAGATGTCCTCGATTATCCAGCTCTCGCTCAACGATGTTGTACCTCAGCGTGCAGACGATATTCTCAACACCCTGCTCGATGTCTATAACGATGATGCCGTATATGACAAGCAGATTGTTGCAGAGGCTACCGCAAAGTTTATCACCGAGCGTTTGCAGGTTATTGGTGATGAGTTGCGCAACATTGATGGCGACATCAAGAACTTCAAGGATAAAAACAATATCGTAGATATAAAGACAGAGGCTACTCGTCGCACAGAGGGTGCTATGCGTTATGAGCAGGAGATTGCAATGACAAGCAACCAAATTGCAATGTCGAAGTTCATTCGCGACTACCTCAGCGACAACACCAAAGATGTGAGCATCATTCCTGCGGCTACATTTGACGGCAGCCACGCCATAACAGAGCAGATTGCAGACTACAACGAGTTGGTAATTCGTCGTTTGAAGCTCGGCAACGACAGCGAGAACAACCCTCTTGTTCAGCAGCTCAACAACAACATCGTGGCGACAAAAAATGCTATTATTTCTTCGCTTGTTTCGCACATCTCGGCTCTCGAAATAAAGCTTGCGAATTTGGAGAACGAAGAGCGCAAGATAAACAGCATGATTGGTGCTGTACCTAAGCAGGAGCAGGAGTTCCTCTCAATCGCTCGTCAGCAAAAGATTAAGGAGGAGTTGTACCTCTACCTCCTCACCAAGAGCGAGGAGAATGCCATCTCATTGGCTATCACAGAGCGTCCTGCACGAATCATTGATTATGCATTCGGAGGAAACAAGCCTGTTGCACCAAACAAGTTGTTGATTATCTTGGCAATGTTGGTTTTGGGATTAGGTTTGCCTCTAGTAGTTATCTACATTCTTCTCCTTTCGAATACAAAGGTAAAAGGCAAGCACGATATTATCAAGCATTGCTCTGTGCCATATCTTGGTGATATTCCGGTATATGAGGGACATCTTACACGCTCTATTGCTGTTCGTGAGAGTGGTCGCGACAAGGTATCGGAAGCCTTCAAGATTTTGCGTACAAATATGAGCTTTATGTCGGGAGGAGCAAAGCAGCAGGTTATCCTCACCACCTCTTCGAATGCCCATGCAGGTAAGACATTCGTATCGATGAACTTGGGTATGACGCTTGCATTCTCGGGCAACAAAGTGTTGATGATTGACCTCGACCTTCGCCGCCGTACACTCTCGAAGCACATGGGACAGAGAAGCAACCCTAATGGCGCAACCAAATATTTGAGTTCGGCAGATACTCAGGTCAACGATATTATATCAAAGAGTGGCTTGCACGAGAACTTCGACTTTGTATATGCAGGCTTGCAACCGCCAAACCCTGCCGAGTTGTTGATGTCAAAGCGCTTAGACGACCTCATCGCAGAGTGCCGCAAGCTCTACGACTACATCATTATCGACAGCGTTCCGGCTCTTATCATTGCCGATGCAATGATTACCAGCCGTGTGGCAGATTTGAGCATCTACGTCGTTCGCGAGGGATTGTTGGAGCGTCAGCAGTTGCCTGACATCAACGCATTGCACGAGGAGCAGAAGTTGCGCAACATGTGTATTGTGCTCAACGGTGCAAGCGAAACCCGTCAGTCATACGGATATAGCTATCGCTACCAGTACACTTCGGGCTCCGACAGAAACAATCACGGTTGGCGCAAGATTTTCAAATCATTAGGATTGCTGAAATAAGACTATCTACACACAAAAAAAGCCCATACCAAGATGTCTTATACAGGATTATATATCGCCATTGATTTTGATGGCACTTGCGTAACTCACGAATACCCGTACATTGGGCAGGACGTGGGCGCAGTGCCCGTACTACAAGAATTGGTAGAGCAAGGTCATCACCTTATCCTCTACACTATGCGTAGTGGCAAACTCGAAAAGGAGGCTGTGGCATGGTTTAAGGAGCATAATATTCCACTCTTTGCCGTAAACTCCAACCCTACGCAGAAGAAGTGGACCAAGTCACCAAAAGTGCATGCCGATGTCTATATTGACGATGGCGCACTTGGTGTACCACTTGTTCGCTCAATGACGACCTCTCGCCCCTATGTCGATTGGGTAAAGGTCCGCGAGTGGCTTGTTCAGGAGGGGTTCTTGTAGAATTGACAATTATATTGAATAGCAGTGACAGAGTTAGCTCTATCACTGCTATTTTTCTGCCATTTTGGCAGAGAGTACGATATGGCACAAGGTTTGAACAACACCACTCTCGAAAGCAAACAATAACAAACAATATATAATATAGGTATGAAAAACGGAAAAATTGGGGTAACGACCGAAAACATCTTCCCCGTAATCAAAAAATTCTTGTACTCCGACCATGAGATTTTCTTGCGTGAGTTGGTATCAAATGCCGTAGATGCAACACAGAAGTTGCGCACTCTCGCCTCGACCGGTGCTTTTGCCGGCGAAACGGGCGAGTTGGCGGTGCATATTGCCGTAGATAGCGAAAAGCGCACCCTCACAGTAACCGACAATGGTATCGGTATGTCGGCTGAGGAGGTGGACCGCTACATCAACCAAATCGCCTTCTCGGGCGCAGAGGAGTTCCTCGCAAAGTACCAAAATCAGGCTATTATCGGACACTTCGGTTTGGGTTTCTACTCGGCATTTATGGTGTCGGACAAGGTGGAGATATTTACCCAATCCTACGACAACGAGAAGCCTTCGGTGCATTGGTCGTGCGATGGCTCACCTGAGTACTCGATGGAGGAGCTTTCAGAAAAGCGCGAGCGTGGCACAAGCATCGTACTCCACCTCTCAGAGGAGTGTGCCGAGTATGCCGAGCAGAGCAAAATTGGCGAACTCTTAAACAAATATTGTCGTTTCTTGCCTGTACCTATCATCTTCGGTAAGGTCAAGGAGTGGAAAGATGGCAAATATGTAGATACCGAGAAGGATAACCAGATTAATGACACCGAGCCACTCTGGACCCGCAAGCCTGCGGATATCACCGAGGAGCAGTACAAGGCGTTCTATCAGGCGTTGTACCCTATGAGCGAGGAGCCATTGTTCTCGATTCACCTCAACATCGACTATCCGTTCCACCTGACGGGTATCTTGTATTTCCCACGCATTCACAACAACTTCGAGATTCAGAAGAATAAAATTCAGTTGTATTGCAACCAAGTTTTCGTAACCGATGAGGTGCAGGGCATTGTTCCTGAGTATCTGACACTCTTGCACGGTGTTATCGACTCGCCGGATATTCCGCTGAATGTTTCTCGTTCGTACTTGCAGAGCGATACGAATGTGAAAAAGATTTCGGGCTACATCACCCGCAAGGTTGCCGAGCGACTGAACGAGTTGTTTACCTCGATGCGCGAGGAGTACGAGCAGAAGTGGGACGACCTCAAAATATTCATTCAGTACGGTATTCTCACAGACGAGAAGTTTGCTGAGAAGGCAGCAGGTTGTATGCTTTGGAAGAACACCGAGGGCAAATACTTTACAGCCGAGGAGTATTGCACTGCCGTAAAGGATTTGCAGACCGATAAAGATGATAAGCTTATCATTCTCTACACCGATGATATTGTAGGCAAGCACTCATTCTTGCAGTCGGCAAAGGCTAAGGGTTACGATGTCTTGGAGATGAACGGACAGTTAGACAGCCACTACATCAATTGGTACGAGCAGAAGAACGAAAACACCCGTTTCGTGCGTGTGGATAGCGATATTATCGACCACCTTATCCGTAAGAAGGAGGAGCAAAAAATCTCGTTGAGCGAGGCACAGCAGGAGATTATGCGCCCTGTATTCGAGAGTCAGTTGCCAACAGATGACGATATCCGCTACAACATCTCATTCGAGGCGATGTCGGCAGATGATGCCCCTATCGTGATTACGCAGAACGAGTTTATGCGCCGTATGAAGGATATGGCGAAGATGTCGGGCGGACAGATGAGTCAATTCTACGGTCAGATGCCTGACAACTTCACTATCGCTGTGAACGGCAACCACCCTATCGTGATTGATATTCTCGCATCGGTGGAGAAGGCTTATGGCGACAAGTTGAAGAGCATCACCAAGAAGATTGACGCAGCGGTTGCCGAGGAAAATCGCTTCGAGGAGATGACAAAGGATAAGAAGGAGGAGGATTTCACGCAGGAGGAGAAGGATATGCGCGAGGAGCTTTCCAAGAAGGTTGTAACGCTCCGCGATGAGCGTAACCTCCGCCTCAAAGAGATTGGCAAGGAGAACGCCTTGGTACGACAGATTATCGATTTGGCTCTCCTCTCGAACGGATTGTTGAAGGGCAAAAACCTTTCAGACTTTATCCAACGCTCAATCTCGTTAATCGAAAGCAAGGAGTAAAGCGAAAGCGGTGCAGAAAATTCTGCACCGCTTTTACTTATTCCAACCCTAAGGCCTTCATCTTCTCCACCACATATTGCGGTGCTCGGCAAGGTCGGCGGGTTTCGCCATTGAGGAAACCAAGCCAAGTATGGCCTGTGTTAATAAGCGTTCCCCCCTCGTTATACAACTCGTAGCGCACTTTCAGGCGCACCATTGGCAACTCCTCGACAATTACTCGCACGGTAATCTCCTCGTCAAAGTGTGCCGGGTAGATATACTTCGAGCCGACCTCTAAGATTGGCGAAATGATACCATTCTTCTCCATCTCATCGTAGGGCATACCCCACGCACGCAACGCTGCCACACGTGCCGCCTCGTAATAGACAATATAGTTCGAGTGGTGAACAACTCCCATCTGGTCAGTATCCACATAACGCACTCTTATCTTCTCATCGTAAAAAATCATAGTAAAATCTCTATCTTTTCTGAAAAATATCTCCGTTGTTGTAACACACCACCCGACACCTCGCATTCGCACTCCTCGCCATTGATTAGAGCCTTGTACACGCCATCGCTCGGCAAGAGTTTGTAGCGGTCGGTTGCAACCCTGCCCTGCTCGTCTGCCATACCTATTATTATATAGGGGTGTCCGAGCAGTTGTCGGGCAAGTGCCATATCGCCCTCCTCTATTGCTTTGCGAACAACCGTTGAACTGACTTTATTACCCTCGGCTCGATACTGCGCCACCTCAACGACCTCCAACGCTCCGTGCTGTACCAAAAACGAGTGGTCGCCCTCCTTGTTGTGACCGAAATGGTGATTATAGCCCACGATAAGTTGCTTTACACCAAGTTTGCCAACAATATAGTCGTCAATAAACTCCTCCTTCGAGAGTTGGCTGAAAGCCTTATCAAAGGGGATTACAACGACATAATCAACGCCCACTTGCTCCAGCAATTCGCACTTCTCCTCGAAGGTCGAGAGCAGTCGCAACCCCTCGTCATTGCCGAGTGTTATGCGCGGGTGGGGTTCAAAGGTAAGCACCACGCTCTCACCGCCACACGCCTTTGCCCTGCGAACAACCTCGTCAAGCAGGATACGGTGCCCACGATGTACTCCGTCATAAGAGCCTACCGTAGCAACGCCATTGCGGAGTGCAGGAGGATTATCGAAGCCCCAAACAACTCTCATTACATCACACTTTATTGATTATTATTCTCCTCAGCAGCCTTTACGAAGTAGGCAACCTTTTCGAGAATGGTGGTAATATCGTAGTTCTCCACCACAATACCCTGTGGGAAGTTCATCGGCACCGAGGTAAAGTTCAGCACACCCTTGATACCTGCATTGATAATCGGCACGGTATACTGCGCAGCCAACGATGAGGGCAGAGATATAATCACGATACTAATATCGTTATTCTCAACCACCTCCTCGAAGTCGTCAATGTGGTAGCACGGAATATCCATAATGGTCTGCCCCACCTTCGCCTCATCAACATCGAAAGCAGCCGTAATACGGATATTCAGCTGTTTCGAGTTGAAGTACTTGGTTATAGCCTGACCGAGGTGTCCCATACCCATAACTGCCACCTTCATCGTATTCTCGCTGTAAAGTATCGAGTCGATAAAGTCAATCAACACCTTCACATCGTAGCCCTTCTTCGTATCGCTCGAAAAGCCTATCAACATCAAGTCACGGCGCACCTGCACAGCCGTAATGCCGTGCATACCTGCCAAGATATGCGAAAATACGTGAGTTATGCCTCGTCTGTGGCAGGCGATAAGTGTACGGCGATACTCGCTGAGTCGCTCGATGGTTTTTTCAGGTATTGGGGTTTGAATATTAGGCATAGTTCTACTATTCGGTTGTTATGGTAAAATTACTGTTGTAATTGACTTTAATCCATTGATTATTGATGCGCAAACCACTCTTCTCATCAACCTCGAAGATGTATGGCGTGAGCAAAGGCTTCGAATGAACGCCCTCCAACCCCGTCTCCATTGTGCCGTAGAGTGACTTAACGAACACGACCGCTGCATCGTATCCTCGATAGGCATAGAGCGATGGCAGTGCGCCAAACTCCTCAACAAAACGCTTATCGAAGGCTCGGATTATCGGCTCACTGCGGCGAGCGTGGTAGGTCGAGAGCATCGTTACATTGTTGGTAAAGAGTATTGCTCGGTCGATATTGCGATAGCGATTCCAGCGGTTGTTTCCAAATACAACAAACGGCACAACCCTCTGCGAGCGAGCCGTAAGAGCGATATTTGCCGAGGCTATCGCTGCAAGTATTCTATCCACCTCAATCTCGTTATCTGCCGTAATAACAATTACTGTTGGTTGTTCGCCACGCAACAATGGCGACATATCGCTTGGCGATGGAGTATCTTCAACCTCCAAACCCGCCTCACGCATCTTCTCGCGCTCCTTCTCGCGTTTCTCTATCACGGAAGGGTGCTCATAGATGTATTTGTGCTCCACAACGTACGAGGTATCTCTCAACATCGAGCGCACCTCCGCATCGAACTCCTTATCAACGCTATCGGTCGAGATTATAACCACCCTCTTCGAGCCATCGAACAATCCTCGCACCTTCGCCAACTTTGAAGCAGGCGATGGCGACATCTGGAATACGTTGTTACTTGTCGTCTGCGTCAGATTCGCCAAAGGCGACACTATCGGAGTACTCCTCTCGCGCAAAGCCGTAGCCACAGGTATCAGCTCGTCTTCGTAGACAGGGCCGACAACCAAATCTGCCCTATCGAGCACACCCGAGGAGATAATCTCCACGACACGATTGTAGTCGTGTGCCGTATTGTAGAGCGAAAGATTAACCGAATGCCCCGACATTCTCACACTATCCAAACCAATCAGAAAACCACGATAGAAGTCGAGGTAGTTCTGCGAAGGTTGCTCCTTCGTACCCAAAGGCAACATCAAAGCCACCTCTGCCCTATCGCCATGCTTCAGTGTGCGGAACGATACAGGCTCTACAACCGTCTGCTCTGCAACCGCCCCACTTTGGGATTGCTCTGTTTGAGGAGTAGTAACCTCCGCCTGCACGGCAGGGGTTTGCTGTGGTGCAGGTTGCTCGACAGCAACACTCTTTATCGGTATTTCGATAAGTTGTCCCGCCTTCAAGCCCTTCTTCACATGGGGATTTGCCTCACGCAACTCCTCTACGGTCAAGTTGTGCTGCTTCGCCAATGAATAGAGCGTCTCGCCACGCACAACCTTATGCACATGCGACTTTGGCTGCTCCTTCTCGTCTGCCGGTTTTACGGGTATCTTGATACGTTGCCCTGCCTTCAAGCCATCGGTCAGCACGGCATTTGCCGCGATGATATCATCAACCGTAACGCCATATCTCCTTGCCAACGAATAGAGCGTTTCGCCCTTCACAACATCGTGAACAGCGTATTTCACACCATTGACAACAACTACATCTTGTGCCGATACGGCAGACACTGCACCGAAAAGGATAAAAGCAAGGGTTATGAGAAAACTGCGTATCTTCATCAAAAAAGCTATTTCAGTCTTAATTTAATCTCCGTAAAAATCTTCTTCGTGTATTGAGGGAAGTCGCCATTCATAATCCAATCGTAGTAGCTCGGCTCCTTGCGGAAGACCTCCTCGACAGATTGTCCCTTATACTTGCCAAAGGCAAAGACCTCCACTCCTTTGTCGTCATAGTTAATACGGCCCGCAAAATCTGCTGTCTTGGCACGAGTGGAGAACTCCGAGAGGAAATCTACGCTGTTTTCCAAATCGTTGTAGCGGTCCAACTGCGAGCACAACACCTCGTAGGTTGCCATTGTGTCGGCATCGGCACTATGTGCCGCCTCCAACTCCTTACCACAATAGAAGCGGTACGCTGCAACCAGAGTGCGCTCCTCCTTCTTGTGAAAGATATTCTGCACATCGACATACTTCGCCCTCTTGAAGAAATCGACATCAACGCCTGCACGCATAAACTCCTCTGCCAACATCGGCAAGTCGAAGCGGTTGGAGTTGAAGCCACAGAAATCGCAACCCTCCAAATATGCCCTCAACGACTTGGCATACTGTCGGAAGGTCGGGCAATCCTTCACATCTTCATCGGTGATGTGATGCACCGCCGTAGCCTCCGCAGGGATAGGCATCTCTGGATTTATTCGTTTGGTCTTGGCTGTTCCGCCATCAATCGAGCCATCAGGCATAACCTTCACTACCGATATCTCAACAATACGGTCGGTCGATATATTGGTGCCCGTGGTCTCCAAATCGAAGAAGACCATCGGGCGCTTCAAATTTAATTTCATATCTAAATTTAATTGACAATTGACAGTTGATAATGGACAATTAAATGAATTTATATTTAATAATAAAAACGATTATCGTTTTATCTCTAATTGTCAATTTTCAATTATCAATTATCAACTTGGAAGTTATGCGTTAATCATCATCGGCATCAACAACATAAGTGTTGACGAAGCCTGAACATCGTCGTAAACAGGCTTATAAACTCCTGCGCGGGTAGAATCTGCCAACTCAACAAGGATAGTCGGTGTTTCGAGGTTGGTCAAAATCTCCACCAAGAAGGTCGATTTGAAGCCAATGGTGATAGGCGCACCCTCGTAGCTGCACGACAACGTTTCGTTTGCCGAAATCGAGAAATTCACATCTTGTGCCGCAAGAACAACCTTGTTATCTGCAATATCCAAACGGATAAGGTTGGTGCTTGGGTTCGAGCAGACTGCTACACGCTTGATTGCATTCAACAAACCTACACGGTCAACAAGCAACTTGTTAGGGTTAGCCTGCGGAATAACTACGTTATAGTTAGGGTATGCACCCTCAATAAGACGACATACCAAAGTGCTGTTCGACAACTCAAATACTACATTCTTCTGGTCGAAGGTCATCTTAACCTCGCCCTCCTCTTTCAAGAGGATATTCTTCAACAAGTTTGCAGGCTTCTTTGGCAAGATAAATGCTGCCTTCACACCGCAAGCGCACTCCACGGTGTGCTTAACCAACTTGTGAGCATCGGTAGCCACGCAAGTCAACTCGTTCTCATCAAGGTTGAAGTATACACCATTCATTACAGGGCGCAACTCGTCGTCTGCTGTTGCAAAGATGGTCTTGTTGATTCCGTTCACCAAAACATCAACATCGAGCAATACCTCGGTCTTCTCTGCCGACAACTCGTGCGTCTGCGGATAGCTTACAGGATTTGCACCCGGAACCGACGAGTGTCCGCTGTTCCATGCGATGTTAATCTCCCAATTGCTCTCGTTTACATCGAGCGTAAGCGGCATCTCCGAACACTCCTTCAATACGTCGAGCATCAACTTTGCAGGAGCAGCAACGGTACCCTCCTTCTCGACATTATCCACCTGAATAGTACCTACAAGAGTGGTTTCGAGGTCCGAAGTTGTGACCTTCAAAACATTACCCTGCAACTCCATCAGGAAGTAGTCGAGAATCGGAAGCGTGTTTTTGCTGTTGATTACCTTGCCCGTTGTCGCCAGCAGCGACAACAATGCCGAACTTGATACTGTAAATTTCATAATTTCTGTTACTTTTTATGTTTGTTAATAATACTTTAAGTTTCTGGTTACCTGCAATCTCTTACAGAGTGGGAGGAATTATGAAATTATTCCATCTTGACATTCCCCCTAAATCCCCCTTTGGCAAAGGGGGACTTGTCGCTTCGCTCCGTTAAGATTTCTGTTACTTTAAGTTTATACTATTATTTTGTGTTTTTGTTTCAAATATGCTGTTCGCTTAATGGAGGAATTATGAAATTATTCCATTTTGACATTCCCCCTAAATCCCCCTTTGGCAAAGGGGGACTTGTCGTTCGGTGTCCCTCACTCCATTAAGATTTCTGTTACTTTTTTGTGTTTGTACTTTATTTGTTATGTTTTCTTTTTTAGCGTAGCAAAATGACATTCGCTCACTTTGTTCGCTGAATGGCAACGAATGGCATTCGCTCGTTACTCTCGCTGAATGACAAATGCGCCCTGTTATTAAGCACTCTTTTAGAGTGCGCTGCCATTCAATGTCATTCAGGGCTGAAAGCCCGATTGCCATTAAATGCCATCTCTCTTGGCGCCACTACTTAAATAGTTCTCAGCTTCTCCAATGCCTCCTCGATCATCTCGCGCACGAATGGTTTGTAGTCCGTGCAAGCGTCTTTTGCGATACGTTGGGCGATTATCGTGCAGACCGTACCCGCCTTGTGCCCCATCAAAGCTGCCAAGCCGGCCAATGCCGAGGACTCCATTTCGAAGTTCGTGATGCGTCTGCCCTCGTAGCGGAACGACTCAATCTTCTCGTTCAACTTCAAATCCTGCGGTTGCAGGCGTACCCAACGCCCCTGCGGTGCGTAGAAGCCCGGTGCTGCAATGGTGATACCCTCGCGGGTTACATCGCGGAACAACTCGAAAAGCGACCTGTCAGCATCGATAAAGTATGGCGCAGTGAGTTGCGGATTCCAACCCGTATGCTCCACAAACGCCTTCTCAATAGCCAAATCGCAGACATCGTTGCGACCTGCGTAGTAGTTCAGCAGACCATCAAAGCCTACCGAGGTGCGGGCAAAGACGCGCTCACCCACCTTTATATCCTCCTGCAAAGCACCCGAAGTACCAAGGCGGAGCAGAGTGAGTTGCTTGAACTCATCTTTCACTTGTCGGGTTGCAAAGTCGATATTCGCAAGCGCATCTAACTCCGTAACCACAATATCTATATTATCCGTACCGATACCCGTAGAGAGTGCCGTCATTCGGCGACCTTTGTAGACTCCCGTAGTAGTCTTGAACTCGCGGCTCTCGACCTCGCACTCGACACTATCGAAGTACGATGCTATCAAATCGACACGCGCCGGATCACCCACCAATATCACGATATCCGAGATTTGCTCGGGGCGAAGGTGAAGGTGAAATATCGAACCGTCCTCATTTATAATGAGTTCCGATGCAGGAATAACTCTCTTTGCGCTCATATTCTAAACTTTTAACAGTTATACTCTTGGATATTTGGCATAAAAATAGTACATTTACAACGATTTTCAAAGCAAAACCGAACTTTTTTTATTAAAAATAAAAAACCATACTACTATGACACTTATTAAATCTATCTCCGGCATTCGCGGAACGATAGGTGGCGAAGTGGGCGAAAACCTAACCCCTATCGACATTGTAAAATTCACTATTGCCTACACTCGTTTTATTGCGAGCAAGAACGAGGCCAAACGTTTACGCATCGTGGTAGGTCGTGATGCACGCATCTCAGGTGAGATGGTGAATGACATTATCGAGGGTACGCTCCTCGGTTGTGGCGCAGATGTTATAAACGTTGGTCTTTGCACCACTCCGGGTACCGAAATGGCTGTTATCACCCACAAGGCTGATGGCGGTATCATCATCACTGCATCGCACAATCCAAAGCAGTGGAACGCGCTGAAACTCCTCAACGAAAAGGGTGAGTTCCTCAATGCAGCAGAAGGTCAGCAGGTGCTTGCTTTGGCAGAGCAGGAGGACTTCCTCTTCCCTGATGTCGATAATATCGGAAAGGTGATTTCGCGCGAGGACTTCAACCCTACACACATTGAGCAGGTACTCGCTCTTAACCTCGTTGATGTTGAGAAGGTTAAGGCTCGTAAGTTCAAGGTGGTTGTAGATGCCGTAAACTCGATTGGCGGTGTTGTAATTCCCGCACTCTTGGAGAAGCTCGGTTGCGAGGTTGTAAAGCTCAACTGCGAGCCTCACGGACACTTTGCGCACAACCCTGAGCCACTCCCTCAAAACCTCACCGAGATATCGGAGGTTATCGTTCGCGAAGGTGCCGATTTGGGTGTTGTAGTGGACCCTGATGTGGACCGCTTGGCACTCGTAAACGAAGATGGAACAATGTTTGGCGAGGAGTATACTTTGGTTGCCGTAGCGGACTATATCCTCTCGCACACCAAGGGTAACACCTGCTCGAATCTCTCCTCTTCGCGTGCGTTGTGCGACGTGACCGTTGCACATGGTGGTTCTTACTCGGCATCTGCCGTTGGCGAGGTAAACGTGGTGACCAAGATGAAGGAGACAGGCGCAGTTATCGGTGGCGAGGGCAATGGCGGAGTTATCTACCCTGAGTTGCACTATGGTCGCGATGCATTGGTTGGCGTGGCACTATTCTTGACATATCTCGCAGAGTTGGGTTGCTCGATGACTCAGTTGCGTTTGCGCTACCCTGCATACTTCGCATCGAAGAATAAGATTGAGCTTACACCTGCGATTGATGTGGACAAGGTATTGGCTACAATCAAGGAGCGTTACGCACACGAGCGTGTGAACGATATTGATGGTGTGAAGATTGACTTCCTCCCATATTGGGTGCACCTTCGCAAGTCGAACACCGAGCCTATTATCCGCATCTACACCGAGGCTAAAACTCAGGAGATTGCCGACGAGGTAGCCGAGAAGTTTATTGCCGAGATTAAGGAGATTTGCAATCTCTAAAACGGAACGCGGAACTGACGACAAACCGAGGGCAGAGGGTGCTTGCACACTATGCCGAGGTGCGAAGGAGGAAAAGCCCTCGAAGAGGGGTTAAAACGGAAAACTAAAAAAGTTAAAGCGCTCCCTATTACCCCTATTACCCCTATTACCCCTATAACCCCTATTCTCGCCTGCGCCTTGACAAGGGTTGGAGTTCGGGGTAGCGGAAAACGGAAAACTAATTCTTAACTCTTAATTCTTAATTGTGAAACAAGTTCACGCCTATATTTCAGAGAACAGAGAGCGATTCCTCGACGAGTTGTTCGAGGTGTTGCGTATTCCTTCAATCAGTGCGCAGTCATCGCACAAGGAGGATATGGTAAAGTGTGCCGAGCATCTCGCCATGGCTCTTGCCAAGGCGGGTGCCGACCTAACCGAGGTTATCCCTACTGCAGGCAACCCCGTAGTATATGCCGAGAAAATTATCTCGCCCGATGCCAAGACCGTATTGGTCTATGGTCACTACGACGTTATGCCTGTGGACCCTCGCGAGGAGTGGAACACCGAGCCTTTCGAGCCCACAATCATCAACAACCGCATCTATGCTCGTGGTGCTGACGATGACAAAGGTCAGTCGTTTATGCACATCAAGGCGTTCGAGGCGATGTGCGCCACAGACTCTCTCCCTTGCAACGTCAAGTTTATGCTCGAAGGCGAGGAGGAGATTGGCTCTCCTTCGCTCTACGGCTTCTGCGAGGAGTACAAGGAGCGTCTGAAAGCGGATATTATCCTCGTGTCGGATACCTCGATGATTTCGCTCGATACGCCATCTATAACCTGCGGATTGCGTGGTCTTACCTATATGGAGGTGGAGGTCGTAGGACCTAACAAAGACCTCCATTCGGGCTTGTTTGGCGGTGCTGTGGCTAACCCTGCCAACGTCTTGACTCGCCTTGTGGCATCGCTCGTTGATGAGAACGGTCATATCACCATACCTCACTTCTACGACAAGGTGCGTGAACTGACTGCCGAGGAGCGCAAGGCGTTCAACGAGGCTCCATTCTCGCTCGAAGGCTACAAGCAAGCACTTGATATTGACGATATTGAGGGCGAAGCAGGCTACACTACAATCGAACGTACGGGTATCCGCCCATCGCTCGATGTGAACGGCATTTGGGGCGGTTACACCGAGGAGGGTACAAAGACCGTTATCCCATCGCGAGCCTACGCCAAAATCTCGATGCGCCTTGTGCCTGACCAAGACTTCGAGGAGATTGGTCGCTTGTTCGAGGAGCATTTCCGCAACATCGCACCAAAGAGCGTGAAGGTGAATGTGAAGTTCCTACACGGCGGTGCGCCTTACGTGTCGCCTACCGATATGGAGGCGTATAAGGCTGCCGAAAAGGCGGTTGAGGAGGCGTTCGGTCGCAAGCCATTGCCGTTCTATTCGGGTGGCTCAATCCCTATCGTAAGCGGCTTTGAGCGCATCTTGGGTACGAAGTCTATCCTTATCGGCTTTGGACTTTCGGAAGACGCTATCCACTCTCCAAACGAGAGCTACGGACTCGCTCAGTTCGACAAAGGTCTACAAACCATACCGCTGTTCTACAAGTACTTCGCAAAGTAAGAGAGAGGGTTGCCGAAAGGTGGCCCTTTCTTTTTAACGGAAAGCGGAAACCGAAAAACAAAAGTTT
>JAGBCX010000044.1 GCA_017937805.1 Alistipes sp. | reverse complement strand
ATCGTTTTCGATACCGATGAGGGTAGAGGAAGGCAAGGCGTTGATACAAGACTTTTTCTCCCTCGTGCGATAGGTATCGTTTTCGATACCTGTGGGTGCATGGAAGGGGAGTTCCCTCTTTTGAGTGATGGGTATTGTTTTCGATACCTATGTGGGCATGGGGGGGGTAAAGACTACTAAAGGTTGTTAAAGGCTGTTAAAGTGCCGACACATTAGTTCCCTTAATAACCGTTAACTGCCCTTAATAGCCCTTACAATCTTATCAGCAAAACAAGCCCTCCACAGAAATAAATTCTGTGGAGGATACTCGTGTGTAGTTATATTTATTGACGATAGTATACGTCACCGTCCATTGTCATCGTATTGCCATTTATAGACACACTGACGACCCAAGAATCTCCATCTTCGTGGAAGGTTAAGTAAGGTGGCTGATATTGGTAAGTTCCATAATAAACATATGTTTCATAAGCTCTTGGAGTGTAACGATTTTCATATGTACCATTGGACTTAAAAACATATATCTCTTCTCCATCTCCGCCAGAATAACGCCATGTACCTACTATCGAATTTGAGCCACCATTACTGTCACTGTCCTTCTCTTTGTCACAACCAACAAATGTTGCGCATGAAAGAGCCATGATTAAACAAGCAATAATTGTCTTTAATGTTTTCATAATATTTAAGTTCTTTTTGCAATTTATTATCTCCTACTCATTTTACGGCTTTTCGGCTACTCCGTTGTCCTTTTCTTATTCGAGTTATGTGCGCACATAAAAAAGCGAGGACTAAACTCCTTCTATCTGCTGTTGAGGTCTTCGACTACCTGTGGCACAAATATCAAAGTGAAGCCCACGCTAAAATGCGTGAGCACCAACTTCACTTCTCGTGCCACTTTTGAAATTGTCGAAGTTTCAACAGCCAGAATAAAAGTTAATGCTTTTCCAATATGTCTAAAATGTGCGTACTAAATACACTAATTTTCCATAGGCAATAAAATTTTATTTTGTAACGCAAATATAGCAACTTATTTCCAAAAGTAGCAAAAAAGTACCTTTAATTTTTAATTCTCAATTCTCAATTCTCAATTCTCAATTTTAATTCGTATTTTTGCGTGTAAAAACACGCAAAAATATGGATTTCATAACAGACATACTCCAATACAACTACCTCTCAAACGCTCTTATCGCCTGCGTGTTGTCGGGCATAACTTGCGGAATTATAGGTACATATATCGTAGCACGAAGAATGGTTTTTCTCTGCGGTGGCATCACTCACGCTTCGTTTGGCGGTTTGGGCATCGCATTCTACTTTGGTGCAAATCCAATTTTCGGAGCGACCATTTTTGCCGTTCTCTCGGCACTCGGCATCGAGTGGAGTAACTCTCGCTCGAAAATTCGCCCCGACTCAGCAATAGGCATGGTGTGGGGTATAGGTATGGCTATCGGTGCATTTTTTATCGCTTTGCGCCCCGGATACACCTCAGGCGATATGGCAAATTTCCTCTTCGGAAGCATTTTAACGGTAACAAATAGCGACATCATTGCGCTCGCAATACTCTCCATCGTGCTGATTGCAGGTGCGTTATTGTGGCACCGCCCGATAATGTTCGCAGCCTTCGACCGCAACTTTGCCGAAGCTTCGGGAGTTCCCGTGAAATTTATACACTACACGATGGCTGTCGTAACCGCCATAACAATCGTGCTTTCGATACGCACAATGGGTATTGTGCTGCTGATTTCGCTCCTGACAATGCCCGTAGTTACGGCAAATATCCTCTCCAAAGATTACAAAAAAATCATACCGATTGCGGTGGCAGTGGCTGTAATTGGCGGAGTTACGGGCATTGCGTTGAGTTATCACGCCGAAGTGCCATCGGGTCCGGCGATAATTTTCATGCTCACTTTGGCGTTTTTAACAATAAAATTGTTATCTTTGTGGGTTAAACGACTGAAACGAACAAAAGCGAGGGCTACGAAAGCCTAAAAAATAATGAAGAAGATTCATCAACTTGTTCTCAAATCATATCTCGGTCCGCTTGTGCTGACCTTCTTTATCATCATCTTTATCCTGATGATGAACTTCGTATGGCGATATATCGATGAATTGGTGGGTAAGGGCTTGGACCCATTGGTTATTCTCGAACTCATCATGTACGCGACAATCAACATGATTCCGATGGGTTTGCCGTTGGCTATCTTGCTCGCTACGATTATGACTATGGGAAACCTCGGTGAGAACTACGAACTGCTGGCAATGAAGTCGGCCGGCATGTCGTTGATGCAGATTATGAAGCCGCTGTTTTGGGTTATCGGCATAATCTCGTTCGGTTCGTTCTTTATCGTAAATGACCTCGTGCCATGGGCCAACAAAAAGATGTTTGCAACGCTCTACGACATCAAGCAACAAAACGAGGCTCTCGAATTCCAAGACGGACTCTTCTTTAACGGAATTGACGACATGAGTATTCGTGTAGAGAAGCAAGACCCTAAGACTAAGTTGCTTACGGGAGTACTCATCTACGACAATCGTTCGCACAGCGGCGATATGACCACAACAATAGCCGATTCGGGCTATATTCGTCTTTCTGACGACAAACGATACCTGCTCGTAACGTTATTCAATGGCGAGACATACGAACAGACCCGTAACCATCATTGGTACACCAAGAGTTCGTTACGTCACCACAAGTTCGAGCGTCAAGATGGTAAGATTCCGATGTCGGGATTCGATTTTCAACGCAGTGACGAAAATATGTTCGGCAACAACAGCCAGACGATGGATATAAGTGACTTGCAACACAGTATCGATTCGCTCGATATGCTGGTTAATAACCTTACGGCAACAGCATACAACCCTCTATTGCGAGATCAGATATTTGCGCAGGATCCCGATGGTGTTGCTCCTCCCGACTCGGTGGAGATTGATAGGTCACAAAAGAGTTTTAGAGCCGACCTGCTCGACTCCATACCGAAGCTGAAAACTCGATTAAAAGACAAGGTCTACGAAAATGCATTGCGCACTGCTCGTAACTCCAGAAACATGTTCTCTTTTGACGAAAGCACCTCGAAAGAGGCTTTAAATCAGCTATATCGTAGTAAAAACGAGTGGCATCGCAAACTGACACTGCCGATTTCGATTTTGATATTCTTCCTTATCGGAGCACCTCTCGGCGCAATTATTCGTAAGGGCGGTTTGGGTATGCCGATAGTTATCTCGGTGATATTCTTCGTCATCTATTACATCATATCCATCTCGGGCGAGAAGTATGCCAAGGAGGGTACTTGGAGTTCGCTGCTCGGAATGTGGATTTCAGCCATTATCCTTACGCCTTTGGCGATATATCTGTCGCACAAAGCGAATAACGACTCTGCACTACTCGATATCGATTGGTATATTGGTCGCTACAAGCACTATCGAGAAAAGTTAATTGCTAAGTTACCCGAAAAGTGGCAACAAAAACTCGCTGAGCGAGAGGAGCGACAAGCCGAAAAACGCAATGCTCGTCGCGCCAAGAGGGTGGCGAAAACAAACAAATAAGAGAGATGAACGCAAAAGATATTCGCATAATATTTATGGGTACGCCCGAGTTCGCGGTGCCTTCGTTGAAGGCATTGGTGGAGGGTGGCTACAATGTTGTGGGTGTGGTCACCATGCCCGATAAGCCTGCAGGTCGCGGAATGAAATTGCAGGAGAGCGATGTAAAACGCGCCGCCAAAGAGTCGGGTATACGAACCATCTTGCAACCCGAGAAGCTGCGTGACGAGGAGTTTTTGGAGGCTATGCGCGAACTAAACCCCGATTTGGGTATCGTAATTGCATTCAGAATGTTACCCGAGGTCGTTTGGGCGATGCCACGCTTCGGAACATTCAATTTACACGCATCACTACTCCCCGAATATCGCGGCGCAGCACCTATAAATTGGGCTATTATCAATGGCGACAAGGAGAGTGGCAACACCACCTTCCTCCTCAACCACGAGATTGACAAAGGCGCGATAATCGGTCAGCAACGCACGCCAATTGGCGACAAGGAGTGCGTAGGCGAGTTGTACGACCGCTTGATGACTATGGGTGCAGAACTTGTGGTGGAGAGCGTGGAGAAGATTGCATCAGGCAATATAGAGCCGATAGAGCAGCCGCAAGAGGATACCAATCTTCGCCCTGCACCAAAGATTTTCAAAGATATGTGCGAGGTTGATTGGGGCAAAAACGGCAAAGATATTGTCAATTTCGTGCGAGGATTGTCGCCATATCCTGCTGCGTGGAGCATATTGCAACGTGGCGAGGAGGAGCTATCGGTAAAGATTTTCAAGGCTCGTTTCGAGGGGCAATCACACTCGGCAGAGGTTGGCACGATACTTACCGACAACAAAACCTATATCAAGGTGGCGTGTGCCGATGGAGTAGTTGCCATCGAGGAGTTGCAAGTAGCGGGCAAAAAGCGTATGGCAGTGCGTGATTTATTATTGGGATATCAAATGCAGAATGCAAAATTCAGAATGCAAAATGCAAAATTGAGAATTGAGAATTAACTCCCAAGAGATGAAATCGTAAATGATTATTTTCACTATAAAAACAGTAAAGCTATGAAAAAGCACAATTTCAGCGCAGGACCTTCGGTATTGCCGGAAGTAGCCCTCGAAAATGCAGCAAAGGCAATTTTTGACTTCAACGGAACAGGAATTTCGGTACTTTCGTATTCGCACCGTAGCAAGGAGTTCGAGGCGGTATTGGCAGAGGCAAAGGCTCTCTTCCGCGAGTTGCTCCACATTCCGGAGAACTATCAAATCTACTTTGTAGGCGGTGGTGCAAGTACGCAGTTCTTCCATATTCCGGCAAACTTCCTCGGGAAAAAGGCAGGATATGTAAATACAGGAGTTTGGACAAAGAAGGCTATCAAAGAGGCTAAATATTATGGCGAGGTAGAGGTTGTTGATTCAAGTGAAGATAAAAATTTCTCCTACATTCCGAAAGGATTTGAGATTCCGAGCGACTTGGACTACCTCTATATTTGCGCTAATAACACTATCTACGGCACTGAGTACAAGGTTGATATGGATTGTCCTGTACCTCTCATTGCCGATATGTCATCAGATATTTTGAGCCGTCCTGTCGATGTTTCGAAGTATGCCCTTATCTATGGTGGTGCGCAGAAGAATCTTGCTCCTGCAGGCGTAACATTCGTGATTATTCGTGACGATATGCTCGAAAAGGTTGTGCGCCCATTGCCAACAATGATGAATGTTAAAACCCATGTGGAGAACGATTCGATGTTCAACACTCCGCCGGTATTCCCAATCTTCGTATTGAACGAAACTTTGAAGTGGTTGAAGTCTATCGGTGGCGTAGAGGAGATGTATCGCCGCAATATCGAGAAGGCAGAGTTGCTCTACAACGAAATTGAGCGCAACTCATTGTTCCGCCCAACCGTAGCGAAGGAGGACCGTTCTTTGATGAATATCTGCTTCGTGATGACCGAGGGCAACGAGGATTTAGCACCTGAGTTCTTGGAGTTTGCAAAGGAGCGTGGTATGGTCGGCATCAAGGGACACCGCCTTGTGGGTGGCTTCCGTGCATCGTGCTACAACGCTTGTCCAAAGGAGTCGGTAGAGGCTCTCGTGGCTTGCATGCAGGAGTTTGAGCAACTTAAAACCAAGTAGTTTATGGCTACAATCGTTCCTTATACATACGAGAAAAAAGAGGAAAAAATTATACACTTTACATCATTGATTAAGGGTATGAAAGTTCTTATTGCAACCGAAAAGCCATTTGCAAAAGAGGCTGTAAATGGCATCAAAGAGATTTTGCAGGCGGCAGAGTATGAGGTCGTACTGCTCGAAAAATATGCGGACAAAGGCGATTTGCTCGCTGCGGTAGCCGATGTTGATGCACTTATCGTTCGCAGCGACAAGGTTACAAAGGAGGTCATGGAGGCTGCCAAAAACCTCAAAATCGTTGTTCGCGCCGGTGCAGGCTTCGACAATGTCGATTGCGAGGAGGCGAAGAAGCGAGGTATCGTGGTGATGAACACTCCAGGACAGAACTCGAATGCTGTGGCGGAGTTGGCGCTCTGTTTTATGGTCTATATGTCGCGCAACCAGCTCACTCCGGGCACAGGTCACGAACTTATCGGCAAGACACTCGCAATTCACGCCTACGGAAATGTCGGCAAGTTGGTAGGTCGCAAGGGCAAGGCTCTCGGCATGAATGTTATCGCCTACGATCCATTTATCTCTGACGCTGCCGTATTCGAGGCTGATGGGGTAGAGAAGGTTGATTCGGTGGAGGAGTTGTATCGCCGTGCCGATTTTCTCTCGTTGCATATCCCTGCAACGCCACAGACCAAAGGCTCAATCGGTTATGACCTTGCAATGTCGATGCCGAAGGGTGCTACACTCGTAAATACTGCCCGCAAGGAGGTTATTGACGAGGTAGGCTTGGCAAAGGCTTTGGAGGAACGAGAAGATTTGAAATACATCACCGATGTTGCTCCTGATGCCGCTGCGGAGTATGCTGAGAAGTTCGGTAAGCGCTACTTCGGAACTCCGAAGAAGATGGGAGCCGAGACTGCCGAAGCTAATATCAACGCAGGTTTGGCTGCTGCACGACAGATTGTAGATTATTTCGTAAACGGAAACACCCGTTTCCAAGTAAATAAATAGTATATGGTACGCATTAAACCATTCAAGGGTATTCGCCCACCGAAGGAGTTGGCAAAGGAGGTTGCATCACGCCCATACGATGTGCTGAACTCCGCAGAGGCAAAGGCAGAGGCAACGGAACGCTCTCTGCTCCATATTATCAAGCCTGAAATCGACTTCGAGCCTATCGCTGATGAGCATTCGCAGGAGGTCTACGACAAGGCGGTTGAGAATTTTGCAAAGTGGCGTAACGAGGGCTGGTTGCAACAAGATGGCGAGGAACACTACTACATCTATGCTCAAACGATGAACGGTCGCACACAATACGGATTGGTAATGTGCTGTCACTTTGAGGACTATCTATCGGGCGCTATCAAAAAGCACGAACTTACCCGCACCGACAAGGAGGAGGACCGTATGCACCACGTTCGCAACCAAAAGGCTAATATCGAGCCTGTATTCTTCGCATATCCCGACCACGAAGATATTGATGCTATCGTCAAGACGGTTATCAAATCGGAGCCGGAATATGACTTTGTGGCTGAAGACGGTTTTGGTCACACTTTGTGGGTTGTACCGACCGAGTATAACGACCATATCACCACTGTTTTTAGCACAATTCCAGCATTGTATGTCGCTGACGGTCACCACCGTACCGCTGCGGCTGCGAGAGTAGGTGCAGAGTGCAAGAGTAAAAATCCGAACCATACGGGCGAGGAGGAGTATTGCTACTTCTTGGCGGTTACATTCCCTGAATCACACCTCCGTATTATCGACTACAATCGTGTAGTAAAGGATTTGAACGGACTCAGCGAAGGGGAGTTCCTTGCCGCTTTGGAGGAGGATTTTGTGGTAGAGAAGCAGGGTAGCGAGATTTATAATCCTAACGCTCTGCACAACTTCTCGATGTATCTCGGAGGCGAGTGGTACAGCCTCACTGCAAAGGAGGGTCGCTACAACGATGCAGACCCTATCGGAGTGCTTGATGTTACCATTTTGTCGAATTTGGTACTCGATAAGTTGCTCGGCATTAAGGATTTGCGCACCTCTAAGCGAATTGATTTCGTAGGCGGTATTCGTGGTTTGGGCGAGTTGCAGCAGAGAGTTGATTCGGGCGAGATGAAGGTTGCATTTGCTCTCTATCCCGTTTCGATGCGTCAGCTTATCGACATCGCCGATACAGGCAATATTATGCCTCCGAAGACCACTTGGTTCGAGCCAAAATTGCGTTCGGGCGTGGTAATTCACTCTTTTGAATAACAACAAGTTATGAAACGATTTATGTTACTAATAGCGACAGTGGCAATTGCCCTGTCGCTTTTTGCCCAGACTCCAAAACATACGGAGTGGAAGTTCTCCACAAAACGAACTGCTACATATCTCGAAACGGGGGTATATCCTGCTACAACAGGAGAGGGCTCTATTGAGTTTATCAGTAAGAAAGCTACAACTGCTGTAGGCGTAAAAAAGGGCTATCCTGCTGTTGAAAATAGCCGTAAGGGCGACTATTGGTTGATGACAATTCCTGTTAAAAATCTCAAAGCAGGTACGGCCATCGATATTTGGCTTCCGTTCCTTGCCGAGCCGAGCGATACGCCTCACGAGTTCGCTTGGGAGTATCTTGATGGCAAAAAGTGGTTGCCTGTAACTCCTGCCGACAAGAATGGAGCAAACTGCTACTCAACAACCTCAAATAAGTTACCTCGTATGCTTTGGCATGCTATTAGGCTTGAAAATGGAGTAAAAAGAGGTAATTTGCGAGTACGCCTGCGTCAATGCGATAGCGGTATCTCCAAAAGCACTCTTTATGGTGGAGGCTCAGGTCAAGCACCGAAAATCGCACTCCTTGACGAGCGTATCCCAAGCGATACTACACGCGTATTATTTATAGGTAATAGCTACACCTACTACAACCTCTATCCTATGCAGTTGAAAGAGTTGGCGTGGCATGAAGGGCACTACCTCGACTGCGCCCTCTATTTCCACGGTGGATACTCGATGAAACGCCACCTTGCCGACCGTGTATCGCGCGAAACGGTCGAATTGGGCGGCTTTGATTATGCCTTCCTTCAAGGCCAGAGTATCTCATCGCTCCGTATCGGCACCTCTGCCGACCAAAATGTAGTAGGAGAGATGGGTAAAATGGTTGATAGAGTTAAGAAATTCAGTCCAAAGGCAAAGTGTATTATAGAGATGACTTGGGGGCGCAGAGATGGCGATAACGCTACCAAGTCGAAAGCCTTACAGGATATCAAAACGGCACACCCAGAGTACTTTGAGAGCTATGAAGCTATGCAAAAGGTTATCACAGCCAATACTACTGCAATTGCTCAGAAGTTGGGCGTGGAACTTTCACCCGTAGGCATAGCGTGGGAGATTGTACGCCGAGAACGCCCCGATATCGTATTGTATGTTAAAGATGGCTCACACCCATCTGATGCAGGCTCTTATCTCGCAGCCGCAGTAGGTTATCTGACGCTCTTTAAGGAGCCTTTCAAGGCAGACACACCCGTACGACTCAATCCCGAGGTTGCACGCTACCTGCGCAGTGTAGCCGAAAGGGTAGTGCTTAAAGCGGAAAACTGAAAACGGAAAGCGGAAAACTGATAGAAAAAGTGCGAAAAAAAATTCGCACTTTTTTTTATTTTGACACAACCTGTCAAAAACACCCTGTAATTTTGCATCGTGAAAGTAAATGTATAACCAAATAACGAGTGAAAAATTATGGAGCTTTTTAGTTTTATAGGCTTTATCATAATGTTTCTAATCTGCATAGGAATAGTCATCGCAGTCGGATATGCGGCATTACTTATTTTGGTCGCAATCGTTGGTGGTGCATTGACCTTAATAATAGACATAATGGACAAATGTAAAACCTTAAAATAATTACAGTTATGGGAACAGGACACACTATCAGATGCAAGCATTGCGGTACGGAGTTTATGCACTTGACCGGCTTGGGATTTATGGGATTTGATTGCGAAGACGGCTTTTGCCATGTTGAAACCGAAACGGCTATTCGTTGTCCACAGTGTATGAAGCGACTCAACAACACCGAGGAGGAGTTCAACGAGCAGATTGTTGGCAGTTTACTTTGGGATTAAACCGCCAAAATTGAGAATTGAGAATTAAGAATTGAGAATTAAAAGAGAAAAAAGAAAAAAGTTGCTTAGACGAGTATTATTTTTTCGAAAAAAATTCTTAACTTTGAAGAAAGTTTTTCCTTTGGAAAAAAGATTATAGAGAATCAAATAATTAAAACTGAATATACTATGAGCGAAGTAACAACACAGAATGCCGAAAAGATGAAGGTCTTGAAGGCGGTAATGGCTAAAATCGAGAAGGATTTTGGCAAGGGTTCGATTATGCAGATGTCGAGCGAAAATGTTGAGAATGTGCCGGTTATCCCGACAGGCTCAATCACTCTCGATGTTGCACTCGGCGTGGGTGGCTACCCGAAAGGTCGTGTAATCGAGATTTTTGGTCCTGAGTCATCAGGTAAAACAACCCTCGCAATTCACGCAATTGCCGAGGCGCAGAAGGCTGGCGGTATCGCAGCATTTATCGATGCAGAGCACGCTTTCGACAGCTTCTACGCACAGAAGTTGGGCGTAGATGTCGAAAACCTCCTCGTATCGCAACCCGACAATGGCGAGCAGGCTCTCGAAATTGCTGACTCGTTGATTCGTTCGAGCGCAATCGATATTATCGTTATCGACTCGGTGGCAGCCCTCACTCCAAAGGCTGAAATCGAGGGCGAGATGGGCGATTCGAAGATGGGCTTGCAGGCTCGATTGATGTCGCAGGCGTTGCGTAAATTGACTGCAAGCATCGCAAAGACAAAGACCGTCTGCATCTTTATCAACCAATTGCGTGACAAGATTGGCGTAATCTACGGCAACCCTGAAACCACAACCGGTGGT
Source organism: Alistipes sp. (assembly GCA_017937805.1). Lineage (GTDB taxonomy): Bacteria > Bacteroidota > Bacteroidia > Bacteroidales > Rikenellaceae > Alistipes. The sequence goes on along the minus strand of JAGBCX010000044.1, from coordinate 44,601 downwards.
AATGCGTTAAAGTTCTACGCCAGCGTGCGTATCGATATTCGCCGCACATCGGTTATCAAAGATGGTGACGAGCAGCTCGGAACACGCACTCGCGTAAAGGTTGTGAAGAATAAGGTGGCACCTCCATTCAAGAAGGCTGAGTTCGACATCATGTTCGGCGAGGGAATTTCGAAGATTGGCGAGATTCTTGACTTGGCAGTAGATTACGAGATTATCAAGAAGTCGGGCTCGTGGTTCTCCTACGGCGACAAGAAGATTGGCCAAGGCCGCGATGCCGTGAAGGATTTGCTGACCTCGGATAAGGCTTTGTGCGATGAAATCGAAGCAAAGTTGCGCGAGGCTATGACAAGTAAATAGAGGCTTTAAGCCCTACAAAATGAGAGCATTGTACCGTTTCTACGGTACTGCTCTCTATATTGGTTTTAATGAGGTATAGGTTATGAGTAGTTATACGGCTGATGACGAGAAATTGATTAACAAAGCTTACGAAGAGCTTCTCGAATCGTGCAAAAAAATTTGCAAGGGTGAAGATGATTGGAATTTTATCAAACGCGCATTCTTCCTTGCAAAGGAGGCGCATGCAGGCGTTCGCCGCCGTTCAGGAGAACCATATATGTTACACCCGATAGCGGTGGCTCAAATCGTAATTAACGAGATCGGTTTAGGCGTAAAATCGGTAGTAGCATCACTCCTGCACGATGTTGTAGAAGATACCGACTATACGGTCGAAGATATTGAGCATATTTTCGGTGCGAAAATAGCCTCAATGGTCGATGGTTTGACAAAGATGTCGGGAGTATTTAATGCCGACTCATCTGAGCAGGCAGAGTATTTCCGAAAGGTCCTTCTAACACTCTCAGATGACGTACGCGTAATTCTCATAAAGATTGCAGACCGCTTGCACAATATGCGCACACTGCAATATATGCCTCTGAACAAGCAGATTAAAATCACGGGTGAAACCATCTACCTCTTTGCTCCGTTAGCCTATCGATTGGGCCTCTATCCGATAAAGAGTGAGCTTGAGGACCTCTGCATGAAGTACCGTTTCCCCGAGGAGTACGAACATATCAGCAACCTATTGGCTCAAACCGCCAACACACGAAAAGAGTATATAGACCGCTTCTGCAAGCCTATTATCGAGGCTCTCGACCGCAACAACATCAAATATGAGATTTCCGGTCGAATAAAGAGCGTCTATTCGATATGGACAAAGATGCAACGCAAGCAGATTCCGTTCGAGGAGATTTACGATCTGTTTGCCATTCGCATTGTTTTCCAAACCAATCCGGCACTCTCCGAAAAGAGTCAGTGCTGGCAGATATATTCCAATATCACAGATATATACGCTCCTAAGCAAGACCGTCTGCGCGACTGGATTTCGATGCCGAAAGCCAATGGCTATGAAGCACTGCATTCGACCGTTATGGGCCCCGATGGCCATTGGGTAGAGGTTCAGATTCGCACACAGCGCATGGAGGAGATTGCCGAACGAGGTTTTGCTGCCCATTGGAAATACAAAAAGGCCACTCTTTCGCAAAACGATGACGCATTCGACATCTGGCTCAAAAAGATTCGCGATGCGCTGAATAGCCCGACAGAAAGCGCTGTGGAGTTCCTCGACAACTTCAAATTGTCGTTATATACATCAGAAATTACGGTATTTACCCCAAAGGGTGAACAACGCGAGCTTCCAAATGGGGCAACTGCTCTCGATTTTGCATACGATATTCACACCAAGGTCGGCGACCACGCTATAGGTGCAAAAATCAACCACAAAATTGAGCCTATAACCAAAACGTTGAAGTGGGGTGACCAGATTGAGATAATCACCGCCGATAGTGCGAAACCAAAAGCTGAGTGGCTCGAAGTTGTAACTACAACAAAGGCTAAGCAGAAGATTACGGCATTTTTAAAGCGCGAGCAAGAGAATAATATCGAGAATGGCATCGCATTGTTCGAGAGCAAATTAGCCGAGCACAATGTGGCGATGAGTGGACGAGTTCTCCGCAAAGCAATACAGGCATATGGTTGCAAATACAAAGACGAATTCTACAGCCATGTAGGTGCAGGTATCATCTCACTCGACAACATCGAGAAAGTGCTTAAATCGTCTTCTACGAGCAAGTTGTTAAAGTTCTGGAAGTTACGTCAGGAAGACGACGACGATATTGAGGATAGCAAAGGGGTTGAAAAACACCCTCACGACGATAGTTACGTCATTGCTACGTGTTGTAACCCATTGCCGGGTGACAATGTCGTTGGATTCAGGGATCCCGTATCTAACAATATCGTAGTACACAAAGCGAACTGTGACGAGCTAAATCGCCTCGCTTCGCAATATGGCAAAAACATCGTCAAAGAGAAAATTACCTGGTCGCAACACAAGGCTAAGGCGTATCTCTCAACAATTGAGCTACGAGGTATTGACCGAATGGGAATGTTGTCGGACATTACGCACATCGTTTCAGACGATTTCAGCATCAATATGCGCGAGATACACCTACGCAGCCACGATGGTATTTTCGAGGGCAAATTGAGCCTATACGTACAAAATGCCGATGCCCTCTACGCCTTGATGGATAAGTTCCGCCACATTAAAGGCTTAGAGAGAGTGAAACGTATCGAAAATAATGATATGGAGTAACTGCGCTCGCCAATAGTGGAAATTATAAAAAGCGACAAATCGAACATTTTGCTAAATTCAATAAATAGCATTAAACCCATCTCTTAAGGTACGATACTCGAAACGACCAACGAGTAGGGTAGGGAGGTTGATAGTAAATTTCAAATTAAAAAAGGATAAAATATGGCAACAATCTTTTCTCGAATTATATCCGGTGAGATTCCGAGCTACAAGGTGGCAGAAAACGACCACTATTACGCATTTCTTGATATCAACCCGCTGGCAAAAGGCCACACACTCGTTGTTCCCAAGCAGGAGGTGGACTACTTCTACGACCTCGACGACAACACATTGGAGGGCATGATTGTCTTCGCTAAGCAAGTTGCACAGAAAATCAAAGCTTTTAGCGGCTGCAAGAAGGTTGCAACGGTGGTTTTAGGCCTTGAAGTGCCCCATGCACACATACATCTTATCCCTATGAATAGCGAAAAAGATGTGGATTTCGGCCGCAAAAAGCTCGTTTTAACTCCAGAAGAGTTTTCAGAAATAGCCTCTGCTTTGAGAGAGTAGGGGAGTGTTAACAACTTTGTAACATCTTAATATGCAGGATAATAGATTGTTATTATCCTGCATATCTTATATATAAATTTAACATAATCTAAGAAAAATCTCCGACACAAAAAAACGCAGGGTAGGGGAGTAATATTTTTATCATCAATTTTTCTAAAAATCACCCTAAAACAGTCCATATATTTACATTTGTAAAATACAATCAAAGGGTAACATACTGCATATATTAACATTTGTAAAATGTTGATATGTGTTAATAATGCCCTATGTGTAACATTTGTAAAATATGAAAAGTACGGAAAATGCAGCAGGAATCAAGATGTTTCAAAGCTGTACATTTATTGAATTATTACATATATTATTACTAATTATCAAGCATTTACATATTTTATATAAAGTCATTTCAGCCTCTTAATCGTAATATAAAGAGATTTAGGCAATACCCATCTTATTTAGGATTATTAAACATGCCATATATTATATAATCAGCAATTTACACGTCATTATATAAAGCATAATAGCATATAAGGCATTTCCAAGTTTTTATCAAGTATCAATCTATTAACAATTGTAACAGTTATTAACAATTATTAACATTTAACATTTGTATATTTTAATTTGTTTGATTCGTAAAAATTATTTACCTTTGTAAAAACTTACGAAAATGAACGAAAAATTGCGTATTTTGATGCAAAGTGAGAATTTAACAGCAAGCAGGCTCGCTGAAATTCTCGAAGTAAAGCCGGCAGCTGTATCTCATATTTTGAGTGGGCGAAACAAACCGAGCTTCGAGTTGTTGTGCAAAATTGTCAATCGCTTTCCTCAGATCAACCCTTATTGGTTGCTTGGAGATGCAGAAGAAATGCGCAATATGAATACTCCAATTTCGACATCAGAGAGTCAGGTTCCGGCATCGGGAACTCTCTTCGATTTATCGAATGGCTCACATGATAAAAGCGACAATTCGGATATTGCACAAAATTCTCAAGTTGCCTCAATCGCTCAACTCGGCCGTTCCGACATCGAGAAGATTATCATCGTCTATCAAGACCAGACCTTTGAGGAGTTGCGACCAAAGAGATAGCAAACGCCCGAAGCGACTTGGACAATAAAAATATAGGGTAGTCCGACTACCCTATATTTTTATTACCTTATATATATAAATAAGGTATTTTCCTGATTTTTGAAGCGAAAATTCACGCACAACTCCTCGCATTTATAAGAATACGCAATTCTCAGAGCGTTAAAATAATCGGTATTGGCAATGTATTGTATTGATAATCAGATATTAACGTTGTGATTTGTCGAGATATAAAAACTTTTTCAAATAAGTATAAATCAACATATCGCATCAAACTCATCAAATTATTTTTATCTTTGTAGCAGAAATTGAGAGCGTAATGCAGGGAGTGCGCCGATTACCGGATATACAGATGCATGCGTTGTATCATGACCACCCCTCTCTACCCTCTTTTTACACCTACGGTGTAATATGTATATTATGTTAAATTTTATTTGTAAAAAACTGATTATGAGAAAATTAAGACTAATATTAACTATTTTCACAACACTATTATTTGTCGGTTGTGCTGAGCGAAAAATCGTTGTTGAAAATCGAGCTGTTGTCTCGATTGCTCCGCTTAAACCATTAGTTGAGAACATTTTAGGCGATGACTTTGAAATTTCGGTACTTGTTCCGCAAGGAGCTTCGCCTGAAACCTTCGAGCCAACACCAAAGCAACTGCGCGAAGTTGAGACAGCTCGCTTTGTCTTTGGCACCGGATTGCTCGAATTTGAACAGGAACTACTACATCGTATTGCCCGTAACGAGCAGATTATCAACCTTTCACAAGGTATAGAACTTATTGCCGGCACCTGCTCGCACGCGCATCACGACCACTCATGCGGACACGCTCACGGAGTTGATCCACACATCTGGTGCTCGCCTAAATCACTCGATAAGATGGCAAGAAATGCATATCATGCAATCATTCGCGAGATGCCTGATTCTGTAAAATACAAGATGGCATTCAATGATCTAATCATCAGAATATCAGATCTTAATATGGAGGTTGCCAAGAAGTGTTTTACTGACGAAGAGGAGGATAAAGCATTTGTGATATACCACCCTGCCCTATCCTACTTGGCACGCGACTACCAACTTATGCAAATTGCTATCGAAAATGAGGGTAAAGAGCCAAGCGCAAAACATCTCGCCAGCATCATCGAGCAGGCACGAGATAAGGGTATTAAGTACGTCTTTTATCAATCGGAGTTTCCGGCATCGTCAGTCGAGATTATATGCAAGGATATCAATGCTACTGCAGTGGAAATCAACCCATTAGACGAGAATATTTTTGAGAATATCCGTCATATCGCAACCCTCATTACCGAGTAAAAATGGAGTCACTTGTTTCGCTGAAAAATGTATCGGTGCAGTATGATGAAACGACTGCGTTAGAGAGTGTCTCGCTCGATATATACCCCGATGATTTTCTGGGCATTATCGGACCAAATGGCGGAGGTAAAACCACCCTCGTAAAGGCAATTTTAGGCACCATTCCGCACAAAGGAGAGGTCGCCTACTCCCCCACTCTTTCGGAGCAAGGACATCGTCTTATCGGCTACCTTCCGCAACAAGCAGAGTTCGACCGTTCGTTTCCGATTTCGGTCATTGAGGTTGTAATGTCTGGTCTGCAAGCGGAGAAAGGGCTACTCAAACGATATACCGCCACAGACCGTAAACGTGCAATACAACTGCTTGAAATGGCTGGCATAGAGTCGATTGCCGAGCGACAAATAAGCGAGATTTCGGGCGGACAGATGCAACGCGCACTACTCTGCCGTGCAGTGATTTTAGAGCCAAAACTGCTTATTCTTGACGAGCCGACCAACTTCGTGGACAATCAGTTCGAGAACGAATTATACACACTTCTACACCGCTTGAACGAGCGTATGGCGATAGTTATGGTATCGCACGACCTCGGCACCATTACAAGCGTCGTAAAGAGCATTGTTTGCGTCAATCGCACCGTTCATCGCCACGACTCGAACATAATAACTGCCGAGCAATTAGAGAATTACCACTGCCCTATTCAGATTATTTCGCACGGTCACGTTCCTCATACCGTATTGGAACATCACCACCACTAAAAGATATACAACGAAAGCAAAAAAAAAGCAGTACGATTTCTCGTACTGCTTTCGTATTGGGATTAGCCCTGATTAGTCAGAGAGTGATACTCGCTTGAATACAAGAACCTTAGCCTCTGCGTCAGCTGCCTTGATAACCTCCTTAACAGGAGTCTTACCATCGCCCATCTGGTAGCCCTGCTCCTCGAGAGTGTTCTCCTTGAGGAACTTCTGAACACGGCCCTTAGCGATGTTCTCAATCATCTGCATATTGAGGTTTGCAGCCTTAGCCTCGCCTACGGTCTTGATAATCTCGCGAGCCTGCGCTGCCTGCTCTGCGGTAATCCAACCCTTAGACTGGTTAGACTCAATGTGATCCTCGCTATCAACGTGTGCAGGGTTGATACCAGCCTTTGTGAGAGCCGAGTTAATCTCCTTCTGTACAAGCTCGTCCTTAGTCTTCTCAACTGCAGTCTTGAACTCAGCGTCAAGTACGCTCTGCTCAACATTTGTAGCCGATACAGCTACCGGATTCATCGAAGCAACCTGCATTGCTACACCCTTAGCAACCTGTGCGTCAAGCTCCTTGTTGAAGCCAACAACAGCAGCAAGCTTACCGGTGATAACGTGCATATAAGCCACAATAAATGGAGCCTCAATAGCCTCGTAACCTGCAACAACATGCTTCTCGCCTGTCTGACCTGTCAACTCTGTAACAGCTGCCTCAACTGTGCGGCCATCTGCGAGTGTGCAAGCCATGAGAGCCTCCTTATCAGCAGGGAAGTGAGTGAGAGCTGCATCTGCAATTGCCTGAGCAAGTGCCTGGAAGTCAGCATTCTTTGCCACGAAGTCAGTCTCACAACCAAGACCTACTACGATAGCCTTTCCGTCCTGAACCTTTGCAATAACAGCACCCTCAGAGGTCTCGCGGTCAGCACGCTTTGCTGCTACGAGCTTACCCTTCTCCTTGATGATCTCCTTAGCACGCTCGTAATCGCCTTCTGCATCTACGAGAGCCTTCTTGCAGTCCATCATACCGGCACCGGTCATCTTACGCAGCTTCATTACATCAGCTGCCTTAATCTCTATTGCCATAGTTTTTCTGTAATTTACTTAGTTAATAATTACTCTGCCTGTGCCTCCTCAGCAGCAGGAGCAGCCTCAACAGCTGCAACAATCTCCTCTGCTGCCTTCTCCTCAGCATCAACAGTAGCCTTTACGCTCTTCTTGATACGAGTCTTGGCAGGTTTCTTTGCAGGAGCCTCTGTATTAGCCTCAGCCTCAACAGCCTACTTCTCCTTCTCGAGCTTACGCTCCTCTGCGCCCTCAGCGATAGCAGCACATACAGTGTCGAGAATCAAAGCGATTGACTTTGTAGCATCGTCATTTGCAGGGATTACGAAATCGATGTCGGTTGGATCACAACAAGTATCTACCATTGCAAATACCGGAATATTCAAACGCTTTGCCTCCTTAACAGCATTCTGCTCCTTCTGAACATCTACTACGAACAACGCAGCAGGAAGGCGAGTAAGGTCAGCGATAGAACCGAGGTTCTTCTCCAATTTAGCACGCTGACGCGAAATTTGCAACTTCTCACGCTTCGAGAAGTTCTCGAAAAGACCGTCTGCTATCTGCTTGTCGATGGTAGCCATCTTCTTGACAGCACGGCGTATAGTTGGGAAGTTTGTAAGCATACCGCCAGCCCAACGCTCAGTTACGTATGGCATACCAACGGCTGCTACCTTTTCGGCAACAATCTCCTTTGCTTGTTTCTTTGTTGCTACGAACAACACACGGCGACCGCTCTTAGCGATATTTTTGAGTGCTGCTGCAGCCTCATCTAACTTCACTACTGTCTTGTGAAGGTCGATGATATGAATGCCGTTCTTCTCCATAAAGATATATGGAGCCATTTTAGGATTCCACTTGCGCTTCAAGTGTCCGAAATGTACGCCGGCCTCCAACAATGTATTAAAATCTGTTCTAGACATTTTAGTTTCTTTTTTTGTAATTTTAATTTCTCTTTACTTCAACTCTCACGGTAGTAACCTTGTTAATCCTGAGAGTTTTCCGCGACAGGGCAAGTAGCAAAGTAGCACTTTTTTCTGACCATCAGCTATTAGCCATTGGCCATTAGCTCTATATAATAATATAAGTATAAGTGGTCTTGCTGACTTTCGTAAACCCTTGTCGTGCTTTGCCGATTTGTTAGTCCGCTTGCGAAATAAATATTAACGCTTGCTGAACTGGAACTTACGACGTGCACCAGGCTGTCCCGGCTTCTTACGCTCAACCTCACGGGCGTCACGAGTAAGGAATCCGTTCTTCTTCAAAACAGGACGATACTCTGCGTTAATCTCGCACAATGCGCGAGCGATACCCATACGAGCGGCCTCTGCCTGACCCTTGATACCACCACCTACGAGGTTTACAACAACATCGTAAGCCTCTGCAGTCTCGGTTACGAGCAATGGCTGCTTAACCTCGTACTGCAAGATGTTCAATGGGAAATAGACATCGAGAGCCTTGTGGTTGATTGTAATGTTACCAGTTCCTGGCTTCACGAATACGCGAGCTACAGCTGCCTTACGGCGACCAACTGTGTTTACAACTTCCATAATTCTTACTTAATCTCGTTTAACTTAATTTGCTTTGGGTTCTGAGCTGCGTGCGGATGCTCTGCACCAGCGTAAACCTTCAAGTTTTTGATGATAGCCTCTCCAAGACGGTTCTTTGGCAACATACCACGAACTGCCTCTTCGATTACGAACTCAGGTTTCTTTGCCAAATATAAGGCAGGAGTAGCGAAACGCTGACCACCCGGATAGCCGGTGTGGCGGACATAGACCTTATCGGTCAACTTCTTACCTGTGAGCTTTACCTTCTCGGCGTTGATAACGATAACATTGTCACCGCAATCTACGTGAGGGGTGTAGCCCGGCTTGTTCTTACCGCAGAGAATCTTTGCGATCTGCGATGCCAAGCGTCCCAATACCTCGTTGGTAGCGTCAATGACAACCCACTCCTTGTTGACTGTCGCTGCATTCAACGAGATAGTTTTGTAACTTAATGAATCCATCTAATACTTGTTAAAAAATTTATGTAATCCAACCTCGCACTTTGCGAGTGCGCAAAGGTACGAACATTTTTTGAATTACACAACTTTTTTAATAATTAAAAAAAGAAAAAGAACCCACATCAAAAATGCAGGTCCTTTTGATAGATATTGCCCTATCATTCAATAAATTGCTTCATCTTGTCCGGTTCGGCACAGGCGATAACGATATTTTTGCCGTTCCACTTGCGGATAAGGAAGAGATTTTCCGAGCCGGTGGCATAGAGCGAAAACGAGCCGATACTGCGAGCATAATACTTTCCAAAGTAGCCGAACAAACCACCTACCCCACAGGTGCGAATTGCGCCACGCATAGCATTCGCGGGCAGCGGTTCAACGCTCTTTATCTCGTCACGACTAATCACAACGCTCTGATAGCGGCGCAAAACCACAATCTGCGACTCCCCCACTTCCAAGCGTTGCGGAGCCAGCCCCTCGCACGCCAACATCGTTGGCAACATTATGATATTGAAGACAATAAGTCCTATCAAGGACTCGGTATTTTCCGCCTGCGTAAATATCTCATAGAGCATAAATGCAGATACGCCCACCCAAAGGATAAAGAAGGAGAACGTTATCACCCACACACTCTTACTCCACACAAACGGAACGGTATAGAAGCCTTTGTTACCCATATTTTTTGCCATTAGCCGTTAGCCATTAACTATAAATAATTTTTAATTTTTAATTCTTAATTTAATGCTCCGCATTAGAACTGCACCTTCACACCCACCGTAAATGATGGGCCCATCTCGCGATAGAATGCCCAACGGTAGGTCGGCATCACGCTACCTATCAGGTTGTTTCCCTCGGCAAATACCGTACAGGTGCTATTCACATGCCAATCAGCATAGAGGCTCAGATTGAGCGAGGTTGGTGCCTTAAAGACTCCGTACATCTCCGATGAAGTTGTAGCCTCCTCATTAAACAGCCTCTCGTTATAGACACTCAACCACTGAGTACGTCCATATAGCTCGGCCGACAACCCCAAAGTAAATTTTTTGTGGGTATATCTCACCTGCAACATAGCCTCCACATCAGGCATAGTACCTGCAAGATGTTGGTCTTTGTACCACGCCATATCATCATACAACGAGCCCTTCACTTGTGCTGTAATAAGCAATTGCGATATAGGCTTATAGTCAACGGCTCCGCACAACGACCATATATTACGATTTGCCGTTACGACATCGAAGAATAGTCTGTTTACATTATACCAATAGAGGTCATTCAGCATAAACGACATATTAGCATAGAAACGATATGCAAATTTGCTACTTGCCGAGTGTCCCGAAATACCGAAACGGACATTGTATATATCGGTATTTGGCAGAGCTATATCACTCTGCAACAAGCCATCTCCCGCGCCAAAAATCGACACATACGGATTACGCTTCACAAGTGCGTAGTAGCTGTTATTGCGCAACTCTCCATCGACCTCCACATAAGGCACGGCACGACCTTTATCGCCTATATTGAGCGAAACATTCACAACAGGGAAACCATGCCACTTGTCTGCCTTCTCGGCATAGGCAGGATTATGGTCATAATAGAGTTTCACTCCGGCATTCAAATCCAACAATCCGCCCGAACGATAGCGACACATCAGTGTAGCTCCGACAATCGAATTCTTATAGCTTTTGAGCGATTTCAAACCATAGTATCCCTGATAATCTACATTTAAGGAGAGCGCACCACGTTTGGTTATCTCGCGAGCCAGAGCCACTCCTGCCGTAGCATTTATCTGCTGATACCTATCACTCTCCACCAAGTTTTTGGAGTTGTCCGTATAGAGATCGGCCGAGCCATAGACTTTGAAATTAAGGTGGTTATAATCGGCAAACGAATCACCAAAACTCGCCGCCAACTTAACGTCGTTGTACTCGATTTTGCGCCTATCGTAACTATCTGTAGACGGAAAACGAGTATAACTATTCAAGTCGTAGTGCAAATCGCCCGAAAGCGTATATCTGCCAAAATACTTTCCTCCCATTACGCCAAAACGATTTTCCATCTTATTGGCACGGCGATTTGGGTACTCTTTGAAACGTAGATATTGACCATAGTGATTGGCATATCCCGTTACATAACCCACATCGGCACGATGAGCCGAAGCATACAAATCGCCTATGGTATTTAACGGATAACCGGCTCCGAACTTCAAATAGAACGGATATTGACGTTTATACTCCCAATATGTAACAGTCGCAGGATTAAAACGATGCGTACCGAGTGTCGATGCAAATGAGCGAGGCGTAACGCTATAATCTATTTCGGGACGAAGCGTTATGGTATCGACCATATTCGGCACAATATCCATCTTGCGCGCTGCACCAATCTCCGGCGCATAGTTTTTTGTCACTTCGACCTGCTTCTCGACCTGTGCCGATGCCGAAAACGACACCACACAAAGCAATATAAGAGTTGTTATACATCTTTTCATAGCGTACTAATTCAATTTTTCGAGTTTCGACTGCGCCTCTGCCACAACACCATCATCAACAGGGGTATAACCATCTACCACACTGCGGTATGTCGCTTTAGCTTGGAAGAGGTCATTGCGCTGTACATATATATCGCCCAGCAAGATAAACGCCTTACCCAACCAATACGAATGAGGAGTTTTGCTATCCGCCAAGGCATATATCTTCTGCTCGCACTCATCGAGTTTGGCCTCGCCAAAGAGGGCCTCAATAACGCGATAAGCCGATTCGGCACCCTCCACATTTGATACATCTGCCGAAAGCAATTCATAAATCTTGCGAGCCTCCACGCTCTCGCCTCGCGAGGTAAGCACCTTCGCCTTTGCGAAACGTACTCGACGAAGCATCGTAGCATCAACATCGGCCAAGGTATCCAAATCGTTTGCCATAGCCATCAGTGCATCGTCATCTTTACGCAAAAGCACCGATTCGGCATATCCATTTGCCGACTCCATTCGTGCGGTTGGCCCATCAGCCAGCTCATACATGCGGCGGAAGGCCTGAGCCGACTCCTCGTATATGCCATTGTCGAAAGTTACTCGTGCCAACTTCTCAACCACAGGTATTGTATATTGGTTTTGCGGTTGCTCGGCCAACAACTTCAAACTCTCAACTGCGCGGTCAAGGCTGTCGCTTTTGAGGTAGCAATCGCTCAGACAGAACAAAGCATCGTTGGTATAATATCCCTTCGGATAGTTCTCCAAGTACCCTTTTAGGTGCGATATTGCATCGGCTGTTCGGTCGGCAAGATAGATATTCTGCGCAGCACGGAACGACAACGAATCGCGAGCCATCACGCTCAAATCGCACTCCACGCCCGTACGCTCGGCATAAGCGAAGTAGTCGTTTATATTACCCTTTGCCACGTATATCTCGCGCACACTCTGCATTGCATCTTTTGCAGCCTTCGACTGCGGAGCCGAAGAGATAATGCGGTCGTAATAGTGCAACGACTTATCGCTATTTCCGAGGTTGAAATGCACCAAACCCAAATCCAACAATGCCGGTGTGTAATATGGTGATTGTGGATATCTCTCAACAAAACCCTCCAAGACCGAGGCTCCGTCAGCATAACGACCAAGCGACACATAGGTACGGCCAAGTTCGTATGCAGCATCGTCATTGTAGTCGCCACAATTCTCGCCCTGCATCTGGCGCAAAGCTCCGATTTTAGCCGTTGTTTTACCCGCCAAACCGAGCGAAATAGCGCGTTGATACTTGGCATAATCTTGCTCCGCTGTTCCGAGTGCCACAGCACCTTCGTAGCTCTTCACTGCATCGGCATATTTGCGTTGCGAGTACTGCGCATCGCCCAAGCGGTTGAAGGCATCGGCACGATAGCGGTCAGCAGCCTTATAGAGCCAAATAAAGCCCTCGAAAGCCTTTTGGCTCTTCGTCATATCCTTCTGCGTAAAGTGGGCATAGCCAAGATTATACAAAGCCATCTGATACTCCTTCTCTGTTTTTGGCGCACGACGCAAATAGTAATCGTAATAGCTTATAGCCTCTGCGTAGTTGCCCGATATATAAGCTATCTCGCCTAACCAAAAGAGGCACAAAGCATTATATTTAGGGCTCACGCCAATCTTTTGCGCTTCATCGAGTTTCGCTTTCGCCTTTACATAGTCGCCCACCATAAAGTACTCCAAACCGTTGAAGTAGGCAATCTTCTGCAACGCTGCTCGTTGCGTTCCGTCAGGATTCGGAAAGGCCTTAATCGCCTTGTAAGCCATCTCGTAATCGTGCGAGTTGTAGTATGCGGCAATCAGCAACTCGCGTGCTTCGTCAGCGCGCTCCGAATCGGGATATTTCGTAACATAACGAGTCAACACATTGATAGATTCGTTGAAAGTTCCGCCACCCGTTTCAAAGAGCAACTTGCCATAGTTAAACAAGGCATCTTCCGAAATCTCGTTGTTATACTTCTCGTCTGCCGCCATAGCAAAGGCGTGAATTGCCTGACGCTTGTCATCACGGCGAATATAGCAATCTGCCAAGTGATACGAAGCGTTCTGCGCCAACTCGTCACTACCCTCTGCCACCTTGCGCAGAGCCTCAATCGCAGTGGCATAATCGGTCGAACGATATGCCGAGTAGCCGAGGATATAGTTCTCCTCTCGTCCCATTTTACCGCCCGAACGCTGGTACATCGACATGTAGAGGAACGCTTTGTTGTAGCCTTGCAAGCGATACCAAGCCTCCGCTATCACTCGCATCAACTCAGTGCGCTCTACCTCGACCGACTGCTTCAACAACTCATCGCCACTCTTTACGACATATTGATAGTTGCCTCGTGCGAACTCAATCTGAAAGAGGTAATACGGGATAACCTTCGAGTAGTTATCGCTCTTTTTCAGCGAATCGAAACCTTTATATGCCTCTTTGTACTCGCCACGAGCGTAGTGGATATACGACTTATAGTATACGGCATGGTCGGCATAATTTCCCGTTGGAGAAAGTGTAGAGAACAACTTATAGGCCTTATCGTAGTTGCCCGATGTAAACTCGATATAGCCCATTCGCATATTGTAACGCTCCTTATTGTCGGCCGTGAGAGCCTTGTACGACACCATATCGAGATATTTTCGGGCGTTCGCATACTCCTCGCGCTCGCAATAGTACATTGCCAACATAAAGCGCACATCGTTCACATGTACCGACTCGGGATAACGGCGCAGGAAGGCAAGCATTATCTTCTCGGCCTCGTTGTCATGCAACTCGGAGGCACACAATGCCAACTCGAAGTCGATATGACGCACCAGCACCTCGTCATCAATAGGCACATGCCTACGCAGAGAGGTCAGTACATGGCGAGCCTCGGCATATCTTCCATGCTCGATAAGCGATGTAGCACGCTCGGTTTCGCGCTTAATATCGGTCGAAACAGCAGCCTCCGCTAATCCTATATTCATCACTGCCAACAGCAGTATCAATACGCTCTTTCTAAACATAGCAACACTATATTTCTTAATTTAGGCAAAAATACAAATAAAAACGGAAAACGGAAAACGGAAAACGGAAAACTTTACAAAAATAGGCGATAGACGAAAGTTTTTGAATTAAAAATTACTTTTAGTGCTCCCTATCGACCTATTCTCGCTTGAACCTTAACCACACTCGGAATCTGCAAAACAAAAAAAAGAGTGGAGAAATTTCTCCACTCTCAACTCTTGTCTTTAACCCGCGATTAGTTCTGTGCAGGGGTCTCAGTTGCAGCAGGAAGTTCAGCCTGTGGCATCTCAACAGCCTGCTCAGTAGCAGGAGCAGAGAGCATTTCGAGGTCACTTGCAACACCCGACTTGCCAGCCTCTTGCAACTTACCGCCTACGAAGATTGTCGAAAGGAGCGACAATACCAACACAACAACAGCTGCACCCCAAGTAAACTTTTCAAGAAAGTCTGCTGTCTGACGAACACCCATAACCTGATTCGATGCACCAAAGTTCGATGCCATACCACTCTTTGGGTTCTGAACCAACACTGCAAGCACCATCAATATGCTCGCGATAAGAATCAATACAATCAAAAATGTGTACATAGTCTATTATTTTTTAATTATTTTTCTCGATACTTTCGATTTTCTCGGCAAAGTAAGCACTTTTTTCTGAATTTAGCAAACTTAATTTACGATATATTTCAACAGCCTCGCATTTTAGCCCTTGCGCAAGGTATATTTCGGCCAACTCCTCGCTTACCAAATCGTCTTCATCGTCAATCTCCGCCTCTGTACGGACATCGACCTCAACATCACCCTCCTCGGCAACAATACGATAGTCGTTCTTGCGTAGAAAGCGGTTGATAATCTCGCCCTCGCTCTCCTCGGCAATCTTCTCTGCATCAACCTCTCGGCGCACAGCGCCACCCGATGCAGCCACTCGTGCCACCTCGTACCAAGGGTACTTGGCAAGAAATTGGGATATTTGCTCTTCTGTCATAGGAGGAGTTTCCGTTTTCCGTTACCAATTCGAGGCTGCCGCCATAAATATATCCGTAACGAGTTGCTCCACAATCTCAGGGATAAGGGTACTCTCCACCTCATTCAGCAACTTCGTTGAGTCATAGTCGGCATAGGCCGAAAAGGTTTTCGCCTTAAATGAGGCCTTATCGTCTATCGCATTGGTAAAATTGACTTTCACAGTGATTGTCAATCGGTTTTGCAGGGCATAATCGCCACTCGACACCGAAGATGTTGTTGAGGTGTAGCCCACAATCTCACCTTCGAAAGCAAAGTCGCCACCCTCCGGTACCTGCACCAAGCGTGTTCGCGTTGCAAAGCGCTGAGTGAGTTCATCTGTCAGTGTTGCACTCAAAATAGGCGCAACCATCGGAGCATTGTTCGGGAAATATGCCACCGAGAAGGTCTTTGCATCGGGTGGAATCGAAGCACCCGACAATGTATATTTAACCGTGCAACCGCTTGTTAGCAAAAGCATTAAACTACACAATATAAAGCAAAATCTCTTCATATTTACTCTTCGATATTAAGTTCTTTAATCTTGCGATAAAGAGTGCGTTCCGACATAAATAACTCGGCAGCTGCTGCACGACGACTACCACCATTACGGCGTAGAGCCTTCACAATCTGCTCGCGTTGCATATCGGCCTTTGTCATCTCGCGTGGCATCTCATCTACAATTTCACTCTCGGCATACTCTTCCTCTACGGGCGACACCACAGGAGCGTGAGGCAACAGAGCCTTAACCTCGCTCTTTTCGCTCGGTGCAGAGGTTGTACGATACGAAGAGTAGCCACTATGGAGGTCCGCCATCATGCGTTTCAAGTCGTTGATATCGCTGCGCATATCGAACAATATCTTGTACAACAACTCTCGCTCCGAGTTCATATCCTCAATCTTGGCCGACTGCGTGAGAGTCGGAGATGATGCCGAACTCTCGTCTACGAGATACTTTGCAAGCACCTGAGGTGTAATATCTCGCGACTCCTCAATAGCCGAAATCTGCTCTGCCACATTCTTCAACTGGCGAATATTTCCTCGCCAATAGTAGGTTTCGAGCATCGTACGTGCCTCCTCATTCAGGGCAATTGCCGGCATCTTATACTGCACCGCTACCTCTGTAGCAAAGCGACGGAACAACATATATATATCTTCAGGGCGCTCGCGCAATGCCGGCACAGTGATAGGCACAGTATTGAGTCGATAGTATAAATCTTCGCGGAAGCGACCATCGGCGATAGCCTTCATCAGATTGGAGTTCGTGGCCGCCACAACTCGCACATTTGTCTTCTGCACCTTTGCCGAGCCTACACGCATAAACTCACCCGTCTGCAACACTCGCAATAGTCGCACCTGTGTAGCAAGTGGAAGTTCGCCAACCTCATCAAGGAATATTGTTCCTCCGTCAGCCTCCTCGAAGTATCCTTTGCGCGCCTCTATTGCTCCCGTAAAAGCACCCTTCTCGTGACCAAACAACTCCGAGTCAATCGTGCCTTCGGGTATTGCTCCGCAGTTTACCGCAACATACTTATTATGTTTGCGTGCCGAATGGGCATGGATAACTTGCGGAAAGAACTCTTTACCCACACCACTCTCGCCCGTAACAAGCACCGTCAAATCGGTAGGAGCAACACGCAACGCAACTTCCAATGCCCGATTGAGCAATGGCGAGTTGCCGATTATCCCAAAGCGTTGTTTTACGGAGAGTAAAGTACTATTATCCATCATTTCAATCTATTCGTTTAATTGTTCTGACGTCACTCTCAATGCGTCCATAGCGGCATCATCATCTGCAACACCGAGATTTGAGACATACCAGCCGTAACCAATACCGACCAATGCCGCCAACAGAATAATTACCGCCACAACTATCACAAAATCAACCTTTTTACGAGGTTTTATAGGTTTCTTAGGCGTTGCAAAGGTTGCAGGGGTTTCATTATCGCCACCTATACTCTTATCTTCGTTTTCAGTTTTCCGTTCTCCGTTTTCCGCTTCCGAAACTTGTTTCGGAATGTACGGAGTCTGCTTTGGCAGTTCGCCCTGCACAGGCGGATAGAGCTTAAGCACTTTGGTATCTGGCTCAATACGCAGTGTTCCTATATCCCCCAAACGACAATAGCCATACTGCTCCAATTCGTGACGTACTTCGAATATAAAGCGATCGGTCATAACTGCCGCCTCCATCTCACTCAGCCCCTTTTCGCGCAACAGAGATGCAAGTACTCCATCATCATCGCGCAATAGGTCGGAAAACAGATACTCTCCCGACTCCTTCACCACAAAGGCTCCGAAGTTAGGAACAACCAATCTACGATTGGAGCGCAAATGCGCAGTAATTACCTCTACGATAACACTCATGACTATTAAACGACTGAAAAAGTCAATCTATTATTTGCTCTTTGCCGCAATTACCGAGTCGATGTAAGCCTTAATCTTCGGCTTCGGGTCCTCCCAGCCCTCAGGTTTGATAACTTTGTTATCCTTTGGGTTGTAGTGCGGTTTTCCGTCTGGCCACAACTTCGCCATATTTGCCTTCTGCACGATGTCGAACAACTCGTCAGCCTCCAAGCCCATCTCGACCATTGTGCCGAGAGCGAAGTACATCAAGTCAATCATCGCATCTGCCTGCTCATAGATATCCTCTGCAATCAAGAACTCGGCAACCTCCTCG
Organism: Alistipes sp.; assembly: GCA_017937805.1. GTDB lineage: Bacteria > Bacteroidota > Bacteroidia > Bacteroidales > Rikenellaceae > Alistipes. The sequence continues at coordinate 26,043 of JAGBCX010000044.1, read as the reverse complement.
TTCATCCACTTTGCACGGCTCAAAGCGCGTTTCTTGGCAATCATCACAGGTTGCTCCGCTACAGGGTGACCAAACTTCTCGTGAAATTCCTTCACATCATTCCATTCCTTCTTCATGGTTTTATCGTCTATTTATTTTTAATTTTCTTATCCCTACACAACGGGTACTTTTATCCCATTTTATACCAAGGTGCAAAGATACAAAAAAGTTTTACTTTTTATGCTTTATTTCAGACTTTTTACTACCTTTGTCTAAAATATATCCAAAACCAAACCTTTTTTCTATGAAAAAAACACTACTTATTCTTGGTGCAATAGTAGCGGTATTTGCAGCACAAGCAAAGGATTATGCTCTATCTACACCAAACTCTACGCTTATTATCTCGGCAACGGAGGGCAAAGCACCTCATTTTCTCTACTATGGTTCACGTGCCGATGTTAGCGATGTAAAGGCTTCGGGCAGAGCGCTCTCCGAGCAGGAGGCCTACCCTGCATACGGTACTAACTGCATCGAACCTTTCGCTTCGCTCGTCAAGCAACACGATGGAGATAATGCCGTAAAATTCGTTGTTGAAAAGGTTACCGAGAGCGTTGATGGCACCATCACCACCCTCTCGATTTTGTTGCGCGATGTGGCACACCCGACTCTTGCCGTGAAGTTGAACTACTCGGCATACTCCGACCTCGACATCGTGAAGATGAACACCGAGTATATCAACGAGGGCAAGAAGCCTATCGTTTTGCAGAAGTACATGTCGGCATTTCTGCCTATTCAGTCAGACAACTGCGTACTGCTCCACCTCGACGGTTCGGCCAAGAATGAGTGCAACGAGAATATCGAGCCACTCACAAATGGTGTACGCATAATCTCTTCGCAAACAGGTTCGCGTGTAGCAATATTCGAAAATGCGTCGTTTATGCTCGGCTTGAATGGTCGACTTGACGAGGCAAACTGCCCCGTTGTTGCAGGTACTCTCGTATGGATGGGCAACTTCCACTTTGAGTTCCACAACACCCTCAAAAGTTCTGCTAAAACGCTCTTTATGGGCGGCATCAACCCAGCAGCAAGCGACTACACCTTAGCAGGCAAAAAGTCGCTCGTAACACCTGAAATGGTCTTCACCTACACCACTAACGGCAAGGGCGAGGCCTCGCGCAACCTCCACCGTTGGGCTCGTAAATATCAGTTGCTTGATGGCACAAAGGAGCGTGAGGTATTGCTCAACTCGTGGGAGGGTGTACACTTCGACACCACCGAAGCAAACTTAGAGCCTATGGTCAAAGATTTCGCTGCGCTCGGTGGCGAGATGTTCGTGGTCGATGATGGCTGGTTTGGCCCTAAATACCCTCGCAATGATGCAAAGTCATCGCTTGGCGATTGGGGCGTTGCTAAGTCGAAGTTGCCTAACGGCATTCGCCCACTTATCGACCTCACCCACAAGCACGGAATGAAGTTCGGCATATGGATTGAGCCTGAAATGGTGAATGTAAAGAGTGAGCTCTACGAGAAGCACCCTGATTGGGTGTTGCGTCACCCCGATTTCGAGCCTACTTATGGCCGTGGTGGTGGTCAGTTATTGCTCGACTTGACCAACCCGCAAGTGCAGGATTTCGTGTTTGGTGTGGTTGATGATTTGCTCACCCAAAATCCTGATATATACTACATTAAGTGGGATAACAATATGAGCATGACCAATACGCAATCGCTCTATTTGCCAAAGGCGCTGCAGTCGAACTTGCAGGTCGATTTCACCCTTGCACTCGAAAAGATTTTGAAACGTATTCGTGCCAAGTATCCGCAAGTTGTAATTCAGCTCTGCGCTTCGGGTGGCGCTCGTCTGAACTACGGCTTTATGCCATATTTCCAGGAGATGTGGACCAGCGACCAGACCGATGCATACCATCGTATTCTTATTCAGTGGGGCTCGATGAACTTCTACCCATCGAATATGTTGGCTGCACATGTCGGCTCGGCATATAGCAAATATACACAGCGTTTGGTACCTATCAAGTTCCGTTTCGATGTCGCTTCGATGTGCCGACTCGGTATGGAGATGGTTCCATCAAAGTTGAGCGACACGGAGCGTGCCTACGCAAAGCGCGCAATTGCTGAATACAAGACAATCCGCCCCGTAGTACAGCAGGGTGACCTCTACCGCCTTATTTCGCCTTACGAAGGCGACAAGAATTTTACCTCGTTGATGTATGTCAACGAATCAAAGGAGAGGGCAGTCGTATTTACATATCGTCACCTTATTTGGCGTGAGACACAAATGCCGATTATCCGTTTGCAGGGTTTGAAGGCTGATGCCAAATATCGTATTCGTGAGGTTGCTCCGGAGTTTGAAAATCAGCCTGTTGCTCTTAATGGCAAAGTTGTAAGTGGCAAGATGTTGATGGAGGAGGGCATCGTAATTCCGGAACTTTCAAAGTGGTATAAATCGAATGTTGAACTCAACGATATGCGTGCAACAAACGATTGGCGCAGCGTGGTACTCGAATTGACGGAGGTTAAATAATCACACCAAAGAATGATTACAAAAGCAGAGTTTAAATGCTCCTCGGAGCGCATATCGCAGGTGCCGAAGGACTCGTTGAAGGATATCGCCTTCATCGGGCGAAGCAATGTGGGTAAGTCATCGCTTATAAACATGCTCACCCGCCACAAGGGGTTGGCAAAGGTATCGGCAACACCGGGTAAGACTAAGTTGATAAACCACTTCCTTATCAACAAGGAGTGGTATTTGGTTGATTTGCCCGGTTATGGCTATGCCTGCACCTCGAAGCGTGAGCGTGGAGCCTTCGCGAAGATTATTTTGGACTATGTTTTCAAGTGCGAGAAGATGCACTACCTCTTTGTTTTGGTCGATTCGCGCTTGGAGCCACAGAAGATAGATTTGGAGTTTATTGAGATGCTGGGCGAAGGTGGAGTACCTTTTGCGCTCATCTTCACCAAGTGCGACAAGCAGTCCGCCACGCAGACACAACGAGCCGTTACGGCCTACAAAAAACGCCTTGCCGAGCAGTGGGAGGAGTTGCCTCCAATGTTGCTCTCTTCGAGCGAGAACGGGCAAGGTCGTGAGGATATATTAACTTTTGTTAATAAAATTTTGGCAGAAAGCAGTGAATAAGCGCAAAAAATACTATTTTTGCGCTACCAATCAATTGATAATTGATAATTGACAATTGACAATTAAGGTAATTCTTAATTTTTAATTCTTAATTTTTAATTTTCGGTTGATAGCTAAATTGACACTTACTTAAATAAAAATAGTATGGCTATCCACAAAATTAAATTCTTTACAGGTCGCGCATCGCGCTACCTTGCAGAAAAAATCGTTGCTGCCTACGGCACTACTCTCGGAGAGTGCGAAGTTGTAGAGTTCAGTGACGGCGAGTTCCAACCGCACTTCATCGAGTCGATTCGTGGTTGCACAGTGTTCATTATTCAATCAACATTCCCTAAGTCGGATAATCTGATGGAGCTGTTGATGATGATTGATGCTGCAAAGCGTGCTTCGGCTTACAAGGTTGTAGCGGTAATCCCTTACTTCGGTTGGGCACGTCAAGACCGCAAAGACCGTCCTCGCGTACCTATCACCTCCGCACTCGTGGCAAATATGCTCACAGTGGCTGGTGCAGACCGTGTGATGACTCTCGACTTGCACGCCGACCAGATTCAGGGCTTCTTTGATGTTCCTGTTGATGCTCTCTATGCAAGTGGTATCTTTATCCCTTACATCAAGAGCCTCGGCATTGAGGACCTCTCTATTGCTTCGCCTGATATGGGCGGTGCAAAGCGAGCAAGCACCTACGCTAAGTTGCTCGAAACTCCTATCATCATCTCGCACAAGGAGCGCGCAAAGGCTAATGTTGTTGGCTCGATGACCGCAATTGGTGAGGTTGAGGGACGTAATATCCTTATCGTTGATGATATGATTGACACCGCAGGTACTATCTGCATGGCTGCGAATATGTTAATGGAGCGCGGTGCAAAGAGTGTTCGTGCTGCTATTACCCACCCTGTATTGTCGGGTAAGGCTTACGAGCGTATTGCCGAGAGCGCATTGCAGGAGGTTATCGTAACTGACACCATTCCTCTCAACCCTGAGAAGGATTTGTCGAAGTTCACCGTACTCTCGTGTGCTGACATTATTGCCGAGTGCATCGAGCGCGTACACAACTATCAGTCAATATCTTCGCTCTTCTACAAATAGTAGTTGCGCATAAATTATATAATAAGTAAAGGCGGTCTTTTCGGACCGCCTTTACTTATGCTTCCACCTCTACGCTAACGATTGAAATCGAGTGCGAAACAGGGGCAATCTTTCGCAACATAGCCAAACCTCCGCAATACTTGTCGGTTGCAAGTTGTACGGCATGCGACACCTTCGACTGCTCGTCAATATGCTTACACTCAATATTATAAGCAATATTGAACGACTCAAACTTACTCTTGCCTTCGACCTTCTCGGTGTCGAGTTCGCCCGACATCTTGATTTCGAGTTTTACAAGTTTAACACGCTCCTTCTCGGCTATTGCCTGCACGGTCATACCGGCACACAAGGCCGTAGAATAGAGCAACAACTCCTTCGGATTGAGTTTATCCAACTCACACGGTTTTGCAAGGGCGAACTTCCCGTTCTCCTTTGCATGGATAGTAATAGATTGATGCATACTTTTTATATATAAGTGTTCCTACCACCTATATACAAATTGCATGCTACACTTTGAGGAACAACTGTCGCTTATACATATAGTACAACAGCAGATACGACAGCACTACATTGGCTACGGCAATGAGCATTGCGTACCAATCATCGCCAAGATACTGCGCTGTGCCGTATAGCAGGGCGGTCGATATCGCCCTCATCTTGATAAACTTAGGCATCATATATGCCGCGATGGAGTTCATTCCATAGACCTTAAAGAGCGTCAAACCACGGCGATATCCCTTATAATCAATCAGATAGTAGCAAAGCCACAGCAGCAGGAAGCATATTCCGCCCGAGAAGAGCGTCATCGAAGAGGTCCAAATCATCTTGATAATCGGGTGCCAGATACCCCACACTTGTCCGGCCACAATCATCGCAACGCCAAGTCCTGCAAACCACCAAAGTTTGCACTTTTCAGCCATTTGCGACTTGGCAATCACACCTGCGAACATTCCGAGCATACCCGTAACGGCAAAAGTCAGTGAGGAGAGTATCCAAGTGTAGTGGTAGCCCTCTTTGAATACCACTACCCCATCAACTACCTTTGCACCATCGCGAAAACGCCCCAAAACCGCACGGTCGATCCACTCGGCAAGGTTCTTTTCGGGCGTATAGTCGCCACCACCAAAGCCATCAACCGAGATAAGCTCCATAGCCGCCCAATAGCCCAAAAGAAGCACTGCGGCAGTGATAATCTGCGTGCGCAGTTTCGTAAACAGGAACATCACTGCCGACACGGCATAGGCTACGGCAATAGCCTGCAAGGTATTGGAGTAAAGATACATGCGGTCAAAATCAAGGCTCAGCAATCGACCTTGACAAATCATACCGAATATCCACAATACGACTACTCTGCGCAAAATTCGCCATGCGGCTGCGCTATAGTTGCGCTCCTCGCGCATACGCCCCAAGGCAAACGGAATCGTTATACCCGTCATAAAGACAAACAGTGGCATAATGATATCCCAAGGCGAAAAGCCCTGCCACTCCACATGGTCGAACAGCCATGCGCAATCGTTAAGCCACGGCATATCTACGGTTCTAATAAATCGGCGCACAAGAGGTCCAACCGCCATCAAAAAGAATAGGTCGGCTCCACGCAATACATCTAATGATTCAAGTCGTTTCTTTATGGTAAAATTTAGTTTGGTTTGACCATCTCTATTTGAATGGCGAATCTGGTTCCTTCGACATCACCCAATAGAATATTCTATCGAGCAACCCGGGGGCAAACTTCTTTACAAAGTGAGTTGCTCGCCCCTCTGCCTCCATAAGGCACAAACGCTGACGCTTTGCAATACCTTGTGCCACAATGCGTGCAACCTCCTCGGCAGTCATCATCTTACCCTCCTCTCGCGGTGTCGAGCCCTGCGCCGAGCCATCTGCCGTCAAAGCCGAAAAACGAACATTCGAGGCGGTAAATCCCGGACAAGCAACCATCACGTGCAGCCCCTTTTTGATATTTTCGATACGGATAGTTTCGAGCAATCCTGTCATCGCGAACTTCGATGCCGAATAGCCTGTCCTGCCAGGCAAGCCGTGCAATCCTGCCACCGAAGAGATACCCACCAACGAGCCTTTCGAGGCTTGCAAATATGGCAAAGCGTATTTTGCGCAATATACAGTACCCCAGAAATTTACATCCATCAAGCGGTGCAAAACCTTCGTATCGACATCGTCGAATATGGCGCGCATCGAGATACCTGCATTGCAAATCAACACATCAATACCGCCAAACACCTCGACCGCTTTGTCGATAAGTCGTTTGCAATCCACCTCTTTCGTCACATCGGTAGCGACATAGGTCGCTTTTCCTCCCTCGGTTGCGATAATTTGCGCCAACAACGCAAGTTTCTCCTCGTTGCGGGCACCAAGTACGACCTTTGCACCCATCTTCGAATATAGGCGCGCCATCGCCTCACCAATACCTGACGATGCGCCCGTAATCACTACAACTTTTCCGTTTAATGCGTTTTTCATATCGTTTTATATTTCAATTTTCAGTCCATCGTAAGCAAATTCAACACCCTCAGGCAGTCGCAAATTAGCCACACAATGCAATCCTATATCGTGCGACATGTGGGTTAGATATGCCCGTTTTGGAGCAACCTTCTCAATCAATTGCAACGCCTCACCAACCGAGAAATGCGAGTCGTGTGGCTCAAATCGCAGAGCATTTACCACCAGCACCTCCACGCCCAACAACTTCTGTAACTCCTCCTCGGCAATAGACTTGAAATCTGTCAAATATGCCAACTTTCCAAATCGAAATCCCGTAACCTCAAAGCGTGAGTGTTCGCCCTTTATCGGTACAACCTCAACGCCCTCCACCTCGAAAGGCTCTGCGCCAAACTCGTGCAACTCAATCTGCGGAACGCCACGATAGGGTTTTTCAGCAAAAGCATAGTCGTAATCTTTGCGCACACAGTCGCAAGTGTCGTGCGTGCCGTAGATATGCACCGTGTGAATCTCGTCAGGATAGTCGACAAAATTCAACGCTCGAACATCATCAAGTCCGCCAATATGGTCTTTATGTTTGTGCGTCAGCAATATAGCCGTGATATGGCTTACCCCTTCGCGCAACATCTGCTCCCTAAAATCGGGCCCTGCATCAATAATAAACCTCTTGGAGCCAACCTCCACCATTGCCGAAGTACGCAATCGTCTATCGCGCTCATCGGCCGAGCAACATACGGCACAATCACACCCTATGACAGGAACACCCTGCGATGTGCCGGTACCTAAGAAAGTAAGACATAGCGATGTTGTTAATGGCTCCATTTTTGTAGTTTTTTCGATAAACGTCACCACAAAGATACAATTCTTTTGGAAAATTGAGAATAAAAGTGTAACTTCGCGGTGTTAATTAACACAAAATAATCTAATTAAACACTATGGCTTACAAAATTTCAGATTCATGTATTGCATGTGGTACTTGCATTGATGAGTGTCCGGTTGAGGCTATTTCTGCCGGCGACATCTATGTAATTGATGCAGATAAGTGCATTGAGTGTGGCGCATGTGCAGGTGTATGTCCTTCCGAAGCTATCAGCTTGTAGTCTGACGGAAGCCTACGCAAAAAAAATGAGGGAGTCGCGAAAGCTCCCTCATTTTTTTATCATATTCTACCTATTTGGCTGCATTCTCGGCAAAGTAGCGCCAAAGTGGTGCAGCATGCATTGCCTGAATTATCTCACCTCGCTCCAACAACTCTCGCACCTCGTCTTTTGTCAGCAGATGCACATCAACATCTTCACTCTCCTCAGGGTGGCGTTCTGCAACTATTTCGACACCCTCAGCCAAAAAAGTGTAGTTGAAGTTGTTGTGGTTTGACGGATTGGCAGACGTAGTCATATAGAGCGACCAACGACCACCTCCATATCCCGTCTCCTCCTCCAATTCGCGCTTTGCACCCTCCATAGGCGAAGCATCTGTCGAATCGACCAAGCCTGCACACAGCTCGTAATTTGTAGCGCCTATGCCGTGACGATATTGGCTCACCATAACCATTTCCCCCTCCTTGGTTATAGCAATAACATTTGCCCAACTCGGAAATTCAAAGACATACCACTCCGGAATAATCACTCCGCTTGGCAACTGTACCCTATCACGGCGCACCGTACACCAATCGCCTTCGCGAAGCAGATATTCGCGCGACAGTACGCTCCATTTACGATTTTTCAGAGGTTTTACCATACACTATTGCTTTTGTTGGTGCAAAATTAGTAATTTTTTCACTATCTTTGCAGTAGAACAAATATTTAGTATTATGGATATTAAAAGTACATTCGACCATCTGAACATAAATGTTACCGATTTGGCACGTAGCATGGCGTTCTACGAAAAAGCACTTGGCTTGAAGGAAGTGAAGCGTAAGGAGGCAGCCGATGGCTCGTTTATTCTCGTCTATTTAGGTGACGATAGTGGCCATTTTCTATTGGAACTTACTTGGTTGCGCGACAAGGAGGGAGCCTACGAGTTGGGCGATAATGAAACTCATCTCTGTCTTCGCGTAGAGGGAGATTACGATGCCGTGCGCGAGTATCACCGCGAAATGGGTTGCATCTGCTACGAAAATCACGATATGGGTTTATACTTCATCAACGACCCAGACGATTATTGGATTGAGATTTTGCCTAAAAAGCACTAAACCATGGATAGAGAGATTGAATTGGCAATAGATATACTCCGCAAGGGCGGAATTATACTCTACCCGACAGATACGGTATGGGGCATTGGTTGCGATGCTACAAACGAAGATGCCGTAGCAAAGATATACGCTTTGAAACGTAGCGAGGACAAACACGCAATGCTTGTACTATGCCGCGATGCCGACATGGTAGTGCGCTATGTGGATAAAGCTCCAGGCATTGCTTTCGAGGTTATGGAGATGGCAACAAAGCCTCTGACACTGATTTTGCCGGGCGCTACGGGATTGGCAAAGAACCTTATTCCTGAGGCTAAAACCTTGGGTGTGCGCGTTCCCGAGCACGAATTTTGCCACAAATTGCTCCGCAAATTCGGACGACCAATCGTTTCAACGTCAGCAAACATCTCCGGCGAGCCAACACCTCGAAGCGTTCGCGATATATCGAAAGAGATTATCGAAGGTGTCGATTTTATGGTAAATCCTCGTTTTCAAGGACGACCTACGGGACAACCAAGTTCGATTATCGCCTTCGGCGAGAGAGGAGAGGTTAAGATTATCCGCGAATAGTCTCTTGACGAGGAGTAGATAGAATCACACATAACATTCCAAAGAATATCAGCACAGCACCAACAATGTTGGTGCTGTCTATTATTGCCTGCCCGCGCAACAAAGCCACAATTGTCGCAACGACAGGCTGAATATAGCGATATACTGCCGTGTGAGTGGCCGTAAGATGCTCGGAGCCGACATAGAGCAGATACATAGGCAGTGCTGAGCCAAAAATCAGGATATAGGCCAATTCGCCCAACTCCAAATGGGAGAGATGCGAGATTGATATTGTTGGTAGTTCTTGCAGAATAAGAGGTAAAGCGAGTAGAGCTCCTATAATATAATACCACCCCATAACGACTATTGCTCCGTGGCGACGAAGTACGGGCGCGATAAGTACCGTATTGACGGCTATGGCAACTACAGCACACAAGACAATGGCATTTCCATAACCCTCACCACCATCTACTACCAGCACCCTACCTCTATCTACGAGTATGGCAACAACGCCCGACAACGCTATAAATATGCCTATTTTCTCACCGAGTTTGGCTCTACGGGAGTGCACGATGATTGAGGTTATAAGTGTAAATAGCGGTCCTATTGTTGCGATGGTTGATGCATCTATCGGATTGGTGTAGGAGGCTCCCGTCATCAGCATATACCACCACCCGAATATTACCAATATTGCGACAATAAATATTGAGCCGAAGTCATTGAGTGTCAGACGATAAAAGTCGCGATGCAACATTGCGGCCGGAGTAAAGAGAAGGAGCGAAAAGAGAAGTTGAATAACGAAGAGCTGAGAGGTTTGTATCGTACCTTGTAGCAACGATACATAGACCGAAAACGATACTCCGAAGAGTATATTCGACACAACAAGAGCCATATTGTAGCGCAACTCTCCCATAACCATCACCAAGACCGCAAAACGCAAGCCAAAGTTTTATCTAATCTGTCGCAAGAGGGGGGGGCTCTCTCTCCGCTACAAAAAAATAGGAGTGGCAAAACCACTCCTAATCATTTTTTGTAGGTCATAAGGGATTACGATAGGGTGATTGCGTTTGTTGCGTATATAAATAAGTCCCCCTCACAGGAGGGGGATTTAGGGGGTGGGTAACACACGGTCTCTCCCCGCTACAAAAAAAAGGAGTGATAAAAATCACTCCTAACTGTTTTTTGTAGCGGGAGAGAGACTTGAACTCTCGACCTCATGATTATGAATCATGCGCTCTAACCAGCTGAGCTATCCCGCCATTGCGTTTAAGCGAGTGCAAAGATAAGCGAAATTTCCATTTCCGCAAAATCTTTTTTACTTTTTTTATCTATTTATCGTTTTTTCTCTCCCCACTTGGGTCTAATACCAAAGAATATTTCAAAGTTTATACCCGGCATCGGGTGCGACAACACCGATACATACTCCTCGTTGAAGAGGTTATTTATAGCGCCTTTGAGCGAGAGGTCTGCCCAGCGGAAGGAAAATTGCTTCTCCAACTCGATATTATTCATAAAGTATGGCGGTAGTTTGCCCGTCAAGGCTACATCATTGCTTGACATTGTAAATCGCTCGCTATAATGGCACCACTTGTACAATAGCGACCACGAACGGAATGACAATCGCCCCGTTACCGAAGATGAAAAGCGTGGCACATAAGGCAACTGCTTGCCTATCGAGTTGTCGCCAGCCGAGATTGGTGCGCCCACATTCACCGAAGGTGTCCACGCTGCCGAGCCATTTAGTTCCAATCGCCAATCCTTTGCCAAGCGCACCGAGAGCGATGCTTGTGCCTCCACACCGTAGGAGTGTACTTTTTTGACATTGCGGGGCGAAAAGAAACCCTTGTTTGTCGGCAGCCACAAAATCCAATCGTCAATCCACGACTCAAACCACGAAGCCGACACCTTCAATTTGTATATATCTTTGCGCCCTACCTCGCTCGAAATACCTGCATCATAACTCCAACCCGTTTCACTGCGAAGGTCGGGATTTCCTCCCGGTCGAAAGTACAAATCATTGAGCGATGGCGCACGATGGTTGCGTGAGGCTGAGGCTCGGAGCATTATATTTCCTTTCTGCGACACAACACCTTCGACCGCCACAACCGGAATAGGCAGAGTCCACTCTTGCCCATACATCTCTTCACGCATAGTCGCTGCAACGCCCAATCTATCAATCGGTTGCCAACGAGCCGACACCACAGCCGAGAGTTCAGCTCGGTCAGCACTATACCCTACTGCACTGTCCGATGAGCGGACAAAGTTTTCGTGCAGGGTAATATCGCCCGACAGCAACACCTTCGCCTCCTCGAAGGAGTAGTTGCCCGACACTGAAGCGTAAATCGTATTGATGCGACTTCGGGAACGAGTTGTTGCGACTTTGTTATAGGAGTAGTCGTAACCGAGCCAAGTGTAGATATATCCCGCCTTTGCCCCTACTCGCCAATTCGTGCGAATATGGTCGTAGCCCACAACCCCTCGGAACGAATTTTCGCGCTGATAGTTTTCATATTCGGGCGAAGAGCCATAGTCGGTAGTCAGCAGTGGCAACTCTCGATAAGAATTTGTGTACCACGCATTTAACGATAGGCGGTCGCCATTTTTCGTCTTGTAATAGACCTCCTGCAAGAGATGCGCATCGCGAAAGGCGGCATTGCGGTTGCGCTCCACGGGATAGTACTGTTCCACGATATTATGCTCCGCATCGTAGATATTCTCCTTTTTGTCGTAGTTGCGGTAGCGATAGTTGTTTTTCGAGGTCGAAAAGACCACTCTTGTCGAGGAGTGCCAACGACCATTGCCGTATGTCAAACGCAAGAAATCGTCAAAAGTCCAGAATGAGCCAACGCCCTGTACAAAGTGGAGTCCGAAACCCTCCTCCGCAGTTGGCTCGGTAGCGAGTTTTACCGCACCACCCAAGCCACCACCCGACTCGGTAACCGATGAGGAGCCATGCAGAAGCGTAGCTTTATCGACCAAAAACGATGGTATCATCGAAAAATCGGTCATGCCGAGCATTGGTGAGTTTATAAGCAGACCATTCCACAGCACCTGTGTATGCGATGGTGAAGTACCTCGAAACGACACGGTCGAGAGGGTTGCACGACCGCTATTTTTGACAAAAATCGAGGAGTTAAACGAGAGAATATCTGCCATCGAGAGCGAGATATTTTGATGCAGCATTGCCGAGTCTATTTTGGTCTGCTCCACCCCAATATCGCGCATCGGTCGGCGAGCCACGACCTCCACATCGGGAATCTCCAAGCCATCACGCAACCAATCGCGCTCCTCCGCCCAAGCAGTCAGAGAAACAAGAAGTAACAGCAATATTGAAATCCCCTTGCGCATCACTTTTTCCAACAAAAATCGCCTGCAATAACGCCTGCGGTAAATGAATCGAGCAATTTGCCATCGCTCGAATAGCGATAGATAATCGAGCGTTGCTGATAGTCGAGTGCATCGCCCACATAGACCTCCTCCGTATCGGGAGCAACGCCCAAAGCGTAGTACAACGAGCGATTTACCCCTTCAATAGGTCGGATAAATGGCTCGGCAGGCAACTCCGCAGCATCAATCGCCATACGCCACACGCCACCATCAATCCAATAGAGCATATCGCCCTTGTCGTTGATTTTCAGACGCGAAGCCGAGCGAGTAGCATTACCCGAACCATTCAAGCCGAGTGCAAAAGTCTGCTCCACCTCCAAATTTTCGGGATTTATGCGATATAATTTCGCAGGCTCGTAGCCTATTGCATTACCCTCGTAACCGCCATCGCTCACAACCCACAACTTGCCGTTTTTATCCGCAACCATAGATTTTGGCTGCAAGCCTATATCCTTGTAATCCACCACTTTATCGGTGCGGGTATCAATCTTCAAAATTCGTTTTTGATACGACCAACAAGCGACATAGAGATAGTCACCCAACAGCACCATCTGCTCTGTCGAGCCGGTGCGATATTCGGTTGTCATCGGACAGATAATCTCGCCCGTAATCTGGAAAGTTTTGGGGTTTACGATAATTATTCTATCGCTATCAATCTGCGAGATATAGGCCTTTTCGTCAGATGCGAAGAGGATATAACGCGGTGAAGGTAAGTCGGTTATACGCCCTACCTCACGGAAGGTTTCGACATCAATGGCAAAGACCACATGCGAGTTATTAACCACCACCCAACCGATACCGTTGCGCACAACCATCGACTGCGCCACATCGCCCAACTTCATCGCGTTGGCACGATAAAAGACCTCGTTTTCTACACTTTTGAAGGTAGGGTCGTAATATGACAGTGTCGCTCCGCCGTAGGTAAAATTTCCCTCATTCGTAATAAATACGCCATTTGCTGTGGCATCAAACTGCTCCGTAAGGCCATACTCCCACCTCATGCACGAGGCGAGCAGTACTGCAAGTATGCAAACAGATATTTGGCGTAGGCAGCGCATTACTCCTCGCTGTTATATGATACAAAGCCACACACCTCGGTCGAAACCTCGCCAATAGCCTTATGGATTACATTTGTTGCCGATTGCACCTTTACAAAGTCGATTTGTGGCAAGTTTGCCACCTCACCTAACGCATCACGAGCATCGAGGATACGAAAACGATTTGCTCGGTCCTCTGCAAGGTCTATCTCACTGAAATTATCGACATAACCCCACTCAAAAGCGTGCAATACCCACTCCTGATTCTTCTCGATCCACTCGCTATTGTCGGGCAGAAGCGTACCCGAAAGGGTGTATTCGTTATCGGTCACCCACGCAGGAAAATAGTCTTGTCGGTGCATCGAATTGCGCTCAATAGTGCCACTCTCGCCCTTGTTGTCGCGCCACGCAATTTCGGTTTCATTATCTGTCCGAGAGTAGGTAATAGCGTAATTTTGCTGAGTGCTATCCTTGCCACTCTCCGAGCCATGCAACTCAAACCACTCATCATCTGCCACACCATTCTTATTTGTATCTTGCGACACCCACACAACACCGGGCTCTGAACTGCCACTAAACGAGTTTCCGTAAATTCCGAAGTCGTAGTCGCCCTCCGAATTTACGACAGGTTTTTTAAACCTTACAACTATATATCCGCCAAAGCCACCTAACGAAACAAAGTAGCGATTATTGATGCGCTCTTGCGCATAGGCACACGCCTCCTCCATAGTTGCAGCAGAGTAGCCTTCATTCACAAACTGCCCGGGTGCAGGGAGAAACTCCACCACCTCGTACTCGTACGTTGCCGGTTTGGGGGCCGTATTATTACCGCCACCTACAAAACCACCTTCAAATGATGTACAGCCACCTACCACCAATAGGGCTGCAACAAGTGCAAACTTAAATATTTTGGACATAAAATGTAAGTTTTATAATCCGATTGCCTGCGGATTGTTAAACAAAAATGTCGAGGTAGGTCTTCTGACTTGTTCCGCAAGGCGCCTTCCCAATCCCTAAAAAAGACCAGTGGCAAAGAGTGCCTTTTTACCCCCTTTTTTGCACAGTGTTGCATCTCCCGACACAACCCTTGCACCCTCTGGGGCAGGAACTTACAGCAGCAGGTACTGTTTCGGATTTGCACCGAATTCCGTTTTAATCCGTGCGAGCGTGGCTCTGCACCGGAACCTCTGACGATGCAAAGATAGGAAAAAGAAATTAAAATGCAGTATATAACGCACAAAAAAACGAAAAAGAGTTCGGTGCAACACCGAACTCCCCTTCTCTAAATCTCCTCGCCCGCAATCTCTGTAGTGGCACTCTTTGGTTCGTCTAATGGCAACCTACCTGCCGGAGTTTGTGGATAGTAAAGCGGACGTGCAGAGACTATACTATCTACTACAAACTTCGTAAATCCTCGCCAAGGCAGTGAGCCAAAGTACTCCTTATAGTGTAACTCCACTGTCTGACCACCGAGCAACATCAAACGCTCAGCCAACTCCTTGTCAGGCACCGAGAACTCAAACTCGTAGGACTGCACACCAGCCGTCTGCGCACGGAAACCAGCCTGAATAAGTTTACCCTCATAGGTCTTGAAGATAAAGCCCTTATGGACCACATAGTTCAACTCTCCACTCTTCACACCCTCGCCAAAGACGAAGTAGAAGCGGAAGTAAAAAAACACTGCACCTGCACCAATCAGCAGTGCCGCCAAAATTGTAATAACCTTTCTCATAATATAATCTGTTACAACAAGAATTTCAACAAGAACAACGCTGCAAGGATATAGGTCGAGATACTTACCTTGCGATAGTTTCCACTGCCGAGATGTATCAGCACATAGCTCAACACACCAAAGATAATACCATCGGAGATGCTGTATGCCAACGGCATCATTATAATACACAAAAAAGATGGTATAGCCTCCAAGTAGTTCGAGAAGTCGATTTTCGACACTCCCGACATCATCATCACGCCCACCAAGATAAGCACCGGAGCAGTCGCCGCACTCGGCAACGAGAGGAAGAACGGGGCAAAAAAGAGGCACAACAAGAAGCACAACGCCGTTACCGTTGCAGTCAATCCGCTGCGACCACCCTCCGACACACCTGCGGCACTCTCGACATAGGTTCCAACGGTGCTGGTGCCGAGAAACGCACCTGCCGTAGTTCCGATAGCATCGCACATAAACGCCTGACGCATACGGATAGGATTGCCCTCTCTGTCCAACATATTAGCCTTTGCCGAGACTCCGATAAGCGTTCCAATGGTATCGAACAGGTCGATAAAGAGGAGTGTAAATACCACGATAAACATATCTTTCGAGAGGATATTAGCCCACTCGAACTTGCAGAATATAGGCTCGATGCTTGGAGGTGTGCTGACAAAGCCACCAAACTTTGTCACACCCATCGGCACACCGATAACGGCAGCGAGAACGATACCTATCAGCAGCGCACCTTTAACTCGCTTAACCAACAATATCGAGGTTATAACGAGTCCGAGTATCGAGAGTATCGCAGTCGGAGTGCCAATATCGCCCAATGTCACAAGCGTTGCATCGGAGCGAACGATAAGACCTGCATTTTGCAGACCGATAAAGGCGATAAACAGACCAATACCCACCGAAATTGACTCTCGCAGACACTTTGGCAAGGCGTGTACAATCTTTTCACGCAGGTTGGTAACCGTGAGCAGGATAAAAATCAGACCTTCAATCAACACTGCCGTCAGGGCAAATTGCCACGAGTAGCCCATCGTGAGGCAAACCGTATAGGCAAAAAAGGCGTTCAAACCCATACACGGAGCCAACGCAAAGGGCAACTTGGCATACAATCCCATCATCAATGTCGGGATAAATGCCGCCAGCACCGTTGTTGTAAAGAGTGCCCCTTTGTCCATTCCTGTAACCGAAAGGATATTTGGATTTACGGCGAGTATATACGCCATTGTCAAGAATGTGGTAATACCCGCAATAATCTCGGTTTTAACAGGTGTAACCGAACTATCTAATCCGAATAATCGTTTGAGCATAGCAGTAAATTATTTTATCCTACTCTTCTTGTTCAGAATATCGAAGGCGTATGTTGCGCCCACTCGAATTTGGCGATATGGCCAATCCTTGAAACCAACCTGATAGCCCAAACGCAACGAGAGGTTATCAATATGGTACGACAGATTTGCTTTCAAGGTCATCGGGCGGTCACCTACACGCTCCCAACCTGCATATCCGCCGAAAGTCGCATCTATGGATACACGCCGAAATCTATAAGCCAGCATCACTCCATACATCACAGCATCATTTTGTCGGCCGTTGTCGGTTTGCCAACACAGAAAGCCTGTCGAAGCCGCAACACGAAGGTAGTGATTACCTCCGATAAGGTTGATGCTGTGTCCCACTGCCACATCGAAGAAATAACCCGGAGCATCATAGCAACGACCTTTGGCATACTGATTTGCAGAGGCAGTTTTCAGCGCTGCACGAACAGCCATATCGACATAGTGTCGTTCCTGCGAGAGTATGCGCACATCTGCCGAGATATAGACATCGCCAGAATCCATACCTTGCAAATCATTCGTGTTGTATGGTGCCGGCAATCGGCGCAAGGCGTTCAACTCTGCCGAGGTGTAGAAGTACTCGAATATCGGCATCCACACCGTCAGATTAGCCTTTGGAGTGAAGAGTGGAATGGTCAGTTTTGCAAACAAATCGCCCGTGATATCGTCTGATGCTCGCCCCGTAGTTGTGCCGAGGAAACAATCACCATAGAGTTCGAGTTTCAACTCCGAGGAGGTGCGACCATCAAGCATATCGGGTACCGGAAAGGCGTTAGGTCCGAAGTATGCAGGACCAATCTTGCTCGGTACTCCAAGATTTGGTTGCTCTATATCGGTCTGCGCAGAAACATGCCCCACAAAGAGCAGGGCAAGCAGTGTAAGCAATATGTTTAGTGGTCTCTTCATCTGTAACTTTTTTTACCTATTGAGGTGCCTGAACGGCAGTTTTAACACTCCGAAAAACGCCTCACCGAAGATACTGCTCGACATCTTCGAGGTTCCGAGTTCGCGGTCGGTAAAGATAATTGACTCCTCTCGCAGACGAAATCCCTTTTTCCAAGCCGTATACTTCATCTCTATCTGAAAGCCATAGCCAATCATCTGCACTTTATCGAGATTTATACGGCGCAAAACTTCAGCCTTATAGCCAACAAAACCGGCAGTCGAATCGTAAACAGGCATTCCCGTAACCAAGCGCACATATAGCGATGCTCCGTAGGAGATTAGAATACGTGATAGAGGCCAATTCACCACATTCATACCAGTAATATATCGCGAACCTATCGCTACATCAGCATCGCTCTCCAAACGAGATGCAAGACGAATCAAATCGTCAGGATTGTGCGAAAAGTCGCAATCCATCTCGAAAATCTCATCATAATCACGCTCCAAGGCCCACTTGAAGCCTGCGATATATGCTGTACCCAAGCCGAGTTTGCCTTTGCGCTCCAAGAGATTTACGCGCGAGCCATACTGCACCATCTTCTCACGGATAATTGCAGCTGTACCATCAGGCGAGCCGTCATCGACATAGAGGAGGTCGAAATCGCCCGCAAGTGACATCACCTTATCGGTCATACGAGCCACATTCTCACACTCGTTGTATGTTGGAATTATTACGATTCTCTTCATAATATATTTTGTTTTCCGAACTCCTAACCTTGTCAAGGCGCAGCGATTTATGGGGGCGCAGTCTGCGACTGCTTTATGGGGGGGCGGGCGTTCCGCCCTTTATGGGGGCGCTCACTCCGTTCGCTTTATAGGGTGCGCTTTAACTGTTTATTTTTAATTCTCAATTCTTAATTCTTAATTTCATCACGCCTCTAAATCGTAAATTATGAGATTATTTTTGTGCGAAGCAAGGCGACAAAAGCGCAGCATAGTAAGCCTATGTGAGCATTTTGACGACCGATGCTCTCGTGCAAAAAGAACTCATAAAAACGATTTATTCTTGGAAGGTCCTCCTTCCGAGTAAGTAACGCAAAACTATTGAGCCCTTATATATCGGAGCCTCACGCTTCACATCACTGCGAATAGCCTTGCGTTCTGCCGACAATCGCCCATGCCAACGCAAGAAGTCACGCCACGCCTGCAATACCGCCTTTGCACTCTGCTTTTTGCCCTGCAAGAGGTACACCACAAATGCGGCGAAATCCAACGCCGGGCGTACCACCGCCACCAACAACCGCTGCGCAGGCGAAGCACAACGATATAGCATTGCGAGGTTGTTGCGATGGTTCAACATCGTCTTGAAAGGCGAGTCAGTCGAAAGCGTTGCACCTCCAAGATGATATACCTTCGAGCGTGGCTCCACCGCCACTCTTCTGCCCGACAACCACACTCGCCAGCAGAGGTCAATCTCCTCCTGATGCGCAAAGAACTCTTTGGCAAAGCCTCCCAACTCATGAAAGACCTCCGCGCGACAACAGAATGCCGCACCACTACCCCACATCACATCGCAAGCATTATCGTACTGCCCGTAATCCCTCTCTACATGGTTAAGTATGCGCCCACGACAGAAGGGATAGCCCAAAATATCGATAAAACCTCCTGCTGCGCCCGCATACTCAAACCTATCGTGGCACTTATCGTCAAGTATCTTCGGTACTACAACCGCCACATCGTCATTCTGCTCCAGATAGTTCAACAGTGGCGACAACCACCCCTCTTCGGTTCTAATATCAGAATTTAACAATACATAGACATCATAGCCACTCAACTCTCTCAAAGCGCGATTATAGCCCTCGGCGAAGCCGTAATTCTTGTCAAGAGCAATCGTCTGTACGCTCGGCATCGCCTCCCTGAGCCACGCTAACGAGCCATCAGTCGAGCCATTGTCGGCAACCACAATATCGGCATCGGGCGTAGTCGCAACCACACTCGGCAAGTAGCGTTGCAAATGGAGCAATCCGTTCCAATTAAGTATTACGACCGCAGTTTTCAAGCTCTATACTCTATCTTTGTAGTTATCGTAAAACAGAGAGTTCTCGTCAGGAGTAAATTTCCATCGCTTATGCGACCACATCCAATACTCCGGTTTTGCCTGGATTGTACGTTCCAAATGGCGCACATATCGCTCCGTTATCTCGTGAGGTTTCACCTCCTCCTTTCCGTCATATATTAGGGTGTAGTGATGACGATAGCACCCCGCCTTAATACGCTCCAACTCCACATAGTAGACCGGTAGCCCGAACTTCATGGCCAACTGCTCTGCACCGTCAAAGAAGAGCGAGTCGTGATTTAAGAAGTTGTGCCAACAACAACCTTTGGTTACAGGGCAATTTTGGTCGGAGATAAGTCCTACCACAATATTTTTGCCATTTATTCCGTGACGATTAGCTACATAGTAGCGCATGAAATTCTTGCTTGCAACAGCATCTACCGAGTGACCTTTTCGCAGGCGGTAGTAAAATCTATCCATCACACGACTCTTCAATGGACGATATGCCACCACAAGATGGTGTTTTGGTGCTACGAGATAGAGATTCAAGGCAATCTCCCAAAATCCGTAATGCGAGGTCATTGCTACAATATTGCGACCATCAATCTCCTCCTTGAAGTTGTCGGAAAAATCAAATTCGGTACACTTTGCTCGCTTCTTATCACTTACACCCGCCAATGATAATGTACCTATAATCATCTCGGCAAGATGGTCGTAGTAGCGGCGGCATATATCGGCAATCTCCGCCTCCTCTTTTTCGGGGAAGGAGTCGCGTAATTGACCCATGATTACGTCATAGCGGTAGTGTGCGACCTTGCGTAGAAGAAATGATGTAATCGGTGTAAATAGCCCGTAACGCACGCAACGTGGCAACAATGCGAACAGATAACATACCGCCCACAACAACTCCACAGCCACATCTTCTGCAATCTTATTGATTTTACTCTTCATCCTCTTCGTCTCTTGATTTTTTGTTTGAGCGACCTGCCACCACAATCACAAACTCACCCTTTGGTGTGTGCTGACGGAAATGCATTGCCACCTCGGCAAGCGTTCCGCGCACGGTCTCCTCGAACATCTTTGTAATTTCACGCGATACAGCTACCTCGCGCTCCTCGCCAAGGACCTCGGCCAACTGCTCCAAGCACTTCACTACGCGGAATGGCGATTCGTAGAATATCATTGTGCGCTCCTCGTCAGCCAATGCTTCGATACGTTTTTTACGCCCCTTCTTCTGTGGCAAAAAGCCCTCAAAACAGAATCTGTCGCATGGAAAACCACTCTGCACCAATGCCGGCACAAATGCAGTAGCTCCCGGCAAGGTTACTACATCAACACCCCTCTCTACGCATGTGCGCACCAACAAGAATCCCGGGTCCGAAATGCCCGGTGTTCCTGCGTCCGACACCAAAGCTACATCTTTGCCCGCTTCGATTGCATCAGCCACCATCTGCACAGTAGCATGTTCGTTGAACTTATGATGCGAGCGCAAGGGCTTCTCTATGCCGAGATGCTTAAGCAACACCGAGCTCGTACGCGTATCCTCTGCCAAGATGAAATCCACCTCTTTCAGCACTCGTATTGCGCGCAGTGTTATATCCTCCAAATTGCCTATCGGCGTAGGTACTATATAGAGTTTTGCCATAGTTTCTTAGCCATTGGCATTTTAATTATATTTTCTTTGTAGTAAATCCATCACAAGCTTTGTGGCTTGCGAGTTTGGTGCCCAAGCATAATGCTCTGCAATAAAGATTATGCAGTCATCAAATGATGCTTGCTTATCAAGTGCCTCAATAGCACTATCGTATGCCACAGCATCACCCGCGAACAACTCTCTTATCAACATAAACTTATCCGCCACACCTATCGCATCACGCAACGATGTTACGGGAGCACTCTCTGCCACACCCTTCGGGCAGGCAATGGTATCGGCAACTGACGGCTTCTCATGGAACTGCTCACCAAGTATCGGCATTGGCTCATCTTCATAGAGAGATAGCAGTGGGCTGCGCTTTGGAGTTGAGAATTGAGAGTTGAGAGTTGAGAGATTTTCCTCTACGATAGGGGTGTTAGGGGTTTCAGCAACAACAGGCTCAGCAACAACAGGCTCAGCAACAACAGGCTCTGCGACAGCAGGCTCAGCGACAGCAGGGTCCTCTTCGTCATTTTCCTCCTCATCGAAGATAATTTCCACCTCAACCTCCGGCTCGTCATCAGCTTCAACCTCTGGCTCACTCTCCTCCTCTGGCTCAACCGCAGGTTCGGGCTCCGACTTAATCTCCTCAGTAGGGGTTGTAGGAACGACCGAAAAATCATCGTTCTCCGTTTTGCCGAATTTCAATTCGGCATACGCCTCACGCAGGTCATTCAAGAGAATATCTCGTTCAAGGTCGGACAACGCACCCACACGCTCCGACTCCTCCACAATCTGCAACATTCGTTGCAATCTATCTTTCAAATTCATAAGTATACAATTTCTTTAACTTACAAAGATAGCAAAAAAAGTTAAAAGCGCAAAGCCAAACGCCAAGAATTACGCTAAAATACCACTCTTACACCCACCTGCATACGCCAACGAGAGAGAAGATCGTTGCGCGACACCTCGCCACCCACAAAGCGATATTTCGGTGTGCGGTTACCATCAGCATCAGTTATCTTATCACAAACCTCAACAGGCGACAGGCGATACTTCGAGGTGTAGTAACTTGCTCCCCAATCCTTCGAGATGAGCGAGCCGAGATTTATCACATCGAGCGAAATCTGCACCTTACGTGAGGTATTATCTCCGAAGTAGATATCCTGCGCAATATGGAGGTCGAGATGGTGCTCGAAAGGTGTCTGCAAGGCGTTTCGTGCAAGGAATTTACCACGAGAACGGCGCAGGGCAGGTGTCGCCTCGATATACTCCCCGAAGGCAGTGCGTTGCTCCTCGCTCTCGAACTCCATAGCCTGCAACTCATCTGCCGTAGGCACATAGATTGTCGTATTGCCGTTACTGCTGTCATTGTTTGCATCTTCGCCCGCATAAGTCAACGAGTAGCGCATACCCGAATAGCCCTGATAGAGCAACGAGATAGTCGTGCCGAGCACCTTCGCATAGCGAGGTGTACGATACGAGAGCGAAGCGGTAACCTTGTGCGGAACATCAAACAACGAGTAACTCAACGCCTGATTGTTGCTATCTGCCGAGTAGTTGCGACTCCAAGTGTTGAGAGCCTGTGCCGAGATGCCGTCCATTACCGAGTAGGAGTGAGCAAAGGTATATGCAGCGTAGAGGTCCAAACCAAAGCGGAAGTGCTTTGCCACCGATGCACTCACCGAATAGCCATACCCCTTCGAGGTGTTCGATAAGAGGTAAATCGAAGAGTATGACTTCGCCAACGATGTGTCGTAGAGGGTTGTGGTATTCTGCTCATTTGCAAGAGCCGAATTTACGGCAAATAACTTATTACCCTTATCTTGTGCCGTAAGATTGGTAATCAAGAGGTCGTTAATAGACTTCGAGAAGATACCCTCAACCGCAAAGTGCCAACCCTTATAATCTTGCTCCAAGGCGAGTGTTGCACGCGCCACTTGCGGATAACGAAAATCCTTCGCCACGATATTTATCATCGGGTTAGAGGATACTCCCTCCGTGCCTGAAGGCTCCTCGCGAAACTTTGGCGTTGATGAGTCTTTGAGCGTATATCCGCGTTGTGTCATACCGCTATTGGAGAAGCAGTTGGATATCCACACAAACGGTATTCTTCCCGAGAATATACCCACGCCACCACGCAACAATGTCGAAGCCTCTGCGCTCTTGGCTATTTGCCAGCGCACTCCGATACGTGGCGAGAGCAATACCGTAGGAGTTGGCACTTGGTTGGTCTTTATGCCATACTTTTGTGCCACATCAGAAGAGTTGAACGCCTCATTTGTGGGAGGGTTTCCGAATATCACAGGGATATCGGCTCGCAGACCATAGGTCATCGAAAAGCGGGACGAGGCGTTCCACTCGTCCTGAATATATACGCCAAATTGTGCAGAAGTTATATTTGTATAAGGATTGTCAGAGTAGTTGCGCACATATTTATTCGCCTTATCGTCAAGAAAATCTTGTAGCGTATTGTAAGTATATGCACCCAACGCATTCGCCATATAGAGGCACGAAGAGTTGAAAATCTCGTTGTGCGTACCGATTGTTATCGTGTGCGAATCGGCATAGTAGGAGAAGTTGTCGGTCAGCGTAACGGTATTCTGCACCAAATCGTTCATAATGGCGAATGGGTCTGTACCAATGAGGACCTTTGTATTTTCACCGTCACGCATCTTCTTAATCTCTACATAGGGATATTTCTCGCCACTCATTGCATCGCGACCATCGTGTACTCGGGTGTAGCCTACTCGGAACTCGTTAAACATCTTCTCCGACACGCGCGAGTGCAACTCCGCAACCACCGAGTGCGTATCGGCAATCGAGGTGTAGCCCTCGCCATTGAAGCGCAGTTCGGTAGCACTCGACACAAATTCATCTTTTCGTGCATCGAGGAAGTTGTAGCGCAACGAGAGGTTGTGGCGTGACGAGATATTCCAATCAAGTCGCGCAATTAACGAGCCTGTATGCCTTTTTAGTGTCTGTATGCCGTAGCCGCCACCATCGTAACCCGTAAGTTCGTAGAAGCGATTTGCAATTGTCTGCGCATCGCTCTCGGAGATGTTGCAACCGCTATCGCCCACATAGTACGACGAGGGCGAGGAGTCGAGGTTAAACTCTCCGTTGAGGAAGAAAAACAACTTATTTTTGACGATTGCACCACCGAGC
The DNA here is from genome assembly GCA_017937805.1 of Alistipes sp. Classification (GTDB taxonomy): domain Bacteria; phylum Bacteroidota; class Bacteroidia; order Bacteroidales; family Rikenellaceae; genus Alistipes. The sequence continues at coordinate 1,413 of JAGBCX010000044.1, read as the reverse complement.
GACACGCCGTAAATCTGCGTTCTCTGCTCCGCAAGTTTTGCTCCGTTCATAGGGCTTCGGCCATAGAAATCCTGGTCGTTATAGTAGGCGTATGCCGTACCTGAGAAGGTGTTTGAGCCCGACTTTGTAATGGCATTTATACCTCCGCCACTAAAACCGCCTTGGCGAACATCGAAAGGTGCCGTTACGACCTGAATATCCGAAATTGCATCAAGCGGAATGGGGTTTGCACCTGCCAAACCGCCATTTGTACCCGTCGAGGTCAAGCCGTACATATCGTTCGATGCAGTACCGTCAATCTGGAAGGAGTTGTAGCGAGAGTTTGTACCAGCGATGGAGATACCGCCATCTTTCGACACCATAGCCTGCGGAGCTAATCGCGTAATATCATCTATCGAGCGCGAAACCGTTGGAGTGCGTTCGATAATATCGCTACTGAAAGCCTCGCCTGCCCCCATTCGGCTCGCTCTAAACTTGTCGCTTGTAACCACAACAGCATCAATGTTTTGCGTGTCGGATAGTTGCGCATCTATCTGTTGCTTTTCGCCTAACGATAGGGCGATATCCTCAATCTTCTTATCCTTGTAACCCACAAACGAGAGCTCCACCATATATGGCACACCCACACGCAAGCCCTGCAAGCGATACTCGCCGTTTGCATCTGTAATTGTGCCATATACCGTTTCTGTCGGCAAGTGCGTAGCCACCACCGTAGCACCCACTAACGGCTTACCGTTATTGTCCGTAACAAAACCCTGCAACGATGCAGTAGTTGATTGTGCGGTGGCTGCTATTGTCGCCACCAAAGCAAATAAAGCAAGTGTAAAACGCTTCATATCTGTATATAAATAAAAAATGTCCCAAACATAATTCGGGACATTATAACCACAAATGAAGGTTGATTTTGAATGAGAGATTTCAAGGCTTGCAAAGTTCGAGAAACCGCAGCATACTAAGCGTAACGCAGAAATCACCATTCATAAATCCGAGGTTGTTTTGAACTTGTTTACAAAGTAATTTTATAGTTGTTTTGTGGTTATTTTTAATTGTAATTTGCGGCGCATAGCGGTACTATGCAACAAGAATTACAATTAAAAAGAGCCCAAAAGAACATAAAAGAACGCTGTAAATAGGTTTAATACAACCTCACCCACTCTCTCATCCGGACTCTAACCGTCGGTATCGGAATTTCACCGATTCAGTCCCATCAGATTGTAATTTATTATAAATCACCGCCATAGGGAGTCGCGGACTATCACCGCCGGTAGGGAATTTCACCCTGCCCCGAGTATTCTGACTGCAAAGATAACCAAAAAAGTTAAAAGTGCAAAGTTAAAAGTTAAAAGTTAGAACACATCTCTCGACATCTATCTCCTATCTCCTCTCTTCTATCTTCTATCTTCTATCTTCTAT
>JAGBCX010000043.1 GCA_017937805.1 Alistipes sp. | reverse complement strand
GTAGATGCACCTTACTGTATGCCCTTCAACTTCTTGAAGAGAGCGTTGTACTTGTTGTACTTATCCATAATACCCTCCTCGTTACGCAGACGGAAGCATAGAACCTTCAAATACTCAGCGCAATCCACGCTTTCAGGCTTCAACTCCATAGCCTTCTCCAACCAAGGCAACGACTTCATATAAGCCGCATTTACCTCCTTCAAACCTGCCTGATAATCCTCTTGCGAGTTGATGCTGTCAAGACGAGCATTGAAAGCACGATTTACCTCATCACCCTTAGCCATGTAGAAGTAGCCGAGGTAGAAGTTTGTATCGTAGTCGTTTGGCTTCAAATCGTTGATTTTGAGGAATGAGTTGATACACTCGTCAAAATTTTTCAGTTTGAAGAATACCTGGCCACGTGCAAACCAAAGGTCTGCATTATCCGGCTTCTCGGTGAGCATCTTGTCGATGCGCTCAACCAAGTCAGCAGGATTTCCGATGCCATCTTCCGAGGTGTAGAGTTGAATCAAACCCTCCATTATACGCTCGTTACGAGGATACTTCTCGATACCGTCCAACAAAGCGTTCTTTGCCTTTACGAGATTCTCCTTGTCTGCCTGACGCTGACCATAGTAGCAGTGGAAAAGGAAGTAGTAGAGATTGCCCTGCTCGTCATTGTAGCCGAGGTCGAGAGCCTTTGTGAGATACTTCTCGCCATCTGCAAAATACTTCGCATCTTGTGCGCCGAGGAATGCAGCCAACTGACCAGCGAAGAAGTAGTAGCGCGAATCCTCTTTGCCTATAGCCGGATTCTTCTGCAAATCAACAGCTTTGATGTAGGCATCAATTGCAGTTTCGTAGTTTGTGGCGTCAAGACTCACCGAGCCCAACTCCGAGTAGTGATTGATAAGGACCTCCAATGCGGTCTTAATCTTTGGTGCCGATGCAGGATCCAACTCGTAGGCCTTCAAGAAAGCCTCTTTTGCCATCTCGTACGCATCTGGAAGCACCTCCTTCTTGATGCTCCACGAGGTAACCTTTCCATCTTTGATGAGGACATCAACCCACTCGAAACAGTGAGTGTTCTCCTTTACCTCTGTTGGCATAACACCAACACTCATTGGCAACATGTTGGCATCAAGACCTGAGAAAAGACTCTTGGTCGGAGCCAAAATTGCATCGGAGCAAAGCTTACCACGGTTGAACCATGTAGCCGATTTTTCAGCCTTCTTTGGGTTGGCGATATCGGCGTTACTCTTCTCCAACTTTGCCTTGAACGAAGCATCGTTAATCTTCTGTGCGGTAACGGTAGGCACTACCAGTGCCGCTAAAACCACTACCATTGAGATAATCTTTTTCATATTATACTAACGGTTAATGTTTATAATTTATTATTCGTTTTCGTTTTCGTTTGTTGCTTCGGTTGCAGGAGCCTCGGTTGTTGCCTCTGCTCCCTCTGCTACTACTACGCCCTCTTCGAGTCCCTCCTCATCAGTTACCGGTACTACCGCTACAGATGCAATCTCATCGCCCTCGCGGAGGTTGATGATACGTACACCCTGAGTTGCACGACCAGCCACACGAATCTGCTCAATCGAGGTGCGGATAGTGATACCCGAACGGTTGATAATCATCAAGTCGTTGTCGTCGGTTACCGCCTTGATAGCCACCAACTCGCCTGTTCTCTCGGTGATATTGATGGTCTTGACACCCTTACCGCCACGGTTTGTGATGCGGTACTCCTCCAAGTCGGTACGCTTTCCGTAGCCATTTGCCGAGAGTACCAATACATCTTCATTCGACTCCGGCTCAATGCAAATCATACCGATAGCCTCGTTGTCGCCTTCGAGCGATACGCCACGCACACCAATCGAGGTACGACCAACCTCACGAACAGTTGATTCGTTGAAGCGGATTGCCTTACCCTCGCGAGTTGCAATCATAACCTCTGCCGAGCCACTTGTGAGCTTAGCCTCGATAAGACGGTCGCCCTCTCGAATCTCGATGGCGTTGATACCATTGGTACGTGGACGCGAGTATGCCTCTAACTTGGTCTTATTAACAGTACCGTTCTTGGTACACATTATAATATAGTTAGAGTTGATATACTCCTCATCGTTCAACTTCTTGCAGTTGATGTAAGCACGTACCTTATCGTCTGGCTCGATGTTGATGATATTCTGAATAGCACGACCCTTCGATGAGCGAGTTCCCTCAGGAATCTCGTAAACCTTCAACCAGAAACAACGACCTTTCTCTGTAAAGAACATCATCGTGTTGTGCATCGAAGCGACATAGATATGCTCGATAAAGTCCTCGTCACGAGTTGCCGAGCCCTTCATACCTACACCACCACGGTTTTGGGTGCGGTAGTCAGCGAGCGATGTACGCTTGATATAGCCGAGGTGCGAAATGGTGATAACCATATCCTCGTCAGCGTAGAAGTCCTCAGGGTTGAACTCCTCCGAAGCGTAAACAATCTCCGAACGGCGCTCATCGCCATACTTCTCCTTGATTTCGAGCAACTCCTCTTTTACGATACCGAGCTGCATCTCCTCGCTGCCGAGTACGGCTGTGAGGTAGTCGATAGTCTTCTGCAACTCATCGTGCTCGTTTTGGAGCTTCTCACGAGCTAATCCTACCAATGCGCTCAATCGCATCTCTACGATAGCGGCTGCCTGTAAATCGCTCAATCCGAAACGCTCCGAGAGGGTAGTCTTTGCTTCGTCAACACTCTTTGAAGTTTTGATAATCTGCACAATCTCATCAATGTTGTCTTGTGCGATAAGCAAACCCTGAACGATATGCATGCGCTCCTCTGCCTTGCGCAAGTCGAAACGGCTACGGCGTACCACAACCTCATGACGGTGGTCTACGAAGTGGCGGATAAGGTCAAGCAGGTTCAATACCTGTGGACGACCATTTACAAGCGCGATATTGTTCACCGAGAACGAACTCTGCAACTCGGTGTGCTTGAACAACATATTCAACACAACATTTGCCACTGCGTCTTGCTTCAAAGTGACCACTACGCGAGTTCCACTGCGGTCCGACTCGTCATTTACATCAGCGATACCCTCCAAACGTCCCTCCTTAATGAGCGTTGCGATATGCTTAATCATCTCCTGCTTATTTACCATATAAGGTATCTCGGTGAAGATAAGTTGCTGACGACCTGTTGAGGTGGTTTCGATGTCGTGACGCGCACGCATAACCACGCGACCACGGCCTGTCAAGAGAGCCTCTTTAACGCCCTCGTAACCGTAGATAAGTGCGCCCGTAGGGAAGTCGGGACCCTTTACAAAGTGGAGCAAATCCTCGCAAGTGCACTCTGTGTTGTCGATGTATGCGCAACATGCATCAATAACCTCCGAGAGGTTGTGCGGAGCCATATTTGTCGCCATACCTACGGCAATACCGCTCGCACCATTTACGAGCAACAACGGAATCTTTGTAGGGAGTACGGTAGGCTCCTTCTCGGTGTCATCAAAGTTCATGGTCCAATCGATAGTCTCCTTATCGATATCGGCCATAACCTCGTCAGTAATCTTCTGCATACGTGCCTCGGTGTAACGCATTGCCGCAGGCGAGTCACCGTCCATCGAACCGAAGTTACCCTGTCCCTCAACGAGAGGATAACGCATAGCCCAAGGCTGTGCCAAACGTACCATTGCATCATAAACCGATAAGTCACCGTGTGGGTGGAACTTACCGAGTACATCTCCGACAATACGCGCCGACTTACGGGTTGGCTTGTCGTGGTAGAGGTGCAACTGCGAGTCCATGTCGAAGAGAATTCGGCGATGAACAGGCTTCAAACCATCGCGAACATCGGGCAACGCACGCGATACGATAACCGACATCGAGTAGTTGATGTAGGACTCCTTCATGTGGTCTTCGATATTGATACGCTCAATACGACCGGTAGGAGTTACTTTTTCTTCGTTTTCAATCATAGTGTTTATATTTAAGTTTTGTTGTTTATTCCAATAAATACACGCGCAAAAATAGCGATTATTTTGCGAATAATCAACTTTTGCTCTTTAAAAATATGGTTTTGGAAAAACTTTTTCGCAAAAAATGCGATTCTTGCCTATTTTTAGGCGATTTTAGCCACTTTTGTATTTTGCTTCGACAGGGTGTCGGGGGGAATTGAGAATTAAGAATTAACTCCTAACTTCTATCTCCAATCTCCAATCTCCTAACTCCTAACTCCTATCTCCTCACTCCTCACTGATGAAAACTTTTCCGTTCTCCGTTTTCAGTTTTCCCCTCTCCAAAAGGTTGCGGATAGATTCAACAATCGTCTGCTCGTTGCCTTTGATTTTTGCGACAACCTCTTTTATCGTCATCGGTTCTGCAATAAGCAAATCAATAATCTGTTTCTCGTAGTTTATAAAACGGCTCTTTTTCCCCTTTTTATGGGCGAGGCAGTTGTCGCAAATACCGCACGGCTCCGACATCTTATCGCAGAAGTACTGCTCAATAATGCGACTGCGACACTCCTGCTCTTCGTTGGCGTAGTGGAGCATGTGGTTGAAGCGCTCCATCATCAACGCTTTGCGTTGCGAATATGTTTCGGGTGCGATATAGATATCGCGTGCCGGCAATCGCTCCTCGTCAAGGAATATCAGAGGGTCGTTGTTGGTCGGAATATAGCGGATTATATTGGCGCGCCAGAGTCGTTTCAAGAGTTCGTGTACATCTGTATGCGACACCTTCGATTGCGAAGCAATCTCCATCTCGTCTATTGGTCGGAACTCGCTGAAAATGCCTGTGTACAAGCGCAAGATGGAGCGTATGATATGCTCCTCTTTTTCGCTCTGCAACTTTACGCCGTAAAGCTCGTCACGTGTAACCATAAACATCAGTCGTGCAGGGTGTTCGCACTCCTCCACGAGGGTCATGTAGCCGTTGAGTTGCAACAACTTTATGATGTTGTGAACGGTTATGATTGGCAGTTTGATATGACGACAAAAATCGTATATATTAAATACGAACGAAGCCTCTTTTCCATCGCCTATTGCAACACCGAGGTAGGAGCATAGTTCGTGATATACCGAGCGTATAAGTGCGATGTCGGGAAACTCCTTAGTGAAGAGTTCTGTTATGCGCTGATTGTCGTATGCCTCCATTAAAATCACGGCATAACTGCGCTTGCCATCGCGACCTGCACGACCAGCCTCTTGGTAGTACGATTCGAGAGAGTCGCTCATCGTGTAATGGACAACAAAACGCACATCGCGCTTGTCTATTCCCATACCGAAAGCGTTGGTTGCCACCATGATACGTGTCTTGCCACTAATCCAATCGTCTTGTCGCATCGAACGCTCGGCATTTGGTAATCCACCGTGGTAGAATGACGCCGATTCGCCCTGCTCAACGAGGTAGTTTGCAACTCTTTCGGCTGTGTTGCGCATGCGGACATATACGATACCACAACCGGGAACGTTTCTGACTATGCGCATCAATTGTCCCTCCTTATCGCTTGTTTCACGCACGCTGTACGAGAGATTTGGGCGGAGGAACGATGACTGCAAGATGTGTGGCTCGGCAAACTCCAATTGGTGCATGATATCCTTTGCAACCTGTGGCGTAGCCGAGGCGGTTAAAGCCAATACGGGAGTGTCGGGCAGGATTTTTCGCAACTCCTTGATTCGCAGGTATGAAGGTCGGAAGTCATAGCCCCACTGCGATATGCAGTGCGCCTCGTCAACGGCAAGTATCGAAACATTCATTCTATCCACTCGCAAGCGGAACATTTCGCTCGAAAGGCGTTCGGGTGCGACATATAGAAATTTCACATCGCCATAGACACAGTTGTCGAGTGCAATATCTATCTGCCGACTTGTTAATCCCGAGTGTACCGCTACGGCGGGGATTCCGCGTTTGCGTAGTGCATCAACTTGGTCTTTCATCAGGGCAATAAGCGGTGTAACAACGATGCACAAGCCCTCGCTCAGGAGTGTTGGAAGTTGGTAAATTATCGATTTTCCGCCACCCGTAGGCATCAATACCAGCGTATCTCGCCCCGACAAAACGGACTCTATCGCCTCGCGTTGCATCGGGCGAAACGAGTCGTAGTGCCAATACTTTTTTAGTGTGTCGAGTAGCTTACCTTCCATAGTTGCGAAGGTAGTGTATTTTTTTGAGAAAATTAACATTTTCTCGGAAAATATATCTATATTTGTAACATGATTTTATGTGCCAACTGCAAGATAAATCTCGGACTTGATATTCTTCGCCGTCGTGACGATGGCTTTCACGACCTCGAAACGGTTATGATACCCGTTCCGGAGGTGTGTGATGTGGTGGAGGTTAATCGTGCGGAAGGGTGTTCGCTCTTTGAACAAGAGGGCTTGGTGGTTGATTGCAATGCGGAGGATAACCTCTGTATGAAGGCTCTGCGATTGATGCAACGGCTCTATGGCGTTGGCGGGGCACATATCCGTCTTGAAAAAAGAATCCCTTTCGGGGCGGGATTAGGTGGCGGTTCGAGCGATGCTACGGCTGTGATTTTGGCGTTGAACGAGATTTATGAACTCGGTTTGAGCGAAGAACGTTTGGTTGAGGTGGCGGCGATGATTGGTAGCGATACCGCATTTTTTGTTCGCAATACTCCGCAACTCTGCACGGGGCGTGGCGAGAAGATGACACCGATAGAGTTGCCATTACAGGGCAAGTATCTTGCTATCGCAAAGCCCGAAGAGGGCGTTTCAACCAAGGAGGCGTACTCGGGAGTGAAGCCGTTTGTGCCAGAAATTAGACTTTCGGAGGCATTGCAACGACCTATCGGGGAGTGGCAGGGTGTCGTAAAGAACGATTTTGAACCACATATTTTTGAGGCGCACCCCGCTATTGCGGAGTTGAAAAAGATGATGCTCGATGCAGGGGCGGTATATGCTTCGATGTCGGGTTCGGGTTCAGCCGTATTCGGAATATTCGAGAATAGACCAAAACTTAGTATAAATAGCAATAACTACTTAATAGTAACAAAATTATGAGAAAAGTATTTGTCGGTGTTGTAGCGGTGCTATTTGCGTTGTCGGCATCAGCGCAGGAGTTGAAAGTAGCATCGTTTAATATCAAGTGTGGTTCCTCGCACGGCATGGGAAATTCCAAAAGCGGCAATGGTTGGGACGACCGCAAGGGTTATCTCTGCGATTTGATTAACTATACGGCATTTGATGTTTTTGGAGCACAAGAGGTTCGGTATGGACAGTTGAAAGATATGGTTGCAGCATTGCCCGACTACGCGTATATTGGCGTAGGTCGTGACGATGGCGAAACAAAGGGTGAGTTTTCTCCGGTGTTCTACCGTCGTGAGCGATTCAAGTTGCTCGACAGTGGTACATTTTGGTTGTCGGATACTCCGGAAAAGGTTTCGCGAGGTTGGGACGGAATGTGTAATCGCATCTGTTCTTGGGGTTATTTCCAAGATAAGGTAACGAAATCTAAATTTTACTTCTTGAACACCCACCTTGATCATCGTGGCGTGGTGGCAAAGACTAAGGGCGTAGAGTTGATTTTGAAATTTATCGAGGAGTCTTGCAAAGGGGCACAGGTGATTGTAACGGGTGATATGAATGTCAATCAAAATAGCGAGTGGTATAAACAGTTTGTAGAGAGTGGAGTATTGAAGGACTCCTTTGTGGCAGCACGATATCGTTTTGCCCCTTCGGGAACATTCTCAACCTTTACTCCGACACGTTACTCCACAAATCGTATCGACCACATCTTTGTTAGCAAGGATATATCTGTTGAACGCTATGGAGTTTTGACACTCCACTATTGGCGTGCTTCCGATGAGGAAAATTATCAGGGGAAACGACTCCCTGCCAATATCGAGAAGAGAACGGTACAGCTCCTTTCAGACCACTATCCTGTGGAGGTGAAGCTCTTGTTGAAGGGGGCTAAGAAATGGTAGTATTGACAAAAACAACAACCCAAAAAAAGTATTAAACATTATGAAAAGAATCTTTATTTGTGCAGTAATGGCAATGTTTGCCTTTACATCAATGGCGCAGGAGTTGAATGTTGGTTCGTTTAATGTCCGTAATGGAGGTCCGCTTCGACCTGGTCGAGAGCGTCCAAAGAAGGGTGATTACTCCAAGTTTAACGGTTGGGACGACCGCAAAGACCTGCTTTGTGATATGATTAACCTCGAAGCGTTCGATGTGTTCGGTGCACAGGAGGTGCGCAAAAAGCAGTTGGATTATATGATGTCAAAGTTGCCTGATTACGAGTATATAGGAGTCGGTCGTGACGATGGTAAAGAGAAAGGCGAATTTTGTCCTGTAATCTATCGTAGCAAGGAGTTTAAATTGCTTGATGGCGGTACATTCTGGTTGTCGGAAACCCCTGACCAGGTGTCGAAGGGCTGGGACGCTGCCTGCTATCGCGTCTGCTCGTGGGGCTACTTCCAGCGCAAGAGCGATAAGAGTCGCTTCTACTTCCTCTCTACACACCTCGACCATAAGGGCAAGACTGCCCAGATGGAGGGTGCGAAGTTGATTGTAAATTGGATTAAGGAGAACTGCAAGGGCGAGAATGTAATCGTTGTTGGCGACTACAATGTTCATCAGAATAGCGACGTCTATAAGGTGTTTGTTGAGAGTGGTATTTTGACTGACACCTACGATTTGGCGAAGTATCGTTTTGCTCCTACGGGAACATTTAACGGCTTCAACCCTCGTCGCTACACCACTTATCGTATTGACCACATCTTTGTAAGCAACGGCATTAAGGCGAGTCGCTATGGTGTTTTGACCTACCACTATTTCCGTGATATGAAAGCAGAGGAGGAGGCGATGGATACTTTGGCTCCAAAGGATATTAAGGGCGAGAATCGCGATACAAAGTGTATCTCTGACCACTATGCTATTCAGGCGTGGGTAACACTTAAATAAACGGAAAACGGAAAGCGGAAAACTTTTAATAGAAAAGCGATGAGTTGCCTCATCGCTTTTCTACTATCTCATCTAACGGCTTGCGCTTTTTGAGGGTTGGGGTGTCGGTGGCGTAGCCGAGTGGAACTATCGCTACGGGATAGATGTCGCCTTCGAGTCCGAGAACTTCATTTACCACCTGCGGGCGGAAGTTGCACACCCAGCACGAGCCAAGACCTACCTCTGTCGCTGCCAAGCAGATATGCTCGGTCGCTATTGCGGCATCAATATCGGCGTGGTCGTGACCGTCACGCTTGCGTGTCCACGATTGCGACTTATCGCCACAAACTACGATATAGAGTGGTGCTTGCTGAAACCACTCCTGCGCATAGCAGGCGTGGAGGGCAGTGCGCTCCTCCTCGCTCTCTACGATAATGAATTTCCACGGCTGAAAGTTCACTGCCGAAGGCGCAAGTCGCGCACATTCAAGTATATAGTCAATCTTCTCCTGCTCTACTTTGCGGTTGCTGTACGCACGAGCCGAGTAACGCTCGGTAACCAATTCCAAAAAGTTTTTCATAGTTTTTTCTCTCTTTTCAGCCACAAAGATACAAAAAACCTGCAAAAATCGTTCTGATTGACTTTTTTTGCTTTTTAGCCATTAGCTTTTTTAGGAGTCGGGCTGCGCCCTTGATAGGAGGCGCAATTCGGGGAATTGCTTAATAGGAGGCGTAGTCTTGCGACTACTTGATAGGAGTGAATGGGATATTTTACAACAAAAAAGTCCTATCAAGCCAACTTGTTGGCATCTCCTATAAAGGAGCCCTGCTCCGCCTCCCATCAAGCACCGCAGGCGTGACTCCTACAAAAAAACAACCCTCCGCAGAGTAATGAGCGGAGGGTGTTTGATGCAATGGATAACTTCTCTATTGACGATAATAGACAGCTTCTCCATTCATTATCATTTTATTTCCTTCTATTACAACATGCTCTGTAAAAGTTTCGGTTTCTCCAATGATATGGTATGTTAAATAAGGCGCTTTGTACTCATACGTGCCAGAATAGGAATCACTATGATTCATACTCATATCTCCATAACGATATTCGAACATTCCTGATGCAGTAAAAGTCCATTCGCCATAAGAACCTCCACTCTCTGAATAACGCCATGTACCAACGATTGAATTTGCGTTACCATTATTATTCTCTTCCTTATCTTTGTTGCAACCAACAAATGCAACGCACGAAATTGCCAATATCAAACATGCAATAATTGTCTTTAATGTTTTCATAATATTTAAGTTTTTTCTTGTAATATCTTTTCTCTTACTCACTTAGCGGCTTTTCAGATACTCCGTTAGCGCCTTTGATGTTTCATAAATACGCACAAAAAAAGCGCGGCACTAATTAGAATCCTCGCTTTGGGGTGTTTGGCGTAACCCTGACAAAAGAATAACTAAAAAGCCCGCACCGTTCAGTACGAGCATCTCAACTATTATTCCTTTTTGTCTTTTAACAGTCGCCAAACTTCCAAAGCAAAAGAATAAAGCTAAAACGCTTTTCCAATATGTCTTAAATGTGCGTACTAAAATACGCTAATGTTTCATAGGCAAATTCTATTTTTGTTTTACTGCACCACAAATATAGCAACTTATCTCGAAAAATGCAAAAAAATAAATCCATCGTCATAGCGAGCGAGTGCAACGAGCGTAGCAATCTCCCACTTTCTAATTAAAAACAATAAGGAAGATTGCCGCGTCACTTCGTTCCTCGCAATGACGATTTATTATTTTTGAGAAGTTTTCCGTTTTCCGTTTTAATCCCACTGCGTGGGCTTTTCTTCCTTGCGGCTCGGAAAAATGCAAATAAATTTGCTTTTTTCGCTCGCTCCGCATCGTCAGTTCCGTTTTTTTCATTATTTTTGCACGATTTGTATCTACGATACAATTTAGCAGAGAGAATGAAAGAGCAAAATATAGATATTAAAACTACAATCGAGGAGTCGGATTATAAGTATGGCTTCACCTCCGATATCGAGACCGAGTTTATTCCGAAAGGTCTGAACGAGGAGGTTATACGCCTTATTTCGGCAAAGAAAGAGGAGCCCGAGTGGATGCTTGAACTCCGCTTGAAGGCGTATCGCCATTGGCTTACGATGAAACACCCGACATGGGGGCATCTCGATATTCCCGAAATTGATTTCAACGATATTATCTACTTCGCTGCACCGAAAAAGAAGAAGCAACTCGCTTCGATGGACGAGGTGGACCCCGAACTTAAAGCGACATTCGACAAACTTGGTATCCCTTTGGAGGAGCAGAAGGTCTTGGCAGGCGTGGCGGTAGATGCGGTCTTCGACTCGGTGTCGGTAAAGACCACCTTCCAAAAGGAACTGGCTGAGAAGGGTATTATCTTCTGTCCAATCTCGGAGGCGATACGCGAATATCCTGAGTTGGTGCGCAAGTATCTCGGCTCGGTAGTGCCGTATGCCGACAATTTCTACGCAGCACTGAATACGGCAGTTTTTTCTGACGGCTCATTCTGCTATATCCCGAAGGGGGTGCGTTGCCCGGTCGAACTTTCGACCTACTTCCGCATCAATGCGCAGGGTACAGGTCAGTTCGAGCGCACGCTGATTGTTGCTGACGAGGGGGCGTATGTGAGTTACTTGGAGGGTTGTACTGCTCCGCAGCGAGATGAAAATCAGTTGCACGCCGCAGTGGTGGAGATTGTCGTGGAGCGTGATGCAGAGGTTAAGTATTCGACCGTGCAGAATTGGTATCCGGGCGACAAAGAGGGTAAGGGCGGAATTTACAACTTCGTAACCAAGCGAGGTCTTTGCAAGGAGAATGCCCACCTCTTCTGGACTCAGGTAGAAACAGGTTCGGCGATAACTTGGAAATATCCGAGCTGTGTGCTTATGGGCGACAACTCGGTGGGCGAGTTCTACTCGGTGGCTATGACCAACAACTTCCAGCAGGCAGATACGGGTACGAAGATGATACACATAGGTCGCAACACCCGTAGTCGCATCGTGTCGAAGGGTATCTCGGCAGGGCAGTCGCAAAATGCCTATCGTGGTCTTGTGAAGGTTATGCCGAAGGCGGAGAATGCCCGCAACTACTCGCAGTGCGACTCGTTGCTCATTGGCGACAGGTGTGGTGCGCACACATTCCCAACGGTGGATTGTCGCAACTCCTCGGCTCAACTCGAACACGAGGCTACAACTTCGAAGATTTCGGAGGAGCAACTCTTTTATTGCAACCAACGAGGTCTTTCGACCGAGGATGCGGTGGGTTTGATTGTTGGAGGATATGCCCGTGAGGTGTTGGCGAAGTTGCCGATGGAGTTTGCCGTAGAGGCGCAGAAACTGTTATCCATCAGCCTTGAAGGCAGCGTAGGCTAAACGCCAAATTAAGAATTAAGAATTAAAAATTAAGAATTATATGCTAAAAATAAAAAACCTTCGTGCAAGTGTCGATGGCAAGGAGATACTTCGAGGAATAGATTTCGAGGTTAAGGCTGGCGAGGTGCACGCCATAATGGGACCTAACGGCTCAGGAAAGAGTACCCTTGCATCGGTGATTGCCGGTAGCGATAAGTTTACGGTTGAAGCAGACGAGTTGTCGTTTGAGGGCGAGGACTTGCGCGATATGTCCATTGAGGAGAGAGCAAGAAAGGGCTTGTTCCTCGGTTTTCAATATCCGGTAGAGATTCCGGGTGTTACGATGGCAAACTTTATGAAGATTGCCGTAAATGAACAGCGCAAGTCGCGTGGCGAGGAGCCACTTACCGCAGCCGAATTTTTGAAGATGATGCGCGAGAAGGCAAAGGTGGTAGAACTCGATGCCAAGATGACCTCGCGTGCCGTGAATGAGGGCTTTTCGGGTGGCGAGAAGAAGAAAAACGAGATTTTCCAGATGGCGATGCTCGATCCGAAGTTGGCTATCCTTGACGAAACCGATTCGGGATTGGATATTGACGCACTGCGAATTGTCGCTACGGGTGTTACAAAGTTGCACACACCGCAGAACGCTACGGTGGTGATTACCCACTACCAGCGACTGCTCGACTATATCGTGCCTGATTTTGTGCATGTATTGTACAAGGGCAAGATTATCTATTCGGGCGATAAGTCGTTGGCGTTGAAGCTCGAAAAAGAGGGCTACGATTGGTTGATTAACGACTATAAGGAGTAGGCGATGGCTGTTCGAGAGTTAATAGCAGAGGGGTTGTTGCGCGAAACGAAGGTTGGGCGTATTGACGACAAGTGCGACTTGTCGCTACCTCTCGTTGTCGTAAATCCTCGCAAGGGTGAAATTGAGGTTGCAACCTCGCAAAAGGTGTCGCTCGTTGTGTGGCACGATGATGCGAAGGAGTGCGCTTTGACTCTACGCCTTGCTCCGCATGCGCAGGTGTCGCTTACGGAGGTCTATGCTTCGGAGAAGTATGTGTCGCTCACGATAGAGCAGGGTGAGGCGAGCGAGTGCAATGTTACAACTGTGATGTTGCGAGGAGCGCATACCGCCTACGAAACATTGCTCAATGCTCCGCACTCATCGTTTGTGATGAATGCAGCGGTGGTGGCTTCGGGCTTCGACCACGCGGTGTTGTCGCTCGTTACACGCCACAATGTTGCGGACTGCAAGAGTAATTCGACTATCAAGAGCGTTGCTTCGGGCAGAGGCGTGGCGGAGTTTAAGGGGTTGGTCTATGTGGCACAAGATGCGCAGCGCACCGATGCAAAGCAGTTGAATAGAAATATCGAACTCGGCGCAGGTCGCGTGGTGTCGGAACCGCAGTTGGAGATTTATGCTGATGATGTGAAGTGTTCGCACGGCTCGACCGTAGGACAACTTGACGAGCAGGCGATATACTATATGCGTCAGCGCGGTATCTCGCAGGAGAGTGCCGAACGACTGATGTTGGAGGGCTTTGTGGGTGATGTTGTCGCGAAGTGCGAGATTGAGGCTTTGCGCAACCACCTAACCGATGCCCTACAAAAGAGATTAAACGGATAGTTCGGAAATGTTTGATGTAGAGCAAATACGCAGGGAGTTCCCGATATTGGAGCGCGAGGTATATGGCAAACCGCTGATATACCTCGACAGTGCGGCTACGGCGCAGAAGCCGAAGTGTGTGGTGGAGAAGATGTCGGAGTTGCTATTGCACGATAACGCCAATATCCATCGTGGTGTGCATCTGCTGTCGGAGGAGATGACTGCACGATACGAGGCGGCTCGCGAGGTGGTGCGCTGCTTTATCGGTGCAGAGTGTCGCGAGGAGGTGGTATTTACCTCTGGTGCTACAATGTCCTTGAACTTGGTGGCTACGAGCTGGTGCGAAAAATTTTTGTGCGAGGGCGACAATGTGGTTGTCAGCCATATCGAACACCACTCGAACATCGTGCCTTGGCAGTTGGCGGTGGAGCGCAAAGGTGCCGAGTTGCGAGTAATTCCGGTTGATGATAATGGAGCGTTGGAACTCGATGCGCTCGATACCCTTATTGACGAGCGCACAAAGGTCGTGGCGGTTACGCAGGCATCGAATACGCTCGGTACTTGCCCTGACCTCGCAAAGATTATCGCAAAGGCGCACTCGGTGGGTGCAGTCGTTGTGGTTGATGGCTGTCAGGGCGTTGTTCATGGTGCGGTAGATGTAAAGGCTCTCGATTGCGACTTCTACGCATTTTCGGGACACAAACTCTATGGTCCTACGGGCATAGGAGTATTGTATGGCAAGCGCGAGTTGCTCGATAAGATGCCTCCATATATGGGCGGTGGTGATATGGTCGATAAGGTGACCTTTGCAAAGACCACCTACGCACCTCTACCACTTAAATTCGAGGCTGGAACATCGAACTATATCGGTGCTGTCGGCTTGGCGGAGGCGATAAAGTTCTTGCAGAGCCTTAATGCTGAGGAGGTTGCTGAGCACGAGAGAGAGTTGCTTGACTACGCTACCGAGCAGTTGTTGCATATTGAAGGGTTGCGAATCTACGGCATTACTGAGGGTAAGGCTCCGATTGTATCGTTCAATGTCGAGGGTTGCGACCACTACGATATAGGAATGATTCTCGACAAGATGGGAGTTGCAGTACGCACCGGACACCATTGCGCCGAGCCTGTTATGGCCCGTTATGGCACAAACGGAGTAGTTCGAGCCTCGATTGCACTCTACACAAATAAAGACGATATTGACGCACTCGTAAAAGCGGTTAAAAGAGCCGTTTCGATGCTGAAATAAGAGAAATAATTTTGCATTCTGCATTTTGAATTATGTTTATAGTACTTGAAGGACTTGATGGCGCAGGAAAATCTACCCAAATCAAAAAACTGCGTGAGATGTTTGCAGAGCGAGGTGTAGCAAGTGAGTATGTTCACTTTCCTCGCTTCGATGCACCTGTTTATGGCGATTTGATTGCCCGCTTTTTGCGTGGCGAACTCGGCTCGGTGGAGCAGGTGGACCCATATATTGTGGCGTTGCTCTATGCAGGCGACCGTGCCGATATGGCACCACAAATCCGCAAATGGCAAGAGGAGGGAAAGGTGGTCATTGTCGATAGATATGTCTATTCGAATATCGGCTACCAATGTGCCAAGATTGCCGACAAGGAGGCTCGTTTGCGCTTGAATGATTGGATTTTGAACCTCGAATACGAGGTAAATAAGATACCTCGCCCCGATGTGTCATTGTTCCTCGATGTGCCGTTTGCATTTACCGAGAAGCGATTGACCGAGCAGCGTGAAGGCGATGATAGAAGCTACCTTAATGGCGCACAAGATATTCACGAGAAGTCGCTTTCGTTGCAACAGCGTGTGCGTGAGGTATATCTCGAATCTGCGGAGCGCGATAGCGAACTTATTGTTGTGGATTGCAGTAACACAGAGGGCGCAATGGCTCTGCCCGAAGAGATTTTTGCCCGCATAGAGAAGACTATAACCCCACTCTTGAATAGAACGAATAATGGCTCAAGCACTGAGAAATAGGCGCTGGTATCGCTATCTGTCGCACTTTTGCAGAATTCTTTTTGCATTAACATTTATTGTATCGGGATTTTATAAAGCGATAGATCCTTGGGGTACGATACTCGCGATGCGTAACTATCTCATTGCATACGATATTACTGCACCCGATTGGCTCGTAACAACACTCTCAATATGGCTGAGTGGAGTTGAACTGATGATGGGTTGTATGCTCCTTTTCAAGGTACGTATTCGCATGGTGTCGATACTTGCAGTAATCTCGATGACCTTCTTCACCATACTAACCTTTTTGAGCGCTACAATTATCCCCGTAGAGGATTGCGGTTGTTTTGGCGAGTTGGTGAAATTAACTCCTTGGCAAACCTTTGCCAAAAATGCGATACTACTGCCTATGGCACTCTGCTTTTGGTATCGTTATCGCCCTGACCGTATTTTTGCCTTCTCCAAGTTGGAATTTACGTTGATGTGTCTATTTTTCACCTTCGCTATGAGTATGGGTACATACCACTATTTCCATCTTCCGTCTGTGGATATGTTGCCATATAAGGTTGGCGTAAATATTGCCGAGGAGATGAATAACGCTCAAGCACATCAAACTTCAGAGGATGTGGTTCTCGTCTACCGTAGCCGCCGCACAGGTCGCCTGCGCGAGTTTTCACTCGATGACAAAGCGTGGCATAACGACAACCGCTGGGAGTGGGTTGAAACTCGTGTTGAGAGCGGTGAACATAGTGTCGAACCGATGATTTTGGAGTTCTATATCAGCAATGCCGATGGAGATAAGACAGCCGAGTTGCTTGCTACGCAGGGCAAACTGTATATGCTTTGTGCGATGGATACAGAGAGTCTTGACGAAGATGTCGTCGAGCGCTTTGTTGCCACAGCCAAGCATGCTGATACGGAGGGTAGTGCAATTATCTGCCTTACACCTGAAAATCTTGCGCATCGTGCCCGCCTAAACTTTGGTGGCGTTTCTGTACCGATCTATAATATGGACGCCAAGACCATGAAGACAATGCTTCGCGCAAACTATGGCTTGGTCGAACTTGAAAATGGAACTATCACCGGCAAGTATAACTACCGCGACATACCATATTAAGGGGTAAAAGGACAAGAAGGAGTTTTTGACTAACTTATCGTATATGCAAGGCCTTCCATTTTTGGAGGACTTTTCGTTTACCCCTTAATATGGTATGGTGTGTTACCCCCCCCTAAATCCCCCTCCTGTGAGGGGGACTTGTCGCTACGCTCCATTAAAACTCGTTATCCCTCCGCCGAGTGCCTTGCAGAGGTTGATGTAGTTGATATATTGCTGTGCTACGAGATTCTCGAACTGCATCTGCGAGGTGTAGAGCGAACGCTCAGCATCGATAACATCGAGATAGCCCGACAATCCGTTGCGGTAGAGCGAGTAGGTCATAATTGCAATATTGCGATACGACTTTACCAACCCGGCATAGCGCAACAACTCCTCGCGCGAAGAGGTTATCGCCACTAAAGCACTCTCCACATCGCTCAACGCCTCGATATAACTCTGCTCGTAGGCGAGAAGGCTCTGTCGGTACGCCTCGCGTGCTGCCAATTCACGGCGGCGCAGACCTCCGAAGTTAAATATCGGCTGTGCAATTGATGCCATAGCATCAGCCACCCACCCCTTGCTCGAAAATAGTTGGCTCACTTTGTCGGTAGCCGTACCACCGAAGAGGGTGAGCGTTACCGAAGGGAGCCGTGCCGAACGAGCCAAACCTACATTTGCAGCGGACTGCTGCATGGCGTAGTATGCCGACATAACATCTGGGCGGCGATGCAGTATATCCGAAGGAACGCCGATAGTAATATCGTATGGCTGATAGTCGTTCGTGATAGCAGAACTACCTTCAATGCCGACATCGATAAACGCATCGGGGGTATCGCCCGTAAGCGTTGCAAGCGATAGAAGTGTCTGCGCTATGGCTCGCTCGTAGAGTGGAATATCTGCCTCGGCTGTGTATAGCAGGCTCTGTGCCTGTTCGAGATTTACACCCGAAGCGAAACCGTAGTTGTAGAGCGAGTCTATCAGCGTAACCATCTCGCGGCGCAACTCGCTACTGCGCTTGGCAATCTTCAAATCCTGACGATATTGCAACAGCGTGAAGTAGGTGGTCGCCACTTCGGCTTCGAGGGCAAGCCTTACGCCCCGATACTGCCACACTTCGTAGTCAATAGCCGCCTTTGCCCCTTTGGTAGCATGGCGTAACGAGCCAAAGAGTGGTATCTCCCAACTCGCCTGTGGGAGAATTTTGTATGTCTGTGCGATTTTGTCGGTTGCACTCTCGTATTTGCCTTCGGCAGATATTACGCCCGAAATAGAGGGCCAATATGTCGAGCGTGTTACGACAAGGTTGTGCCGAGCCTCCTCAATGCGTGAGGCGGCTATTTCGATATTTTTGTTCTGCGACAAGGCCCTTGTAACAAGGCGATTTAGCGTGGTGTCGCCAAACATCTGCCACCACTCACCACTGAGCCGTATCGAATCACGCGAAAAGTTCTTGCCGAAAATATACTCCTCGTGTGTGGCGAGTTGCGGTGTGGCAAGGCGCGGATTGCAACCGAAAAACAGAACCGTAATTGCTATATATAATATATAAGGTATTCTACGCATAATTCTCCTCCTTTTGTCGTTTTTGTTCAAATCGTGCCACTCTACCTACCAAGTAGAACAGAGCTGGGTAGAGTAGTATGCCGAATATGGTGGCAAAAAGCAAACCTCCCACCAACGATACACCCATAATGTTTCGAGCTGTGGAGTACACGCCCGAAGCGAATACTAACGGCAACATTCCGAGTATCGAGGCAAAGGCGGTCATCAAGATTGGTCTGACACGCATCTTTGCGGCATTTATGGTCGCATCGAGCAGTGATTGTCGCTCCTCGAAAAACAGCTTGTCGGCATACTCAACCACCAAAATCGAATTTTTGGCTGCCAAACCTATCAACATTGCCAACGAAATCTGCATGTAGATATCGTTTATAAATTGAGGGGCAATCAGGTGCGCTAATCCTATGGCGCATAATGCTCCTATAACTGCCAATGGCACACCCATAACAATCGACAATGGCAGACTCCAACTCTCGTATAGAGCCGAGAGCGTAAAGAAGACAAAGATGAAGGCGATGAGAAATACCCATGCTCCTTTGCCCTTTTCGGTGCGCTCCTGAAATGATACTCCACTCCATGCAATGGCTGTGTCGTTAGTTAAAATCTCCTCTGCAACATCTTCGATATCATTCATAATATCTCCGGTCGATGCCCCCTCTTCGGGTGTGACATTTACACCTATTGAACGATATAGGTTGAATTGCGAAACATATTGCACACCGGTAGTATCGCGAACTCTAACAAACGATGTAAGCGGAACACTCTCACTCTTCTCGTTCAGCAGAAAATAGCTCTCAAGTGCCGAAGCATCTGTGCGATATTCGGGCGCTGCTTGCAGATAACTTTGATATAGACGACCAAAGAGGTTGAAGTTGTTAATCATGCGGCCTCCGAGCAGAGTGGCCGTTTCGGAGTAGAGTGACGATAGCGATACTCCACTCATTAAGGCGTGTTGCTTGTCTATATCGAGGTGCTTTTGTGCTACACCATCGCGAAATTCGGTGGTGGCCGATTTTATGCGCGGCTCTTTGCGCAGTGCATCGAGCAGTTTATCGCATTGCTCTGCAAGATAGGTCGTTCCTTTTCCGGCTCTATCCTGCAACTCGAATGTAACACCGGAGGTTACGCCAAGTCCGGGTATTGAGGGCGAAACAAAAGCCCCACACTCGGCCTCGGGAATGGCTGAGTATAACACCTCGTTCAGTTTCGATACCGCCTCCATAGATGTCATCTTGCGCTTGTTGAAATCGACCAATTTTACAAAGACAATACCGCAGTTGGTCGAAGCAACTCCCGAAATAAGGTTGAAGCCCGACACCACACCTGTACTCTCAACTATCGGCAATGTCGCTTTTGTGACGGAATCAACCTTTGCCATAATATGCTCGGTACGCGAAAGCGCCGTATTGTCCGGTGCAGTTACCGAGATGGTGAAGAAGCCCAAATCCTCATCGGGCAGAAAGCCTTGTGGCAGTATTTTGAGCATCGCAACTATGGCAACAACCATTACCGCCACCATTGCTATCGTAGTGCGCCATCGGCGTACGACATTGCCGATGGTGGCACCATAGCGCCCCATTGCTTTGTCGAACAGACGATTAAAACCGCCAAAGAAACCGTTTGTATGCTCCTTGCGAGGTCGCAACAACATTGCGCAGAGTGCAGGCGAGAGTGACAAGGCATTTATCATCGAGAAGATTACCGAAACCGAAATTGTAACGGCAAACTGCTGGAATAGGCGAGCCGAAATACCTCCCGAAAAGGAGATTGGCAGGAAGACAGCCATCAGCACAACTGTTGTGGCGATAATCGGCGAAGTGACTTTGCTCATCGCCTCCTCGGTAGCGGCAACGGGCGATAGTCCTCGCTCAATGCCCGCTTGCGAAGCCTCGACAACAACTATTGCATCATCTACAACCAATCCTACCGAGAGAACTAAACCGAGCAACGAGATGATGTTGATGGTGAAGCCCAAGAGTGGAAATACCATAAATGTTCCGATAATCGAAACGGGTATGGCAATAAGCGGTATCAGCGTGGCTCGCCAATCCTGCAAGAAGAGGAAGATTATCAATATAACGAGAATAAGAGCGATGATTAGAGTCTCGAAAATCTCGTGAATACCGGCCGATATGCTCTTTGTGCCATCGACCAACACTTCGTACTCCACGCCATCGGGCATGCGCTCAGCCAACTCGCTCATCTTAGCCTTCACCTCCTCGCCAAGAGCCACCGCGTTAGAGTTTGGCTCTTGATAGATTGATATGATGGTGGTAGGTTTGTCGCCAAAACGCGAACTTGCACCATAATTTTGGTTGCCCAACTCTACGGTTGCAACATCTCGCAGTCGTACCTGCATGCCACTTTCGGTGGTACGCAGTAGGATATCGCCAAACTCCTCGGCCGTAGATATCTGGCGAGGCATAGTCACCGTATAGGTATATTGTGTTGATGGTGGTGTCGGCTCGGCTCCAAACTTACCGGCAGGGTAGATACCCGCCTCTATTGCTATGGCTTCGAGAATTTCACTTACCGATATATTATAGTAGGCAAGGAGGTCGGGGCGTAGCCATACACGCATAGCGTACTCTCCCGCACCCATAATCTCCACCTTGCCGATACCGTTTATTTTCAGTAGTTCGTTTTCGAGGTTGATGTAGGCGTAGTTCGATAGAAAATTCTCATCGTATCGCCCATCGCTATATAAAGCATAAACCATCAGAAAACCCGTCTGCGTCTTTCGAGTTACAACGCCCTGCTCCGTTACAGAGGAGGGGAGTTTTGCCATGGCTGTAGCGACATTGTTTTGCGTGAATATGGCATCGAGGTCGGCATCGGAGCCGACATCGAAAGTTACCTGCAAGGTCATTGAACCATCGTTGGCACTCGTTGCCTGCATGTAGAGCATATCACTCACGCCCATAATACTCTCGGCAATAGGTGTCGCTACGGCATTATTTACCGTCTCAGCATCGGCACCTTCGTAGGTGGCGGTAACCTCCACTACGGGTGGCGTGATGTCGGGGTACTGCTCGATAGCCAGATTTGTGATGGAGATGGCTCCGAGCAATACGATAATGACCGATAAGGATATGGCGAATATAGGTCTGTGTATAAAAAAGTTTTTCATCTTCTGTTCCCTATTTTGTTATAGAAACCTTCATTCCGTTACGTAATTTTTGTAGTCCTGTTGTGGCTACGACCTCGCCTTTTTCGACTCCATTCTCCACAATCCACCACTCGCCGGAGGTGTTGCCGAGAGTGACCTCGCGATATTCGGCTGTCGAGTCGGGGCGGATAACCCATACCGAGGATATATTCTGAATTTGACTTACGGCGCGTTGGGGTACAACGATATACTCTTTGTCGGCTCCAAACGAGGCTGTAATACGCGCAAATTGCCCGACTTTAAGGGCATAGTCGGGGTTTCGGAAGCCTACTACCAATACGATTGTACCCGTTTCGCTGGCAATGCTTTGTCGCGTGTATTGATAAAACCCTTTCTCGGGGTATTCGCTACCATCGGCTACCCTCAAACTGATGTCGGAAAGCAGAGATGCGTTGTCGTACGAAAAAGCGTTGCGCCCTGAGACAGCAAGATATTCACTCATCGGAATAGCCAAATCAACGCCTATGGTGTCGATGCTCTGTATGGTGGTAAGTATCGAAAATTGTGTACCCGGGCCAATGTAATCGCCTACGGTAGCGGCCGAAGAGGAGATAATACCACTTATTGGTGCGTATATGCGCGTGTAACTCTCGTCAAGTTGTGCATTGCGCAAGTTCTGTTTTGCCGATTTGACCGATGCTATCGCGGCGAGGTTTTCGGCAGTGTATTGGTCGAGTTGTGTCTGGGAAATGGCATTTATGCGTGCCAGCGGAATGGCTCGTTCGTAGTTGCGCTTTGCCTCGGTAGCCTTTGCTTTGGCGGAGGATAGCGAAGCCTCTGCGGCTAAAAGATTGGCACGCTGCGGGGCATCATCAAGGGTGAATATAAGTTGCCCCTTTTTTACGGGCATACCATTCTTGAAAGATGTTGCCACAAGAAATCCCGAAATTCTAGGTTGAACGGTTGCCGAATAGTTGGCGGCAATCGGAGCGATAAACTCTTTTGTGTAGGGTAATTTCTCACCTTTTACGGTTGCGACCTCTATGGCAAAAGGCTCGGAATAGTTCTTGCTATGTTGCTTGCAAGAGACTGATATAGTTGCAATAAGCAATAAAATTGAGATTTTTGATTTGTAGCACATAGTCGAATATTTTTGTAAGAAACATCGTTATTTGCTCACCAAAAACACAAAAAATATACCTATATGGTGAATAAATGCCTGAAAATGTGATTTTTTGGTGATTTATTTCAAAAAAAATTTGTTTTGTTAAAAAAAAGAATTACATTTGTATCATAAACCATTAACACTAAAAGTATAAAGTTATGAAGGCATTAGTAGATCAGATCAACGCACAGGTTGCTGCTTTTCAGGCAAACGCTGCTGCTCAGGTAGAGAAGAACAACAAGGCTGCAGGTACTCGCGCTCGTAAGGCTGCATTGGAGCTCTCGAAGCTCTTGAAGGAGTTCCGCAAGGTTTCTGTAGAGGCTGCAAAGCACTAGTTCCTACGCTACTTGCAAAAAGATAGACACACTTTTCGAGGTGTGTCTGTTTTTTTATACAATCGTTCTGACGAGCTCTTTTTGGCGCAATAATTGTGAAGAAGGGGAGTTGCTATGATGAAACAACTTCTTGAAATATTGCGCGACTATCGCTTTATCGACCGCGCCATTCTCTTTTTGCGACTATTTGTCGGAGTGCTTATCGCCCTGCATATCATCGACAAGTTGCAAACCTACAACTTTGTGCTTACGGGCTATCCCGCACTTTTATTTGAGAGCAGTTGGGCCACATTTGTCATATTTACCGCCCTTGAAGCCATTTTTGCCGTTATGCTCATTTTGGGGTGGGGTACTCGTTTTGCGGCATTTATTATGGCACTCGGCATGTTTGTCGAGATATTTATCATCTACCCATCGCTTGGGTGGCTCGGTGTGGAGCGACAAATATTATACATAGGTATATATATCACGCTTGTTGTGTCGGGTAGTGGAAGGTACGGCTTGGAGTATCGGCTCAATCGCAAATATAAAAATGTAAAATTCTAAAAAGTTTTCTTATATTTGTGGCGATAAAGAGTAAAAACTAATACGAAAATGAAAAAAATCTTTCTATTGTTGGCTGCAATGTTTGTAGCAATATCGGTTGAGGCTCAGGAACTTTCGTTGCCTCGCAAGGTTGAGAACCTAACAATTAAAGACATTGCAGGAAATTCGGTAACACTTCCTGAGTTTGGAGAGAAAAATCTCTTGATTTTCTATGTCGATCCCGATAGCTATTTGAAGGGTGGTGCAAACAAAAAACTCTCCGATGAGTTGGAGGAGAATGGTCTTGCAGCAGGTCCTGCTATTCGAGGATTTGGTGTGATGAACTTTCCGGATACAGGACTTCCGAAGAATATGGTGCGCAATATGGCTCGCAAGCGTGCCGAGAAGAATGGCGCAACAATTCTTGATGACGACCAGCAACTCCTGAAAAAGCAGTGGGGATTAGGCGACTGTAACAATAAGTTCGTCATTATGATTGTGTCGAAAGAGGGAGAATTGGTATATTGCGCCAAGGAGGACCTTGATGATATGGGCATTGCAAACTTTTACGAGATAGTAAACAAGTATCGTAACTAAATAATGTTTAGGCGTATTGCCATACTATTTGCGTTGCTTATTTTGCTTTGTGCAGATGCAATGGCGCAAAAAGATAGTATCCTTGTCACGGGCAGGGATACTGTTGCATATAGGTATACGCCAATAGAGAATACCTCCACAAAAAAGCAGAGTGGTGATGGGTGGCGCAAATTTGCGAAATATGTTGCTGATAGCGCTACCGACCAAAGCTTTGAGCGCAAGGTCGATATGGCTTTTGTGCCGTCAATATACTACACACCTTCGACTTCGGCAGGTTTGGTGGTTATGGCAACCGGAATGTATCGCCTTGACAAGAAAAACCGCAATATCCCTGCATCGGACTTCTCGCTCTACGCAACCGCTTCGCTTACAGGTTTTTATAGGGTTGGTGTAAAAGGAAATAATATCTTCCGAAACGACAACCAACGCATCGTCTATAATGCCGAATTTTATTCGATGCCGACCTCTTTCTGGGGTGTAGGCTACGATGCGGCAATGACGAATGGAGCAATAAAATATCTCGCATCACGTTGTATTATAGAGGGTAAATTTTTGCAGAAAATTACAAAAGGACTCTATGCTGGTGTTGGTGCTGACTATAATTATCACTTTGGTAAGTTCGGTGGTAAATATACTTCGCAGGAGGCGTTAGTGTCGCTCCTTGGTGGCGAGGGTGTGTTGTATAATGCTACGGGCATATCGCTCTTTGTGGAGTATGACACTCGTGATGTAATCTCTGCACCGCAACGAGGTGTCTATATTGCCCTTCAAGGCAAGGTGCGCCCGAAGGGAATGAGCAATATCGGTAAAACACTTTGGAGTGGTCGTTTGATGGCTAATTATTATCAGCGACTATGGAAAGGGGCTATACTCGCCTTTGATTTGCAGGGCGAGGTCAATAGCCAGGGAACACCTTGGGTGTATAATGCAACGCTTAGCTCGTCGATTCGTGGCTACTATGCAGGCCGCTTTAATGATTTGTGCGTTGTAACTTTGCAGGCGGAGTTGCGCCAAAAGATATATAAAGGCTTCGGCGCAGTAGCATGGGGTGGCGTAGGCAATGTCTTCTCTACATTTGGCTCGTTTGATTGGCATAAAACTTTACCGACTTATGGTGTAGGTCTGCGCTATGCCTTAAAGCACGGTCTGAATATTCGCTTCGATTACGGCTTTGGCTCGCGCGACCGCTGTGGTAGACTTATCCATGGCGCAGTGTTCTCATTCAATGAGGCGTTTTAATAATTGACAATAAGTGATGAAACAACGAATTTTATTTGTCTGCCTTGGAAATATCTGCCGTTCGCCGATGGCGGAGGAGGTTTTTCGCCAGAAAGTCTTTGCAAAGGGCTTGGCGGAGCAGTTTGAGATAGATTCCGCAGGCACCTATTCGGGACACGCAGGCGAGTTGGCAGACCCTCGTATGCGTGAGGCGGCACATTGCAGAGGCTACTGCCTTACCCATCGCTCACGCCCATTTCGAGTGTCGGATTTTGACGATTTCGACCGCATAGTGGTTATGGACGATAGCAACTACGAGCGTGTTTGTCGCCTTGCGCCCGTGCGCGCGCATATAAATAAGGTGTATCGTATGCGCGACTACTTTACAACCTACCGCACTGCCTACGACTATGTTCCCGACCCATACTACGAAGGTCGTGAGGGCTTCTACCTCGTTATCAATATGCTCGAAGAGGCTTGCGAGGAGTTGCTCAACGAGTGCTGCGAGGAAATAGGAGATAGAAAATAGGATTTCCCTAAATTCTCTAAATTCCCCTAACGCCCCTTATTATCCCCATTTTATCCCTGCCTTCATATTAGTTATTAAATTTTTTGAAAAAATCTTTACTTGTAAGTTGTTGATAACGAAGATGGTGCAAGAAAAGGCTTAAAAATTGTAGAAAAAAGTGCTAAAAACATTTGGAAGTGTCATTTTTTTGCCGTTACTTTGCACCCGCTTTCGCACCTGAAAATGGTGTTTGAGAGTGGCAAGAGAGGGGTTCTGAAAAATTTTTTGAAAAAAGTTTCCGAAAAATTTGGAGGTTACAAAAAAACACTTTACCTTTGCACCACTTTCGCGCTAATAAAACAGCGAGGGGGCAAAAACGAGGAGGGCGAATGATAAAAGCCCTACCCAAAACAGAAAGAGCGGGGCATCTCGAAAAGAGATTGCGACCAATCAAATAGAATGCGTTCTTTGAGGTATTTGAGCAGCTAAATAAGTTTTCCTTCACTTCGCAAGAAGTGATATTTCAAAACAATACCTTTGAGATAAGAGCTAAGATTTAATTAATTCTTTTTTT
>JAGBCX010000042.1 GCA_017937805.1 Alistipes sp. | reverse complement strand
CCCATGCCGTCGTGCAGCTCCTTTGCAAATTGCGAACGCGAACGCTCCTCGGTACGCAACACCGCCGAGAGGAGTCGTTTGCTGAATATCGAACGCTCGTAAATCAGACGATCGACATGGTTTACCAATCTATTGGCAAAGAGCACCGCCACCACGATACAAAACGACACCAGTACATCGAGCAGGATGAAGAGCTCTTGATTGAGCCCATGAGGAAGGCAGATATAGAGCAGATTCTGCGTAAATGAGATTGCGAAACCCACTATGCAGAGCGTCCATATCACATTATACTTGGTCTTTCGGATAAGGTGCGCTGCGTAGAAAATGGCCAACAACTCGCTCGCCATAATTATACCCATCGCAACCTCTAACCAAAGACTAAACATACACTTTTACAGAATCTTTTTCAGTTGTTCCATCTGTTTGTATGCGGTCAAATCAACCTGTATAGGCACCACCGAAACATAACCATTTGCCAATGCCCACTCGTCGGTATCCTCCGACTCGGGCTCTGCGTTGGAGAAGGCTCCCGTAAGCCAGAAGTAATCGCGTCCGTGCGGGTCGGTGCGTCGGAAGAACTCCTCGCGCCAATAGCCCTTGGTCTGACGGGCAAGGCGAATACCCTTAATCTCATCGCATGGAACATTTGGAACATTTACATTCAGACAAAGCGGTAATGGCAAATCACCTTCGAGCACCTTGCCGACGATCTGCGCGCCATACTTCACTGCCCCCTCGAAATCGGCATCGAGATCGTGGTCGGTGAGCGAGAGTCCGACGCTCGGAATATTGTAGAATGCACCCTCAATCGCTGCGCCCATAGTTCCCGAGTAGAGAACATTCACCGCCGCATTGGAGCCATGATTTATTCCCGAAAGCACAAGATCGACCTTCGTGTCGCGGAAGAGGTGATCGAATGCCATCTTCACACAATCGACAGGTGTGCCACTCAGCGAATAGACCGTTACATCCTCCTCGTCACGCACCTTGCGAAGAAAGAGCGGATTGTAGATTGTAATCGCCTGGCTCATACCGCTCTGCGGAGCCTCTGGCGCAATCGCTATCACACGACCAAACTGTCGCGCAACCTCAATGGCAGCAGCAAATCCCTTACTGCGATAGCTGTCATCGTTAGTCAAAAAAATCAGTTTCTCCCTATTCATACCCCCAAAGGTACGAAAAAATTTTATTACATTATCACGGTTGCAAGATTTTTTTGCAACCGTTTTTCAACCCGCCGGCCACCACTCGCCGAACAAATTTATTCAAATTATTAAATATTTTATTCAGCACTTCTGCGATGAGTTTATTTGGCAATTATCGCCCCTTTTTCTTTTGCAACATTCAAATTTATAAACTATCTTTGTGGTGTAATTACCAAAAATTTAGTTTTGGCACCACCACTATTTCCAATTATTTGCAATTCGCATTTTTTCGAGTTGCTGCACAAAAAAATATCACATAATATATATAAATATATAGTATAAAATCGGACAACCGCAACAATGGGGTTGTGTCAATACCCGCAGAACTACTTTTTAACCATTAAACATATTATGTTATGAAAAAATTTTTAATCTTTACATTTACCATTGCATCCATGCTATGGGCGCAAAATGCAATGGCATGGAGTAATTTACCTCATGGCACTATCGCCTACATTGCCGAGCAGCACCTTACGCCCGAGGCAAAGGCAAAGTGCTACCACTATCTTCGCCACACTCTTCCGTTCTACGCATCGTGGATGGATCGTTGGCGTGGTTCCGCAATTTTCGAGGATGTCAACAACGCCCACTCGGGAACTGCTATGGCAGACGGCGTAAATTACGATTTCAAGAGCGGCAAACCCGCAGGTAAAGTTATGGGCCACCTTGTTAATGCCTTGGCAGAGTTGGGCGACGGCAAGTACAAGAACCTTCCCGACTCGGTTGTGCGCCAGCGACTTATCAACATGGTACACTATGTGGGCGATATGCACTGCCCAGCTCACAACAACTTCTCGAAAGAGCACTTCCCACAGTATCGATACTCGCTCTACAAGAATGGCAAGAAGTACAATTTCCACACCTTCTGGGATGGATCGTTAGGCTCGTTCGAGCGCAGAAAGTGGACTTACGAGAAGTTTGCGGCTAAGATCGACACCTACTCTCCGGAGGAGATCAAGAAGATTCAGGGCGGCACTCTCGAAGATTGGGGACGCGAATTGGTTCAGTTCGGTCATCGCGCTCGCAAAATCACTCCGAAGGATACCGATGTTGCAAAGTTGACAAAGGAGCAGAAGAAGGAGGTATACGCCTTGGCCGACGAGGCTGCCGTGAAGGGTGCATATCGTCTTGCGCATATCTTGAACACCATATTTTCGGATAAGAATATTCAGGTTTTTAACAAGTAATATATTATGAAAAAGATAGTTCTATTGTTGATGCTCGTAATGAGCGTATCGGTCGCAAATGCCTGGATTAAGCATTGCGAGGAGGCCGTTGTTATCTTGGCAAGCGAGAATCTCACGCCGAAGGCAAAGGGCGTGTTCGACAAGTATCTCGGCAATCGCTACGGCGATGATGTTCAGTATCTCTACGCTCTCGAAAAGGCAAAGAAAGCGAAGCATACCGAGGAGATTCACTATCTGCACCTCAACAAGAAGTTCCAACCAAAGGCGAAGAAAAACGACGCCTATGGCGAGATCGTAAGAGCTTTGGGCGTTGTTCGCAAGCACGAGTCGGCATCTCCGGCAGAGGTTACTGCGGCACTGCGCACAATCATCAACCTCATGTGCGATATGCACACTATGGCGAATGTCCGCATCGCAAATATTCCGCTCTCGCAGGATGACTTCACATTCCTGACCTACACCAGCGAGATCGGAAAGAAGAAGTTTACCACTACCAAGGCAAGATGGTCGAAGAAGTGGAGAAACTACTGCAACTACCCTAATGGCTTCTCTGCGAAGTACAGAGCTCACGATTTCAGAATCTACTTGGGCAACCGCTTTGCCGAGTTCAGCAAAGGTACTTTGGAAGATTGGGCAACCGAGAGCGGCAAGATGGCTGCGCACTATCTCGATATGTGCCGTCCCGACAAGGTTGTATCGTTTGGCGATTTCCGCATTATGGACGATGTAAACTACGAGCAGATGGTCAAGGCAAGTTGCCGTTTGGCTGCACTTATCAACGAGACTGTGAAATAACAGTTTTTGCAAGCAACAGGTTGGCAGATAAACGAGCAGCGAAGGGCCTGCGCAGCGTATTTGCAGAGGAAAACGGCAAAAAAGCGACGAGTTATTAAAATTTTTAATTAATTACGATTATAAACTATACTCCGCAATTTGATTAAAATTTTTAGCAAAATCGCACTTTTTTGTAAAAATTTATCACAAAAAATTTGGAAGTATAAAAAATTGCTGTACCTTTGCAGTACAAATGTGGGGTTCCCCACTTGCTCATTAACCTAACTAACCTAACATCGGATGTCCGAAAGTTTCCCAGACTTTCGGACATCATCTTTTTGGGAAAGACACCTCTGCTTATTTACGGAATCGCATAATTTCGGGTCGTTGAAAGATAATATATAGCGACAGACCCCACCGCCCAATGGGCACCTCCCCTAACTTAGGGGAGGAAATAGAAGTTTGACAATTTGTCCCCCTGAGCCAGGGGGACGAGCGAAGCGGAGGGGGTCTGTAAAAACAGCCCCAATTTTTATT
>JAGBCX010000041.1 GCA_017937805.1 Alistipes sp. | reverse complement strand
TACATAATAGCTTAGCGGTATGGCTATCGCCGAGCAAATAGCCACTATGCAGACATATTTTAGGTTAAAAAGAGTCAATATACCACTGAACGATGCTCCATAAACTCTTCGAATTGCAATCTCTCTTCGGCGATACTGCGTTTCGAAGAGTACCAAGCCAAAGACTCCGATAATCGAAATCACAATCGAAAGGAATGAGAACAAAGTAACGAGTGTCGAGAGCTTATCCTCGCGCTGATATACCATCTCCAACTCGTTGTCGAAGAATTTTACCTCGACCTTCTCGGGGTCGGCATTGGGAGCGAACTCCATAATCGTATCGAAGATATACTTTCGCACCTCGGCAATGTCAGCTCCTGCCACGGTACG
Source organism: Alistipes sp. (assembly GCA_017937805.1). Lineage (GTDB taxonomy): Bacteria > Bacteroidota > Bacteroidia > Bacteroidales > Rikenellaceae > Alistipes. The sequence goes on along the minus strand of JAGBCX010000041.1, from coordinate 2,335 downwards.
GATATAGGCGTGGCAAGGGAAGGTGTAAACACGCTTACCGTAGACAACAAAGGCAAAGGGTGCAACGCTGTGTTGTGCAGAGAGGAAGTCGAAATCCTCGCAGATACCAACTATATTGGTTTTTTGCTGATGTAGGTGTCCGTAGAGACTCATATCTGTCGTAAGTCCAAAATTACGGCTTGCATTCTGATTGAAAATTAGTGCGCCAGTTTCAGATGCCTCATCCGATGGCGAGAAGTTACGACCATCGACTATATCTATCCCCATAACCTCCAAAAAGTTATACGATACAGGGTATGATGTAAATTCAATAAGTGAACCATCATCTGATACGGTTTGGAAATTTCCATCGAGGTTAGCATCACTTACCATTACACCACTACCAAAAGCCACATCCTTGATTTGTGGATTCTCCTTTAGCTTATCAATAAATGCGTTGCGGCGTGTCTGCTCTACACCACTCATAGAGAATTTGGAGATAGATTCATAGGGCACATCGACTGTAAGCAAATTCTCCTTATCGAATCCCATATCACGCGAGAGCATATATTGATGTTGTCGATATATGAATAGTGAGCAGATAATAAGCGTAATAGAGATGGTAAACTGTATACCTACAAGCGTATAGCGCAAGATGCGGCCAGACTTTGAGGCCGAGAAATCTCCCTTGATAACAAATGCGGGTGAGAACTTGGTAATATACCACGCAGGATAGAGCGATACCACCACGCCAAAGAGAATCACGCCCAAAGCGATAGCGCCTGCCAGCAACCAATTTTCATCAATAGCAACCGAAGTTGAGATATACTCTTTGAGTGGCGTATCGGCAAAGAGCACGACAATAACAGCTGCACCAAACAACGAAACGAGGATCAAACCTACCGTTTCAAAGAGGAAATTCAGGCGCAATTTTGCAGTAGGTGCACCAAAGATTTTGTAGTTGTTCACTGCACGGATTCGGCTTGGTATCAACGCAAAGAAGAAGTTTACAAAGTTGATAAACGAGATAACGAGAATAAGCACAGCAATGGCAATCAGCGTATAGGTCGTTGTGCGACTGCCGTGATACCACTCTGGCTGCGCATCCTCAATAAAGTATAGATCTGCAATAGGTGTAAGGCGAGGTTGCGCTCTGTCTATTATGTTCGCTATATCCTCTTCCGATAGTCCAGACTTGCGGTTATCCTCAATAACAAAGTCGAGCATTTGTTTCTCAACGGCTTCAGCAGATGCCCCTTCCTGTAGGCGAACATAATAGGGGTCTGTCCAATTGTTCTCGCTTGTCGTTGCTTGATGGGATAGATTATACCACCCATCTAAATGAGAAAGCGACGAAGGCTCAGGGAAATCTTTGTAGATACCCACAATGGTGCGAATACCATTAGACGTTGCGCCACGACCGATGTGAAGTCCATCTCCGACCTCAAGGTTATAACGCTTGGCGGCTGATTCAGATATAACAAGAACACTTGCACTACTGTTGTCTACCACATCGATAAAATCCTCGATACCTCCTGCAACCCACTCAAATGGGAATACCTCCAAACCATCACGCTCTGCGCCAGCAATTTCGAGTGTTATGTTTTCGATTGTAGCATTTCGCTTATGCGAATACTCTCGCTGTGAAACATACACATCAATGTTGAGTGAGCCTGCCGCCTCTACTTCGGGGCAAGAGGCAACAAGGTTGTCGGGGTATTGTCTATTCCAAGTGTGCTCCCAACGACCTGAGCCTGCCTCATTTGGATATTCAAGGCGATAGATTCGCTCCGAGTTTTTAATAACACGGTTGTATGATAGGTCAAAATTTACCTGCACGGCAATAAGATATACCGCAGCAAAGGCTATCGCCATACCCACAATGTTGAGTAACGATGATGCCGTATAACGGCGTAGTAGTGTTATAAAGTTTCTCCAGAACATAGGCTCTTAGTTTGATTTAACGACATCGGCAGGATTCTCGGTAGCAGCCTTCCACGAGCGGATGGTTACAAGACCGACCGTAACGGCGAGGACAACGACGAGGGCTGCGATATAGAGCCACCACGGCTGTGAAATGCGGTTGGCGAACGACTCCAACCAGCGTGAGGTGATATACCACGCCACGGGTGCTGCCACCACAAAGCAACCTCCGACAATCCACACATAGCGCAGGTTAAGCATCTCGACAATCTGGCTTGTCGTTGCGCCATAGACCTTGCGAACAGCAATCTCCGAGCGGCGGTGTTGCGTCTCGAACATCACAATACCAAAGACTCCCATCAGTGCGATAACAATAGCCAGCACGGCGAACAGGCCAATCAGCACCATATCCTTTTTAGTTTGCTCATAGAGG